>JBHHYI010000066.1:0-22270 GCA_046757525.1 bacterium | reverse complement strand
CAGTTGGCTGCGGTATTGTTTCGTTGCGATGGTTGTTGTCGAGAAAGTCTTCCACAGTCAACTCTCCATTGTCAATTTTGGACAGCAACTCTTTCTGATCCAGATAATCTTTGTTGATGATGCCCGCTCGGCTTTGCAAAATGCGCCAGGCTTTACGCCGCTCAACGCAGAAAATAACCATTTGCCGCGAGAGAATATGATAGACGGGCGAACCGTCCTCGGCGTAGTCAACGGTGTAAACCCCCCGGTCGGGAATGTACGACCGGTGATTCTTGTCCAGATATCTACGATGAACAATGTCGTCCATAGTGATCAGTTTTAGCTTGTCCTCCAGGCGAATTAAGCCCCGGACCGCTTCCTCTTTTACTATTTTGTGGTGCAATCTAAAGCGGGCCTCGGTAAACGCCCAATGGGCTACCGTGTAAAGGTAAGGTGTTTTGGTGACTGGTGCTTTCTTGGTGTACCAGTCTTTATCTTCATGTGGATTGCCTTTGATGTTTAACGCTTCCTGGTAGGTCTCCCCAAGTTGGGGATCGAAAACAAATTCAGGCATCCCGCGGCTGTCCCTAATTCTCTGAGCCTGGATTTGGGCAGCGTAATCCGGCACACCGTGTTCAGGCTGACAGGTGGTGAAAACCTGGAAAAAGGCCGTGCCGCGATAACACAGACCATCCAGGATCGATTTGTACAGAGTGCCCGTGTTGGCCATCGATACTTGTGCCACATAAGGCGAACCGTGGCCGCCGAGAAGGGTCTCTGAAACAGATTTCTTTTCCGTGAGCTTGCCTTGTGAGGCCACACCGGCCTGGTTCATGTCGAATCCGCCGGTCATGGGTGAGGAATCAGAATTCTGACCACCGGTGTTGGAATACACCTGGGTATCCAACATCAGCATTTTCACATTGGGACGGTTTTGCAAGACCGCTTTGGACACATTCTGAAAACCGATGTCGCCCATGCCGCCATCGCCACCAACCACCCAGACTTTAGGCAATTCCATGACTTCGTCGTCCGTCATATTGGTGTCGGAAAAATGCGTGTACATGAAATAATCGTCCTCAGAGAAAGTTTCACTCGAGCCATTCAACAAAAAGTCTGCAAACCGTTCAGGAATCACGGAGCGTCTTGCATGACTCTTGACAAAACTTTCGCCGATCATCCAACCGATGGTTGCGCCATCCTGGAACAAGGAGTTCATCCAGGGATAAGGATGGGGATTGTTCGGTGGCGTAGAGCCATAAACCGTGTTGCACCCTGTGTGGGCCGCCATCGCCATGACCGACATGCCGTTCGGCGCAAATCCCTCGAGCGTTTGCAATTCTGTGTGATTGTGCGCCTCCTGGCGCATGACCAGCACCAGCGCCTCGATGATGTCCTCATCTTTGCCGTCAAAGCGTGCCGTTATGTTGGACTCCGTGTCCTCAGAATTCTCGCCGCCGTAGCCCATGAGCAGATGCAGAACCGCTTTCTTGAATGTGCGGTAGGAGCGCTCATCCTGCTGTTTGAGTTTGTTGAGGGTGCTTAATCCGCTGTTTTGCAATTGCCCCGCTTTTTGGTACAACCGTTCGGCTTTGGCTCGAAATATGGGCCGCATCAAGGTTTCGGTGAGTGTGGCAATGGAGCGCAAAACAGACTTTTCACCACAGCCGGCACAGGCCCCGTCGCCGGCCACCAGCGACTTGTATTTCGACTGCAGCATCAGGTGCATTTTCAAGGCCGCGGCCTTCGATTCCTGCGGCGTTGCTGAATTGAATATGCCCAGATATTTCTGCGGCGTGTCAGCCAGGGATTCAAGAAATTGCGTGGCCGAGTGATACCTGGCGTGCACCTCTTCGGTTTCCGGAATCATCTTCAAGGCTTCGTGATCTCCACACGCTTCGACGCACGCCGCACAGCCTTTGCACAGATCGTTCACAAAGATCGAAAAGAGTCCACCTGCGCCAGGTTCCTTCTTTTCCTTGTTCAAGAAAATTGCTTTGGCACTCTTGTAAGCTATGGGAAGCGTGTCCAGAATTGCCTCCAGTTCAGCGATGGCTGCCGGCGTGACGGCGTCATCCTGGATCGCCTTTATCTGTTCGATAACGATATCTTTAAAACGTGTTTTGTCCTCCTTGTCCGTTGCCAGCTCTAACATCCTCGTACGGCACCCTTTTTCAATTTCGTCGACCCGCTGCAAGAGTGCGCTTCTGGCATTTGCGTCTGAGACGTAATTCGAAATCGCAGTGGACAGGACCATGGGGATGTCCTGGGCCGTATTGGGCAAAGCCGTGTCCGGGCACACGGTGATGCAATCCATACACTGGGTACAGTTTTCCTCGATGAAGAGAGGAATTTCCCGTCTTGCCACGTATTTGCTGGCGCTGGCCCCCGTAGCGGCGGCCATGACCCCCACCGAGGCTAAAGGACTGGACGGCTGATTGTACCCCAATCCTGCACGGAATTCCGCATCAAACGTCGACATTCTGAAAAGCGGCGCTTTGCCGTTGCCGCCGTTGCGCCCGTTTCCTGAAATCTGCACCAATCTCGAATCTTCGTGTGCAGCAGGCGCTATCGAACAGGGATTCACGATGCTGCCAACGAAGCTCGAAGTGTCCGGTGCGTCCAGCCTCCCGTGTTCCACCCTGGTGACTTGCTCAAAGCCTTGTTTCATGACGGTCATGTTGGACTCTACCACCGCTTCGCCAAAACGTCCAAATTTCTTGACATATTGATTCCTGACGATGCGCAGAAAATCTTCTTCCTGAATGTTGTAGTCCTGTAAGAACGAGGAAACGCGGAAAAAAGCGCCGAGAAAGGAATTTCCCTGCATGCGGGTCTGCAAATCTTCTCTGTCGGTTGCCGCTTTGGCTATGGCAAAACCGTTCAAAGTGAATATCTGAATATTCTTTTCAATGATTTCCTTGCGGTAGCGAACCGGGATGCGCTGCCAGGCTTCTTCCGGCGTGGGCTCGCTCGATTCCCAAACAAAAGCACCGCCTTCCTGCAAACCAACCAAAGGATCGGTGTGCAAGAAGATTTTGGGATCGCAGCAAAGGACGACGCTCACGTGGTGCAAATCGCAATTGACGCGGACGCGTTCTGGTGCAGCTACCAAAAAATAGTTGGTGGGAGCGCCTTTCTTTTCAGAGCCGTATTTTGGGTTAGCGCTGATGTGGATGATTTCCTTGGGTTCGCCACGCTCATCAAAGATATTATCCCGTTCCGCGATGTAATTGGAAAATTCTCCTAAAATCTCACCTAAGTTCTTGCCCGTGGTGATCATGCCCCAGCCACCGATGGAGTGAAAGCGCACGGCAATAGACTTTTCCGGCAGGCAGGAAGGTGTTTCTTCGGAAACAACTGCGTACGGGTGATCGATACCCAGGAAGCAAAAACTCACGCCGTCGCCCACTTTTTTGCCATCCTGACGAGCACTTTTGCCAGTAGCAAAGTCGTACGCGCCGATAATACCCTCCGGTCTGAAATCGCGCGAGCCCAGGCCGTAGACACCGGAAATGATCTGCGGCATCTCGGTGGCCGGATCCAGCTTGTCCAGCTTGTCGTAGCTATTGGTGAAATGGTTGCTGGCAGCTTTGCTCAACGCGACCTTGATGTCGCGCGTCAGCGGATTGTCGCTGGAAAGCGGTTCGTCCGTCCTCTCCAGGACAATGACCCGCTTCTTGCCTTTGAGCGCCTTGATGATGGCGTTTTCCGGAAAGGGCCGCAGCACATTGACGTGAATGACGCCCACATCGATGCCTCGGGTGGCTTTCAAATAATCTATGACCGCCGCAATATTTTCAGCGGCACTGCCCAGAACCACGAAAACACTGTCGGCATTCTCGCAATTGTACGGAGAAATCAGGCCGTAGTAGCGGCCGGTGAGGCGTCCGAATTCTTCGTAAGCTTGCTCAAAAAAAGGCAGAATGTCTTCAGAGAAATTGTTTCTTCGGGCTGCCACCCCGTTCATATAGTGCTCCTGGTTCTGCACGGGTCCTAAGAGCACCGGGTTCTTGGGATCGATCATTGCGGGCACGCGTCGTCTTTTGGGGCCAAACAAGATGCGTTGCGCCTCCGTCGGGCAATCGATGATGTCGTCGGCTGCGCCCAAAAACTCGCGAATGAGACCCGGTTCAGGTTTGAGAAACGTCCTTTCCAGGTGGGTGGTGAGGAAGCCGTCCTGGACGTTCATGCCCGGATTTAAACTCAGCTCATTGACCTTGCGCAAGATGATAGCCTGGTCAGCGGCCTGTTGCGCATCTTTGGCAAAGGTAATGTTCCAGCCAGTGTCGAGAGCCGCGTACACGTCATCGTGGCCGCAATGTACGTTCAGGGCGTGTTTGGTCAAAGCGCGGGCGCCCACCTCTACGACCATGGTGCTGAGCTTGCCCGGCGCATGATAATATTGTTCCAGGCCGTAGACGAGTCCCTGGCCTGAGGTGAAATTTACGGTACGCTTGCCCGTAACCGACATGGCGATGGCGCCGCCTTGCGCCGCGTGTTCGCCTTCGGCTTCGACGGCGACCAGCGATTCCCCAAAGGCGGTCAATTGCCCGCGGGCAAAAGCCAATTGGTAATTCTCGCCCATCTCCGTGGAAGGCGTGATAGGGTAAAACACCCCCGCCTCAGCCATGAGGGCTTCGGTGCCCGAAACCAACTGATTGCCATTGGTGGTGACTCTTTTTCCCGGATACGGTGGATTCCCCGTTTTGTGTTCTTTCGTCGCCTGCATGAGTGACACCTCCTGTTTGCGGTCCTGGTTAAACAACTTAAGCCAAATCGATATGGTCTGCTAAATTCTCGGATTCTTGGTTACGCGTGGCACAAGAAGCCAAACATTTTCTGGGGGATTCTTCAGATGTCTGTTTAAATTCATCCATCAGTTCTCCTTCACGTGCGCACCAGCTTTAACCTCAGATGAAGGCATAGTTAAAGCCACAAACTCATGGTAACATATTTCAATCGCTAAATCCTCCCCAAAACGGCTGCTACCGAAAATGTCCTTGACAAATAAGTGTGAATGCCTTATCCTGCATTATTCCAAGCGCGGCGCAGCCGCAAATGAATGGGACACGGATCTTACGGATTTGCACGGATTTGTCTCTTGTGAAAATCAAACGGTTGATGAGTCATTCGGTTCAGAGTCACTGCCTCAAGTCTGGCTAATCCGTTCAGATCAGTTAAATCCGTGCAATCCGCGTTCCAATTCTTTTTGCACTTTTGTGCAAGAAATGAGACGTAATACTATAAACTCGTAAAATACGTTCAAACCTGCCGAAACCGGAACCAGTTAGGTGTTCACGCTTTAGCGTGAATTTTTGTGAAACTTACAGCCTGAAGGCTGAACACCGAAGATGCCGCCGATACGATTCAAGTCATGAATTTCCCAGGATCCAGGCTCCACAAATTACATCCCAAACAGGAAGAAATCTGGGCCGTTAATGTGTCTGGAAATTGGAGAATTACGTTCAAGTTTGTAAATGGCGATGCCTATATGGTCGATTACACTGATTACCATTAGGTACCTTGAATCAATATAGGAATAATCAATGATGTCAATGAAAGACAGAAAAAGATCTCCTGGCCACCCGGGCCGTATCCTAAGAAATCTGTACTTAGAGCCATTATCCATTTCGAACACAAAATTGGCTGAAATACTTGGTGTGTCTCGAAAAGCTATTTCTTCCATTGTCAATGAACGCAAATCGGTAACCCCCGATATGGCCTTGCGCTTATCCCAGGCCTTTCCTAACTCCACGGCCGAAAGCTGGTTGAACTTGCAAAAAAACTATGATCTGTGGCAAACAGCCCATAATACTCATGACTGGAAATCCGTTCGCCCAGTATCCACCGTGGAAACAGACCCTTCTCAAAATAAAGCGCTCTAACATTCGATCCTTTCGCAACAATTCTTTGAAAAATAATCAGGTACAGCATAAGAGCAATTCAGTACTTCCTAAATCAATTTAACTTTAAATTTATAAAATTATTCCACCATTGTCAAAGAGAAAATAGGCAGATCGTGCCGTGGCGCTCTCTCAGACAAGATTGCGATTTCGGCACTTTGCCATTTCAAACCACTACTTCTCCTCTGAATAATCGTATACACCCCTGCCGCTTTTGCGCCCCAGCCGTCCCGCCTTAACGTACTGCTCTAACAAAGGACAGGGGCGGTACTTTTCTCCTAACGATTGGTGCAAGAACTTCAGGATGCTCAGACGCGTGTCCAGACCCACCAGGTCGACCATTTCAAAAGGGCCCATGGGATGGTTCAAGCCCAACTTGACCGCTTTGTCGATGTCCGCAGCCGAGGCTATGCCCTCTTGCAGCATGTAAAACGCTTCGTTGCCGATCATCGCGTTGATGCGGCTGGTGATGAAGCCCGGGGACTCTTTGATGGTCACGGTCTCTTTGCCCATTTTGGCCGCGACCTCTTCAGTGGTTGCAATGGTTTCAGAGCTGGTTTCCAGGCCACGAACAATTTCTACCAGTTTCATCTTGTGCACCGGATTGAAAAAGTGCATGCCGACAAACCGGTCTGGTCTTGCCGTAACCGCAGCCATTTCCGTAATACTCAGCGACGAAGTATTGGACGCCAAAATGGCGCCGGATTTGCGGCTCTGGTCGATTTTCTCGAACAGTTCGATTTTGGCTGTGATGTTTTCCGGTATGGCTTCAATGATGAAATCGCAATCACCAATTGCTTCGGTAAGCTCGGTGGAAGAGCTCAGTCGGGCAAAAGCAGCTTTGGCCGCCTCAGGGGCGAGGATTTCCCTTTCAACTGCCTTATTTAGATAAGACTGAATGCTGGCAACAGCAGCTATCAACATGTTGTCCGAAATATCCTGGACCACAGTTTCAAAACCGCCCACGCAGGCGGAATACGCAATGCCTCGCCCCATGGTGCCAGCACCAACGATGGCGATCTTAGCAATCTTCACTGTTCCAAACCTCCTCTCCAACGGATTCAATCAGATGTCTGGCGCCCTTGCACCTCATGGACCGTGATGTGCGAGCCATATTGCGGCGTGTGGTAGACGCGCTGGGTGGCCTTTTGAAAGTCGTCGGCCTTGGCCTGAAAGATGTCCTCAAATCTTTGCGGGTTGATGTCCACCATGGGGAACCAGGTGCTCTGGATTTGCACCATGATCCGGTGGCCCTTCTTGAAAGAGTGGAAGACGTCCTGCAGTTGAAAGGCGACTTTCGTGACCTCGTTGTGCACGAACGGCTCAGGCCTTGAGAGGCTGTTTCTAAACTTGCCACGCAGAACGTCCCCGCGCACCAGCATCTCATAGCCCCCAAGCTGTACCTTGTGCGGATTAGGATCCGGGTCGGGTGTATCGTCCGGGAATACGTCGATGAGCTTCACGATCCAATCGCAGTCGGTGCCAGACGTTGAGACGTAAAGAGTGGCGGTGAATGGACCGGCAATGGTGACGCTGTCGGTTAGAATATCGGTCTGATACACCAGCACATCCGGGCGTCTGTCGGCAAAGCGCTGATCTTGCAGCATAAAAGCGGGATTGTACCATTGCGTGATTTCCGAGGTGTACGGCACCGGCTTAGCAGGATCGCTGACATATTCGTCGTAGTCGCTCTCGGATTGCTGCGGCGACTCAAAAGTCAGCCGTCCGCCGTCATGCAAGTAAATGTTAGTGGGTTTGGTATTTTTGGGCGGCCAGCTATCCAGGAATTGCCACCGGTTGGCGCCCGTTTCAAACACAGTGGCTTCAGCGAGGTGTAATTCGCCTTGGCCTTTCAGGTAATAGTTGAAAAAGGGCACCTCGATGTGCTCTGTGTAGAAGTCAGAGGTCTTTGCACCGAAGTCGATGTCCCCGAGAAACTGTCCATCTCGTCTGGCCCATTCCCCGTGCGACCAAGGCCCCATGACCAGCATGTTCGTGGTGTTAGGATTGTTTTTCTCGATGGCGGCATAAGTGTGCAACGCGCCGAACAGGTTTTCCGTATCAAACCAGCCACCGACCACGAGCATGGCAGGCTTAATTTTTCTTAGATGCGGCAGGATGTTGCGGGCTGCCCAAAAATCGTCCCATTGCCCGTGTTGCGTCAGCTCTTTCCAGAAGGCCACTTTGCCCTTCATATATTTGGTGTCGGCATTTGGCAAAGGGCCCATTCCCAGGAAGAATTTGTAACCGTCGGGCGTGCCGTGGTCGAATCTCTTGTCGCGGACGCTTTTCGGTTTGGGGCGCGGCTGACCGAAGGCCATGTAAAAGTCAAAGGCATGTGGCAGCAAGAAAGCGCCGTTGTGAAAGAAGTCATCGCCCGCCATCCATTTCGAAACCGGCGCTTGCGGAGACACCGCCTTGACGGCCGGATGGGCATCGATAGCCCCCATGGACGAATAGAAACCTGGATACGAAATGCCGCTGATCCCAACCCTGCCGTTGTTGCCCGGAATATGCTTGACCAGCCAATCAACCGTGTCGTACGTGTCGGTGGTTTCGTCGATCTGACGCTTATTTTTCTTCTTTTCGATGTACGGTCTAACGTTGACATACTCCCCTTCGGACATGTAGCGTCCGCGCACGTCCTGATAGGCCAGGATGTACCCCTCCTGAAAATAGCGTTCCCGCTGCCGGTCCGGATGGCTGAGGTACTTGTCCAGGCCATAGGGTCTGACGCTGTACGGCGTGCGTTTCAAAATAATCGGATAGGTTTTCGATTTGTCCTTGGGCACGTAAACAGAAGTGAACAGCTTAACCCCGTCCCGCATGGGAATTCGATACTCATATTTCGCATAGTGAGCCCGAATGTAGTTAGAGTCCTGGGCCGTGGCCTGGCACCCCCACCCTGCCAATACCACAAGAACCAAAGGTAGAAAATAGGCACGTTTTGTAAACCGAGAAAGTCGAATCATTGCTACCCTCCTTAATACAAAGTTAACGTAATGTTAAGCGTTTCTGCTCGAAGTTTTGACCTTTGGAGTGCTGAAGCCTTGCTTCAGCCTTTGATTGCCCTGAAAAACTCTTTGTCAGGCCACCTGGGAAATTGTAACTCAATCGTCTCGATTGAGAAGTTTGACAAATGTTGACGGTTGCGTTACAAATGATGTCAAGTCCGCCTTGACCAACTTTTTACCTGAAGTCAAGGCTTCAACAGCACTTTACCAAACTGCTCTCTTTTCATCAATTTTTCGTGGGCCTTGGCCGCTTCTCTCAAGTGAAACTGCGTATCGATTACGGGCTTTAATTTGTGCGGGAAGAATTTGAGCGCGTGCTTCAAATTCTCCTTGCGCCCCATGAAATTACCAAAAATCTTCAGTTCCTTAAAAAAAACGTAGCGCAGATCCGTAACGGCGTCGTAACCTGTGGTTGCGCCACAGGTCACCAGGCGGCCCCCTTTGGTCAAAGCCTTGAGACTGCTGTCCCAGGTTGATTTTCCCACGTGCTCAAACACGATGTCGACCCCCCGTTTACCGGTTATTCTTTTCACTTCTTCCAGAAAGTCCTTTTCCTGGTAGTTGATGGTTTCGTCAGCCCCTAATTCTTGCGCTTTTTCCAGTTTGGCCTGCGTGCTGGCGGTAGCAATCACCCGTGCACCGAAGAGCTTTGCAATCTGGACCGCCGCACTGCCCACGCCACTCCCTGCGGCCAGAATCAAAATGTCCTCGCCCGGCTGTACTTTCGCTTGATCCACCAACATGTGCCAGGCGGTCAAATACACCAGAGGAATGGCTGCGGCCTGGTCAAAATTTAGCCCTGCGGGGATAGGCAAAGCATTCTCAGCGGATGCTCTGACAAATTCCGCATAAACGCCCTGCGTATTTTCCCCCAGTACTTTATAATCCCGGCAATAATTGTCCTGACCTGCCAGGCAGAGCTCGCAATGCCCGCAGCCCCAACCCGGTGCCAAGAGCACCTGGTCGCCTACTTTGACATTTGTCACCAGCTCACCGGCGGCGGCTACGACCCCTGAGACGTCGGAACCCAGGATGTGGGGCATGGCCAATCGAATGCCAGGCAGCCCTTGTCGCACCCACAAATCCAGGTGATTCAAGGCGATGGCCTTGACCTCGAGCAGAATCTCATTGGCCTGGATTTGAGGCACCGGCTGGTCTTCGTACGATAGTTTTTCAATGCCACCGTGTTCGTGAATCACCACGGCTTTCATTAGATCGGTCATCGCTGAAATGAGATTCAAGAGGTTGGCAAGGTGGAGATGTGTGACAAAGCCAATAACAAACGTCGCAAATAAACCCCAACCATGGCCTTGCGGTATTGAGGCGAAAAATGAACGTTGCGGTACGGTTTGACCTGTTCCATGATTTCATGACTGATCTGCTCTACTAACTCCGCTGTCATCTGATCGCCAATGAATTGACGGGTGATTTCGTCGTAAACCACTGGCGTGGTGCCCAGTCCGGTAATGGAAATTCTCAGCTCTTCAATGGTGTTCTGGCTCAATCGCAGGGCCACGGCAGTGCCCAGGACCGGGTAGTCCATGGAGTCGCGCACGCGTAGCTTTCTGTAGTCCGCTTGCAACGCCTGAGCTTCTCGCGGAAGAGAAATGTGCGTCAAAATCTCCTCGGGTAGCTTCACGTTCCGGGTGATCCCGTCGTGGGTAAAGAACTTGTCGGAGGGCACCGACCGTTTGCCGTCGGGGCCGGCCAGATGGAAGGTGGCGCCTAACACCATGAACACCGGAGCTAAGTCGCCGGAGTAGGTGGCGTAGCAGGTTTCCGTTTGCGGCACCACCAGGCACACATCGCCGTCGGCTTTCAAGCAAAAACCCTTGGATTCGCGCCACAAAAAGGATTGATTGAAAAACCAGCATCTGGTGTCCAACAAGATATTGCCACCAACCGTGGCAGATTCCCGCAACAAGGGCGTGGCGATTAGATGGGCAGTTTTAGAAATAGCCGGAAATTTTTCCCGGACCTGAGAACTTCTTTCTAACTGAACCAACGTGACCATGGCGCCTACTTCTGTGTCCGTGAGCTGGTAGAGCTCCTTTATCTGCGACAGGCTGATCAGGTTACGACGATTGTTGAGTCGATTCTTGTAGTTGGGAAGCACGTCCGTACCGCCGGCAATAAAATCGAAGTCCCCTTTACATTTTTGGGCAATGTCCAGCGCCTCGTCGATTGTGGTTGGCTGGTAGTATTTGAATGACGGTAAAATCATGATGTCTATTTGTTGGCATTTTTCGAGCCCGGGGCTACCGCCAAAATCCTGTCGATCACCGCCTGATCTCTTGGCAGCAAATCGACCTTAGGCAGCCTGGGAAGCAGCGTAGCCCAATTGGCGTCTTTGGCAAAAATCTGTTTGAACAACGGCAGAGATTCATCGACTCGGTCGGCGTTGACCAGGGAGACCGCGTGCCAGAACTTCATCTCCAGGTTTTCCGGGAACAGGGCCTCAGCGGCACCGTATTCTTTGAGGGCACCCTCCATGTCGTTGTGTTCCACCGCCAGATCGCCGTTGTTCATGTGCTCGTAAGCCCGGTGCAGTTTCACCAGGCGCTTCAATTCCTGCACCGGATTTGCATGGTCCTCCACCCGCAGATCTACCAAACGGTCTGCCCAGGGTCTGCCTGTGGATTTGCCACGCACGATCAAGATGGCTGCCGACTGCCGGCCGCGAATGTCGCCACCAACAGACTGAGCCGCTTCCAACGCCGCCAGCATTTTATCTGCCAGATCCCCTCGAGTAGATTCGTAGGCCTTCTTCATGGCTGGCCAGACCTTGTCGTTCAGCATCAAGTTAGCTTGCACGGAAAAATTGTCTCCCACAATGTGTCCCGCGGCCGGAATGCACTTGGCGCCAGTGTGTGCGGCAACATTACCGTGCGCATCGATCATCGCGACCTGCCGCACTTCCGGGTGCGGGTCTGCCAGCTTCAACGCGGCCAGCGCCTGTTTGGCCGTTCTTCCCGCTTTCATGAGCTGCAACCCCAGCGGGCCATAGCTCACGTCGACAAACGATTGGGTTGCAACCGCACCAACACCGGCCTCGGCCCAGGGCACGCTGGGTCCCACGGAGAACCAGTGCGACTGCACCGCTACCCCCATTTGCCCGGTTTCCGGGTCACGGGCAACGATGGAATAGGTGTGCACGGGACGAATGGATTTCTTGGAGGCCGTCCCCTCCTGGCTATTAGCTTGAGCAACTACTAACATCAGGGAAAGAACGTTTAAGATCACTATGTTGTTAAACGGTTTCATTTTTTCCCTCACTTTAAATGGATATCTTAAATGGCGTCCTCGTAATCTGCCAAAGGTACAGAGATTCTATTTTTTATCTTTTCTTGATTCTCTGCGATGTCACGAAGCTTTCTGTTTACGTCTGCAAGATAATACCGTTCCCCGCAATGGTTGCAAACGAATGCGGGCACATCATCAATGAGAACTATATCCTGGTTCTTCCGAAAGATTTCCCTAACTCTCTTAGCTTTGAGAGTCCCTTTCTCACAAAAGTCACACCGTTCGCCTTCTAAGCTCATTGCTTGCATTGCTAAACACTAAATAATTTCATAAACAGTTATAATGACAATTAATTCACCTGAATCTGAAAATCTACAGATTACTCGAATTTTTCTTAAATTCTTCGTCAGACCTTCCAGCGTATATTTTGTCCTTCCTAAATGATCTTTCTGTAGGCGCACAATTTTGCTATTTAGAACTGCTTCCTCTATATCCAACTCAGTGAGTTCATCTGGCTGCATTTCGTCTATGGCATGAGAGGTCAAAGCATAGTTACCTCTCTTCATCTTATCTCTAATTCGTTCTAAGGAACGTTTTGCCAACTTCTAACTTTCTGGGATAAGTTAGACCTACACGCCTACCACAACTTTTGAGCGAATGCCATGTTTCAGAGTTTGCCTCTGAACCTCCTTCCAGATCTTATCCGGGGTCATGGGCAGCGAACGCATGCGCACGCCCACGGCGTCGTAAATGGCATTGGCTACCGCGGGCAGAATGGGCAGCAGCGGCCCTTCCCCGGCTTCTTTCGCGCCAAAAGGGCCTTCAGGATCGTTGCTTTCCACAATGATGACGTCGACCTCAGGCATCTGCATGGGGGTCAAGGTCCGATAGTCCAGAAAATTGGGGCCAAGGATGTTGCCTTTGAGATAAGGCATTTCCTCACACAACGCCTGGCCCAGGCCCATGTGAATACACCCTTCTATTTGTCCTTCGACCGCGAGGGGATTGAGCGCTTTGCCACAATCGTGCGCCGCCCACACTTTTTGCACCCGCACTTCAAAGGTCTCCGGGTCAACGGTCACCTGGGCAATATAAGCCTGAAAACTGTAAGTCGGCGACAGGCCTGCGCGCCAGCCCTTGAACGCACCGCGTTTACCAATTGGCGGTGGCGACTGGTAGATGCCTTTGGCGAGTAAAGCGCCATTTTGGGCCAGGGCCTCGGTGAGGGCCTCGTCAAAAGTTACCGCAATATCTGGTTTTGGCGCATAAAAGACCCTTTCGTCTTTCAACACAAAGCCATCGGAAGGATACCCCGTGATTTTGGCAGCCGCATTGGTCAACTTCTTGCGGATTTTCTCTGCTGCCCGCAGGGCCGCATTACCAGCCATAAAAGTCACGCGACTGGAATAGGAACCCAAATCGACAGGATCGGCATCCGAATCTGAAGAAAAAATTCTGACGCGGTCCAAATTGACGCCCAGGGGCTCGGCGACACATTGGGCCAACATGGTATCGCTGCCCTGCCCTATTTCGGCAGCCAGGCAGTGCACGGTGATGCCGCCGTCCATGTCGACTTTGAGGTGCACGGTCGACTGCGGCAATTCGTTGAAATGAATTCGATGGGCGCTGCCACTGATGTAGAACCCGCAGGCCACACCAATGCCTTCGCCGTACGGCAGTTGGCCGTGTTTGCGATCCCAATCAGAGCGCTGCCGTGCCCTCTCGATGCATTCGCGCGTGCCGTTGCTGGTGATGCGAAACCCGTTGATCGTTTCCGTGTTTTCTGATAGGAGATTCGCCAAACGGAAGTCACACGGATCCTGTTTCGCTCTTTCGGCCAAAATGTCCATGAGAACTTCAAAAGCGAAGCGGGTGTTCACGGCCCCATGCCCTCGCATGGCACCACACGGGGCTTTGTTGGTGTACACCCGGCGTCCGGAGTAGCGAAAGTTGGGAATCCGGTAAGGCCCCATGGCCAGCACGCCATTGTAGTAGGTGGTCACCACGCCAAAACTGCCCCAGGCACCACCATCGATGGTGGCATCGAGATCCAACGCGGTGAGCTTGCCCCGGGCATCGGCGGCCACGGTAATGTGGGTCTTGGTGGGGTGTCGGCCGTGGTTGTTGTAGAACACCTCTTCTCGGTCAAATAAGATTTTGACCGGGCGCCGGCATTTGCGCGACAACATGGCTGCGATCATTTCGTGCGGGAAAGGGTCGCTCTTGCCGCCAAAGCCGCCACCAACCATGGGCCTGATGACGCGAATTTTATGCATGGGCATTTCCATCACCTCTGCCAGCGCCCGGTGGAGGTAGTGCGGTACCTGCTGCGCCGACCAAACGGTCAATCGGTCGTCAGCCTCGTAATGGGCAATGGTGGCAATCGGCTCAGTAAAAGCATGATTCAAACCGACAAACTCAAAATCGCCGGTTTCCACAAATTCGGAATGCTTGAGTGCTCCAGGAACATCGCCAAAATGTTGCTTGACGGATTTTTGCACGTTGGTGCCCTCCTCTGTTTTGTCTTGAAGAGGGTCGCTGGTTTTTTTGAGGCCCTGGTCTGCGCGAGCTACTGGCTCCAGTTCTTCCCAATCGATTTCAATCAACTGCAAGGCTGCCAGGGCGACTTCCTCATTGTTGGCGGCAACCGCGGCCACACAGTCGCCAACGTAGAGCACTTTGCCCTCGCGTCCAGAAGCGCCGGGCTTGGGCATGGCAATCTCATCTTTAGAGATGGGCAGCACCCCGAAACGATTCTGCGCTCCCGGCTCGTTTCCAGTGATGACGGCATGCACGCCGTCCAAAGCCTCGGCCTTCGCCGTACGGATGGCCTTGATTCTCGCATGTGGGTAAGGGCTTCGTAGAATCTTCCCCACCACCATGCCCGGCAACTTGATGTCGTCGGTGTAAAAGCCTTCGCCCGTAGTCTTTTTCAGAGCGTCCACCAGAGGAACGCGCTTACCGATGATGTTCGGCCCATTTTTTGACTTTCGCATTATCTCTACTCTCATTAAGGCATTTTCAATTAAACCCCGAAGGACGCTGAATTTCTGTCATTTGAGCTCAGAGTCTTTCGGTGCTGCAACCTTTGAGCGCAAATCACTCGTCTCGAAGCCCGCGGCAACCCCTTCGATGGCATCCACGATCTTAATGTAACCTGTGCAGCGGCACATGTTCCCTGAAATAGCCTCTTCGATCTCTGTGCGACTGGGTTTGGGATTTTCGTCCAAAAGCGCCTTAGCGGTCATGATGAATCCCTGAGTGCAAAAGCCACACTGGGACCCGCCTGACTCTGCAAAGGCCCGCTGCAAAGGATGAACGACCGGGGACTTCAGACCTTCGATGGTGACGATCTTCTTGCCCACGCATTCCAACGCCAGGGTCAAACAGGAAAGCCGGGCCCTGCCGTCAATCAAAACGGTGCAGCAGCCGCAGGTACCCATGTCGCAGCCGCGTTTGGTGCCGGTGAGATTGAGGTTTTCGCGGATGACGTCGAGCAAAACGTCGTACTCGCGCACTGCGGTTACATGATTTGAACCGTTAACCGTTAGCTTTATGATTTTACGGGGCATGCAATTCTTCCCAGAATCTTACCTTTTGCTAAACAATTCTCGTGCGATGATGAGGCGCTGAATTTGGCTGGTGCCTTCGTAGATTTGAAAAATCTTCGCATCGCGCATCATTTTTTCCACAGGATACTCAGTGGAGTAGCCGTACCCACCAAAAACCTGCACGGCATCGGTGGCCGTCTTCATCGCCATGTCGGCGGCAAACGCTTTGGCGTAAGCGGCTTCAAGGGTGTTTCGCTTTCCCTGGTCGGTCTTCCAGGCCGATTCCCACACCAGCAACCTGGCTGCTTCGATATTCATGGCCATATCGGCGATCATGAAACTGACGGCCTGGTGTTTAGCAATGGGCGCGCCAAAGGTCTTCCGTTCCGCCGCGTATCGTACGGCGTGCTCCATGGCCCCGCGCGCCAAACCCACGGCTGCAGCGGCAACGACCGGTCGAGAATGATCGAAGGCGTGCATGGCGATTCTCCACCCGTCGCCTTCATTGCCCAGGCGATGCGCTTCAGAGACCTTCACATCTTCGAAACTCACGCCGCGCGTGTCCGAGGCCCGCTGCCCTAACTTGTCCTCGTGCTTGCCGACCCTGACGCCCTCAGTTTCTGCTGGCACGATGAAGGCAGTCATGCCTTTGTACCCGGCGGACGCATCTGTGTAAGTCAGCACAAAAAACCATTTGGCTTGCGCGGCATTGGTAATCCACATTTTCTGACCGTTGATGACGTAGTCATTGCCGACTTTTTTAGCCGAAGTCTTGATCCCGGCAACGTCGGAACCGGCGTCTGGCTCAGTGACCGCATAAGCAGAAAAGCAAAACTCCTCGACCATCTGTCCCAGGTATTTCTTTTTCTGTTCCTCGGTGCCGGCCACCAACAACGGTCCTTCGGCCAGCATGTTGGACATCATGGAAGTGCCCATGCCCGTGCAGCCAACGCCGAACTCCTCCGCAATCAGGCAATCCTCCAGAACGCCGAGACCAGCACCGCCGTAGCTTTCAGGCACCTGCACGTTCATCAAACCCAACTCCCACGCCTTCTTAATCACCTCTGTTGGGAATTCCGCCTTCTTGTCGTACTCAGCCGCTACTGGCACAATTTCTTTCTCTGTGAACTCGCGGGCTAAATCCCTCAATTGCTTTTGCTCTTCTGTAAGGCTAAAATCTACCATGTTTCATTCCTAATTAAGTTGGTACTATTCCGTTAGTTGTGGCTGTGCTACTCCTTGAAGATAAAATCCAGGTCTTTGTTCAAAGCAGATGCTATTCTCTCAGGTTTCTTGTCTCTGTAAATTCTCAACAAGCGTTTGTAGAGCGTTAGATCAAATGGTTGCATTTGCTTAAGAGCTTGAAACACGAGGGGCGTAACAATGCTGCCAATCAGATGAATCGCGTCGTGGTGAGTGACTTTCTTTCTACGCATTGCGAGATAAAACTGGTAGGTTTCTATTGGGTCTCTGGCTTGTAATTGGTTCTCAACGATCAAATGAATCAAAATGTGAAGGAACGGATTGGTCTCGGTTTCAGGGTCGTATTCAAAGTCATGCAAAACGTCGGCAAACTCAAACTCATTGGAGTACTCATCCTCATGCTCCAACATGATTTTGGCTAATTGCCTGTCCTCGTCGTTCAGCTCGTCAAGTTCGTTCGCCTTCGCACGCTCCCAAATGGCATGCATGTGGTCCCGAGATAATTGGCGAAACATATCGTTTATCTCGTCATTCATAGCCTTTTCTCTCAAGTAATGATTCTAATTTTTGAACTTTGACCACCAGGGAGCCCGGCGAAAAGTCAGGGCTACCGGGTTTGACATCCACTGCTCGCCTTCAGGATGCAGCCCAATTCCGTCTATGATGAACAAAGGCAGACCAGGAGTTTGCGAGCAGCGCTATTTCTCTGTCGAACTTCTAAACTCGCTGCAAAAGAAGCGTCATGCCCATGCCGCCACTCACACATAAAGTTGCCAGACCTAAATTGACGTCCCGTCTGAGCATTTCGTGCAGCAAAGTCACCACGATTCTGCAACCGGTGCAACCAATCGGGTGCCCCAGGGCAATGGCGCCCCCATTGATGTTTACTTTTTCCAGATCGAAATGGAGTTCGCGGTCACACGCCAGAACCTGCACAGCAAAGGCCTCGTTGAGCTCGATCAGATCGATGTCCGCCAATTGCAACTGGTTTCTCGCCAGCAAATTCCGGATCGCAGGCACCGGGCCAATTCCCATGATCGAAGGGTCTACACCAGCCACGGTGTAATCCAGGATTCGCGCTACCGGTTTGACGCCCAACTCTGCACATTTTTCCTTTGCAAGCACCAGCACGGAAGCAGCGCCGTCGGTAATCCCTGAGGCATTGCCTGCGTGCACCACACCATTTTCTTTAAACACGGGCTTCAGCTTGCCCAGCCCTTCCAGCGTGGAGCCAGGACGCGGGTGTTCGTCGCTATCAACCTGGATTTTGGTTCCCTTTTTGTCGGAAATTTCTACCGGGACGATCTCATCAGCGAACAGATTCTTGCTGTGCGCAGCCTTAGCCCTCTGCTGCGACATCAAGGCGAATTCATCGCATTCCTTGCGCGTGATGCCATATTTTTCGGCCAGATTTTCTGCGGTGCTGCCCATAACTTCCTGGCACAACGGGCACAAAAAGCCATCCCGGTACATGCCATCTACCAGCTCAGCGTGTCCCAGTCGGTAGCCCCAGCGGGCTCTGGGCAAAAAATAGGGCGTGTTGCTCATGCTTTCGGTGCCACCGGCCAACACAACCGCGGCGTCTCCCAAAGCGATGGCCTGGTAGGCGCTTACGATGGCTTTCATGCCGGACGCACACGCTTTGTTAATGGTGTAAGCAGGCACCGCGTCGGGACAGCCGCTGCCATGAGCGATCTGCCTTGCCGGATTAGGCCCGACTCCGGCTTGCCTGGCATTGCCAAAAATCACCTCGTTGATGAGCTTGGTTTCGATGCCAGCCCGTCGCATCGTCTCTTTCGCTGCAATCATGCCCAATTGTGGGGCAGACATAGAACTCAGACAACCGCCAAACTTGCCGATGGGGGCACGCACCGGAGCAGCCAAAACTATTTCTTTCTGGTTACGCATCAATTATCCCAACAATTTCTGCTTGCAATTGATTTCCAGAGCAGCACTTAACCTCTGAGCCCAGCCTGTCTCGTTCCCACGGTCTCCGTGGGAACGCATCCTCGACGCTCAGCGTCGAGTCACCATTCTTCTGCGGCCATGACTTCAGGCCCACGTTGTAACGAGTTACCACCTTGGCTACAATAAATGCCAGAGCGTCGTGGGTCCATGGGGCTGTCGAAAAAGTCAGAAAAGGGACCTGATTTGTCATTCCTGCGAAAGCAGGAATCCATAAAAATCAATAGGTTATAGATTCCCGCTTCGGTCAGGCGCCCGACTGATTCGCGGGAATGACACAAAAAGTGGACTTTTTGGACAGCCCCACGAGCGGTAAAGGCCGCGCCTGGAAACTAAGGTAAACAATTTTCATTGGAATTGTTGTTCAAAGCAACCTCTCCCGCCCTTATTTCCCAACAAATTTCGGCGTCCGTTTTTCTCGAAAAGCCTTGATGCCTTCTTTGTGATCTTCCGTCTTAATCAAGATGCTCTGAGCTAAGGCTTCAATGGAGCGGCCTGTGGCCATGTCCACATTCACGCAGTTCCACAGAATACGCTTGACCAGCCCCAGGGCCACCGGCGCCCGAGTCAGCAGATGTTTGGCCAATTTCTGGGTTTCTGCCATCAAACAGTCGTGCGCCACCACCCGATTGATCAGGCCGATCTGCTGTGCTTCTCCTGCCGAAATCATCTCACCGGTGAAAATGAGTTCTTTGGCCTTGCCGTAACCGATCAGTTTCACCAGCCTGGAACAACCTCCAGCGCCGGGAATGAGACCGATGAGATTTTCGCGAAAGCCAAACCTGGCCTCTTCGGAAGCAATGCGAAGGTCACAGGACAAAGTAATCTGCAAACCAGCGCCGGTACACGGTCCGTTAATGGCTGCCAGGACCGGCTTTTCTAAAGATTCCAGGGCATCAAAAAAGCCGGTGAATTTCTCCGTTTCCTTTCGAAATTCTGGCGTCGACCAGTTTTGATCCAAGAAGTCGATATCACCACCGGCTGAAAAGGCCCGACCTGCCCCGGTGAAGACGACGACCTTAATGTCGTCATGGCTGTAGATTTCATCGGCCAGTTGGTGAAACTCTGCACGCATTTTCGCGTCCATGGCATTGAGTTTGCCCGGCCGGTTCAACGTGATGGTCGCGATGCCGTCGTCTGTCAAATCGAACTTAATAGTCTTGAACTCAAACATGGCTAATTGGTCAAGTCAACTGGTGGCTATCACCACGGATTTGGTTTCCAGGTAGTAATCCAGGGCCTCGGAACCGTGTTCTTTGCCCAGTCCGCTTTGTTTCAAGCCGCCAAAAGGCAGTTCGTCGAAAATGATTTGATTGGAATTGATCCAGGTGTAACCCGCTTCGATAAGTTCGGCCGCCCTGGTGGCGCGACTCAAATCGCGGGTCCAGATTGACGAGCCCAGTGCAAAGATGGAATCGTTGGCCTTTGCGATGGCTTCGTCGAAATCTTTTACGCGCATGATTGGTAGCACCGGACCAAACACTTCCTCCTTAACAACTTTCGACGCTTCATCCACGTCGGTCAAAAGGGTGGGCATAAAGTAGTAGCCGTTCTCAAACTCAGACCCGTCCGGCCGCTCCCCGCCGACGAGCAAACGACCGCCCTGATCCAGAGCGTCCTGAAGCTGCGCCTCCAACTCCTTCCGTTGG
The DNA here is from genome assembly GCA_046757525.1 of bacterium. GTDB lineage: Bacteria > Zhuqueibacterota > Zhuqueibacteria > Oceanimicrobiales > Oceanimicrobiaceae > JBHHYI01. The sequence continues at coordinate 1,760 of JBHHYI010000066.1, read as the reverse complement.
CCCTCTGTATGCATGGGCCCAATCATGGTGCCCTCAACCAGGCCATTGCCCAGACGCAGTTTCTTGACTTTCGCCACCAGTTTCTCGATAAAAGCGTCGGCGATATTGTCGAACAAATACAGGCGCTTGATGGCCAGGCACGCCTGCCCACAGTTAAAAAAGCGGCCCACCGAAGCAGCACTGACCGCTTTGTCAATATCGGCATCGTCGCAGACAATCATGGGATCGCTGCCACCCAACTCCAGGGTCACCCTTTTGATTTGTTCGGCTGCAGCCTGCATGACTTTCCGTCCCGTTTCGGTAGCCCCCGTGAAGCCGATTTTGCGCACTTTTGGATTTTCGAGAATCTCTTGGCCCACGCTGCTGCCAGGGCCAGTCACGATGTTCAAAACGCCTGGCGGCAAGCCCGCCTGAAACAGCAGTTCGATGGTCCTAACTGCTGTCAGAGGCGTGGTGCCAGCGGGTTTGACCACAAAGGTGTTGCCAGCAAGCAATCCGGGCGCGATCTTGTTGCCCATGAGCGAAACCGGAAAATTCCACGGCACAATGGCTCCACACACCCCGATCGGCCTCTTGAGCACCAGGCCGCGCCGGTTTTCGTCCAACAGGGGCACGTAGCTGCCGCGAATGTTTTTGGCCAATCCGGCGTAATGCTCCAGCGTCTGTGCAAAGCGGCGAATCTCCAGGTTGGACTCTCTTAGAGGTTTGCCTTGCTCCCTGGTTAGAAGTGTGGCCAGTCCCTTCTGGTTTTCCTTCAACAGATTCGCTGCTCGAAACAGGACTTCCCCGCGGCTGGAAAAAGGTGTCTCCGACCACGCTTTGAACGCATCTGCGGCCACGTCGATCGCCCGGCGGGCATCTTCACGGGAGCCTTTGGCCACGGTGTCGACCAGCTCTCCAGTCGCCGGATTCATGATCTCGGAAACTTCACCGGTAACCGATTCGACCCACTCCCCACCTATGAACATCTTCGTCATTAAAGTTATGCTCCAATGGTTTTGCGGTTGTGTGCTTCTTCAAAAGAGTCAGAATTGCATTTCGAGCAAAGTTGCTTGGCAAAAGCCTGTTTACAGTCCCAGCAGAGGTTAACCCCCGTAAAAAACATTTTCGCCCAGATCTTTGAGCGTCAAAGTGAGGTCATCTGGCCGTCCGGAGGGAGCGTCGGCCACACCAGCATCGACTACCTCGCCGACAAAGATGGAATGATCGCCCTTTTCCACGGTTTCAATCAGAGTGCACTCCAGGTAAGCTGGGACGTTGTCCAGAATCGGAGCGCCCGTGCTACCTTTGTGGAAAGCTTCACCATTGATCGTGTCCCCATCTCGTTCAGCCGGTTTGAAGAAAGCAAATGCGGTCGCCTTCTGTTGTTTGCCGAGGATATTCAGCCCAAAGGCCCCTGCTTCTTTGATAATTTCGTGAGCGCCTGAGTCTGCCTTGACACCAACGACGATCAACGGCGGCTTGAAGGCTGTTTGGGTCACCCAGTTGACCGTCGCTGCTGCAACACGACCGTCGGTTGACTCCCCAGTCAGTACGTACAAACCGTACGGAATCATCCGCAAAGCAATCTTCTTGTCATTCTCTTCCATGCCAGTTCTCCTTTGGTTTGAGCTCCGGGTCGATTCGCTCTTTAAAAGAATTCTAACCAGGGCTTCCCTTTGTGTACATCAAGCTTTCCCTGGTCACAGTGAAACGCTTCGCACGCATGGTAACCCTATATTACGAAAATATCCCTTTACAGTCAACATTGTTTTTGAACC
>JBHHYI010000065.1:0-22304 GCA_046757525.1 bacterium | reverse complement strand
GACGGTCGCCGAACTTCCACGGGCCGCGGTATTCAAAGGAGATCCCGCGCAGATAACTTTGCAGGGCAGCCAACACCTGGCCGGCGGTCAAATGAAAGCGCAGCAGCTTTGCTCTGTCTACCCGCAACACCATCTCAAAAAGGTTCTCTCTGGTGCGAAACCCTAAAGTACTGTTGGTGTCAACCTCGCGGACGCGGGGCAGGCGTGTCAACTTCTTGCCCAGCGCCTCAGCTAATCGTTTGAGCTCGTTGTAATTGTAGCCTTGCATCTGCAAAGAGTACTGTGGCGCTGCACCGCCACCGCTATAAAAACCCGGGCCGTAGCCGTACACGCCAACCGAAGGCCCGGCAACCTGCGTGGCCAGATACGTGAGCTGCTCTTTGAGTACTAAGGGAAAAATCGAGCGTTTGACCTCTTCGGGGAAGGTGATCTCCATTCGTGCAAATTCTGGCATGACGTTGGTGAAAACCCTGGCGATCTTTGGATTTCCTACTATGCTGGCTTCGCAGTTTCGTAGGATCCAGTGTGATTTGCAATGCAACGTCCTGTCCGCCGAGCACCTGTACGTCGGCCACACCTTCAACGCCCAGCAAAGGACCCCGAATGTGTTCCAGGGCATAGCGCCGAATTTCTGCTAGCGTCATCTGGCCCGTGAGATGGTAGGACAGGAATCGGCCGGTTTGAAACTCTTTGGGAACATATTTCTGAATGCGTGGCGGCTGCACGCCAAACGGCAGGTCTTCGCGGACAATAGAAAGCTTCTCGTTCATCTCCAGGGCGGCGAAATCCATGTCGGTGCCGCGGGCGAATTCAATATTTACCGTGGATTTCCCATCTTCGGAAACCGAATCGACCTTCCTGACATGGGTAACGGCGTTGGCGGCGGCTTCGATGGGTGAGGTGACAAAAGCCTCGATGGTTTCCGGAGAACTGTCCGGCCAGAAGGTCACCACCGACAGCCTGGGGAAATCCACATCTGGGGTAAGCTGCAGCGGCAGACGATTAAAGGCCATCATGCCGGTGAAAACCACAGCCAGGGCAAACATGGCCACAGCCGTAGGGCGTTTTACGGCGAGGGTGATGAGATTCATTGGTAATTTTTAGACAAACGGCTTGTACTTTTCTTTCTGGTTCATGCCAAATCAAAACAGATTAAGATTTTGCACATGCAATTTGGCCAGGCACTTCTGGTATTTTTTCGTCTTACCCAATTCTTTCCATATTTTAGCCGCTTCGGCGTATTCTTCAAGTTTCTCGTAGGTCAGGGCAATTTTGGCTTTACCCTTTCCGCTTTTGATATACATTTCCAGCGCCTTCTGGTAGTTTTTGGCTTTATAGCAAGCATCCCCTGCTTTATAGAACTTTTTGATTTTTTCATACAGCATTGCTGATTTCAGATAATCTCCATGCACCCCATAATAATGGGCCGCCACATCCAGAAAACTGCATTCTTCCGCTATTTGTGCTAATTTAAGAAATTCATTTTTTTGTACCAAAATCCATTTAACATCATAAAATTTGCCTTTTTGGAGCATAAGCTCAATGGCTTTTTCATAATGATCCGAATCGGCAAAAATCTCATAGTTATTCTCCGTGAGTTCCAGTCTTTGCACCACCCGGTTAAAGTCTTGAAATTTTCCTAAGAAATAGAGTTTAATAGCAGATATTTCAGAGCTATCATTGATTAAACCTTCATATTCCCGTCTACATTCTTTTTTAAATGCTTGCAAAAACTCCGGGTAATAATAAGAGAGGTTTTTCAGGTTATTAAAATATCGATTATAGTCGCCGCTCTTTTCCACGTACATAAGTTTTTTGTTTTCAATTTCCGCTTCAAAACCAAAATTACCCAGAATGTCCACCCATTTTAACATCTCTTTCTTATCCGGACGGTTGGCAAAATATTCGTCCATCATTTTGAGAAGCGAAAACTGCTCCTGCGGTGGCGCACTGAAGTCGTGGTAAAGAAAATGGTAGGCATAGCGAGGCTGGTTCAAAATAAATTGCGCTCCGAAGTCAACTTTGCGCTTCAGTAGGCAGTAGCGAGCAAGGGTTTCCAGCATCCACCCGTCTGAGAGGCATTTTTGCCAGTACTCATGAGTTTTTTCGGGCTGACTGTTTTCCAGGTAACAGATGCCCGCCTGCACATAGTTATAAGTGAGGGCAAAGCAGACAGCGGCCGGTACATACCGCTTTTGCTTGTAGAATTTTTTTGCAGTCTCTTCAATTTTGGGAAAGATAATACGCCTCGATATTCTTTTGGCGCGAGCGAAGTCGTTCTGCCGATCTTCTTCGGATTGCAGAAAATTAACAAAGGCTGCCCGATAGTCTTTAGCCTTTTGATAGGCGAGCGCTGCCTGGAAAGGATTATCGGTTAACTCATAGTAGTGACCCGCTTCGGCATAATTTTTCAGTTTAAAATAACACTCGGCTGTGTTTGGATAATCGTTGAGGATATAAAATCTGATGAGGGCATGGAAATATTTCCTGTTTTTAAAGAGATCTGTGGCCTGGGTTTGCAATTCAGGACCAGTTGAAATTTTCTTTAGAACTCCAACCGCTTTATCGAAATTTCTGGCTTTTTCATATATCCTTAGCAGTTCGGGATAATTTTTGGTTTTGTGATAAAGCGAAACTAACCGGTCCTGTCGCTTCAACCGCTTCCACAATTTTTCAGCACTATCATAATCCTTTGCCTGATCGAACAGTTCGGCCGCTTTTTCCAGATTCTTGGTTTTCTGGTAAAGTTGGGCGGCCTTTTGATAGCGACCTGCTTTTTCATAATTGACGGCGGCGTTTGTCAGATCTTTGAGATGCTTCAGGCTCACCTCGGCAGCCATTTCATACATTTTTGCCCGTAACAACATATCAAACGCCTGCGGATAATCCTTTCGTGACAAGTACATCTTTGCCAGTTCATCGTAACGACCTTCCCGCTCCAGCAGTTTCAGATGACAGCGGGAAGCCTGTTCTCGGTTTTTTAATCTTTTCCACAACTGGAAAGCCTTGTCGTACTGTTCGTCTTTCTCAAAATGACTGGCCGCTTTCTCAAGTTCACCGATTTTCTCGAAGTAGGTGGCAGCCAGGTGAAAATCTTGCCTTTTTTCGGCCTCATAGGCTCTGGCTTTTGACAGCAGCATCTCCTGACCGGCATTCTTGTAGCATTCCATGGCCGCCTTGTAGTATTCCCGCTCGAAGAAATAATCTCCCTGCTCCCGCCATTCCTCCGGGGTGGAAATGATGTTCCAGATATTTCCGATATAAGAGAGGTCATCGGTGGCGTAAATCTTATCGCCAATCAGATCGCTGTTCCAGATGAGGGAGGGTTGTTTACCGTCGTAAATTAGCAGGTCTCTCTGTGCGCGGGTAATCGCCACATAAAGCAGATTGATTTCGTGTTTGATTTTCGCCCGGTGAACTTCTCGGCTCGATTCCTGCAAAATCACTTTCCAGACATCTTTTGAGGCTTTATCGCTGCAAAAGTTCCACAGCAGCACGGTGTCGAATTCCAGCCCCTTGCTTTCGTAAATGGTGAAAATTAGTTCAGTTTCAAGCACTTTTTGCAGCCTATGTTTTTCTTCCTCGGTGCGCACGAGAATGGTTTTCTTCGCCCCGGTGCTGCGAACATTCTGCAGTATGGTCTGTTCGGTTACATTCTTTACTACCACCGGCGGACGCCCCTTGTATTTCCAGTCCTCTTTCAGTTCTTCGGCGCTGCTGCCTACCAGGGCGGATTTTAGCTCCAACAGCGTGTTGGATAACTCCACGATGCTGCCAGAGCTGCGGAAGTTGAGACTTAAAAAATAAATCTCCGGAATTTTCATCTCGCGTTCGTAAAAATGCCTTTTTAATTCTTCCCAGCGAAAGCCACTTGGATTGATGATCTGTTTGATGTCGCCGCACAGCAACAAATCTATGGGCTTGCGTACGATGTAGAAGAGCAGTTCGTGCTGCACATCCGTTAAATCCTGAATTTCGTCGCAGACCACAAGGTCGTAGCGTTGTTCTTCCGACTCCCTTTCATTGAGTAGATTCATCGCCTCTCTGCTGAGGTCCAGTTCGTCCCACCATCCCTCTCGGTTAAGCTTGTCCTGATACCATTCAAATATGTGGTAAATCTGTTTACGGTCGAACTGAAAATTGGGGGCTTTCTTCTTGCCTAAAGCTTCATAGTCCACAAAAGAAAGATATTTTTTCTGAGTGAGTTCTCTTTCTTTTTCCAGCAAATTCAGAGTTCGGTCTAGAGTGGTGAGTAGCCGATCCCGTCTGGTTTCCAGGTAAGAGTCGATATTTTTTGAAAAGGTCAAAATGTTGGTGTCTAAATACTTTTGCACAAACTGCCCCACTTTATGCAGAGATCGCAGTTGGGCAAAAGTGTAGAATTGCTGTTGCAGCGCCTGTATCAGGCCGGGGCTGATTTGACCTGCTTGAAGTTTTTGCAAAGCCTGCTTTACAATGTTTACGTTGATTTGAGGCAGAGCACCTTTGATGATGGAACGGATTTCCTCCCAGATGAGCGGTGCATCGAACTTGTGCGCCTGGCTGTGTGAGAGCATCAGTTCATTGAATTTCTCGAAGGTGACTTCTTTTTCTGTGGAAAATTTTCTATGATAATGCTCTGCAACCTGCAGACAATAATCTTGGAAGGTGAGAAAATCCGGACAAATGAATTCATTCTTGAACGGGGTGGCGTTCAACAAGCCATTGTAAAGTTTGAGGGCGGCATTTTTCAAATATTTATTATAGGTGACGAATAGTTTTTTTTCTTTTGCCAGGGGTAGTTTCAACAGGTAGTAGATGCCGAGGGTGGTTTTACCGCTTCCAGCCGTTCCGGATACCAACAAGGGTAAGGGTTTGTTTAAGACCTCCTGCTGCTCTGGCGTCAGGTACAAAGCCAATTCAAAGTCATCCTGTCGATAGTCCTCGATCCTACCCCAGTCTTCTTTTCCCAGAAAATGCCATTTTTGAGTAGCCGAGTCATCGGTGACTTTCTGCGTAATGCTCTCCTGGGTGAAATAGAATTTCTCCAGGTCCTCAAGCAGCGTCTCTTTAAGCGATTCTTCCTCATAAGGTTTGAATTGCAAGAAAGGCACATTGTTGGGAATATGCTGGCTGCCGTGGGAAATGTCGTCATGGCTTACGATACCCCATATATAAATGAGCCAATTCTGGCCGGAACCCTCGTTACCGGTGCCCAGGGTAAACAGCATGCGGTTGGCGCGGTCAAGTCTGGCTTCGAAGATGGCCTTATTGCTGGCGATGTTTTTAATCTTCTTGACCTTCAGCCCGCCTTCCCAGTAGCCAATTTCCAGATACTCAAATTTTTGTCGGACTCTCCTGCGGTATTCAGGAGGTTGATTGATTAAGAACTTTTTGAAGGAATCGTTAATGAGAACTTTGATCATCTATCCACCCCTCCTCAGCAGGTTAGAAATTTCAAGTTAAAGTTTAAACATAGTTGGTTAGAATTGCAAGGAATTTTTTTTGTAAGATGTTAGCTATGGCGAGGTGGAAGTCATACCTCGACTTCACTCAATGTGAAGTATGGATTGACTAACATTTCTCACTTGCATAAGCGTTCGTAAAAGTGAGGCATCGTTCAGGATGTTAAGATTATAGCGATTTCGGCAGAGTCAGAAAAAGCAACAAAGGAATTTGCTAAGGAACATGGGTCCTCAGTACCCATCGTATTCGATGAGGAACAAATGATAAGCAAGAAATACAGAGTCAAATATTCGCCTCAAATTGTTATGATAGATGCAAAGGGGAAAGTGATTTTGTTTCAACAGTATGGGACTGGAGTAAACCGAGTTCTTTCACAGGCAGAGCAAATCCTACAACCCATTGCAAGAAGATAAATTACGCACTATGACACACAAAAATCACTTACTAATTCTTCTGCTGGTGCTAATCCTGGTCATAACCGGTGTCTTCTTGTACAACGATCTTAAATTCAAGGGGGGACTCCAGGATTTGCAGAGCCCGATCGTTCAGGATAATGGTGCTGATACAAGCGAAGCCCATGCGCGCACTAATAATGAACTGCTGATGATTGCTGACGAAAAAGCTCTTTGGGAGAACAAGGAAAGCTCAAGAATAGAAAGGCAGTATTTATGTGGGAGAGTCCTGGGCTCAAGATATCTGCACTGTCAAAAAATTTGACTCCGAAGACAACTATCTACTCACGATTGGCAAGAAGGGTCAGGGACCTGGTGAGTTCGCAGGGGCCTTTAATTGTCTGGCTTAAGCCACTACCTCGGGGAGTGGTAATTGATTGCCGCTATTGCTTAAAGAAGGAATAGGCATAATATATTCTGGCATTTTCCTTCCAAACTAATGTAATGGTCGATAAGGGCCTTGGCTTTAAATATGAAAGATTTCTTTCGAAGCGTTGCCGCATTTTCTCCCTGAGGCTCGGTGAAATCGCCATTTCAGCGGCCATTTGTTGCTTACTGACTTGACCTTCCTCAAGGCGCGCGGTTCGTTTTAGTGCCCAAAGCTTAAATATGAACGTTCTTCCGAATATTTGGTCAAAGATGGGACGAGTAGATTCATATACTTTCAGCCCCTGGATTCGGATGAGTGGATTAGGTTGCATAAGGTTGCCTTTTTCTCTATGGTGTTTGGCAGCCAAAGGTTCAATGAGTCGTTTGAGGGGTAGAGAATGTAACAAGTCAGCTTCTTGAAAAGAGCTTGTTCGCGAATTGCCTGTTTCCCTCTGCGGATCCGCGTAAGATGGCGTAGCGCCATTACTCTCGGCTGTTAAATCCATGATTAAGGAACTTTCGAATCTGTGCTCAGGGGAAACATTTCTCAGTTCATAACCGGACGACAGGAAGGAAATAATGCAAGCGCTTGTTATATGCAGAATTATTGAAAGAGCGATGTATTTCGCGAGATTCATGTCGTAACGGTTAGTCTTAGTTTTTAGTTCTGTTAGAACCTTCGATCTGATGCCCTTGAACAGTAAACGATCAGATGAGCAGTTCTCAATTCATGTTGTTCAATTAGTATCTTAAGATCTCGTATGTCATGTGGAATGTTCAATGCCCCACTAATGTGTCCGACTTGGAACTCTTCAGGGGAGCGTGCATCGATGATGATCGAGCTGTTGTAATCGATTGCCGCCTTCACGTACTCTATCCCTACGTACTTGCTCGGATCGGATATGAAGGTTTCTTCTTGAGATAAAATATTGCCGCCTAAGAAAGTAAAAGGAAAGAATGCAAGAATGAGTAGCGAAATGGCAAGTGAGCCTATCCAACTTGAGTAAGCTCTTGATTTCTCGCTCGTCGCCTTGCAGATACGTTCTGGCTCTGGTGCTGAAAGGTAATGAAAGGCAAGAAGGATACCTAAAATCAGAAGGAAATGACCAATTATCGATATATCCTTAAAAAATGGCAGTGACCCGAAGCAGCCGCAATCTACTTTCTTAAAATAACTTATTAGCAAGAGCCCCCAAAAAACGACTGGAATGATCAGCATAAGTGAGGAAACGTGCCACCAGATAAAAATCGCAAGTGCGATCTCCACAAAAGAGAAAAAGTAGACTAACAGTTTTGAGATCGTAGGAGAAAGGGGAAACAATTGAATGATGTTTAAAGAGGTATTGCTTGTATCAATTAATTTGCCTAGAGCCGATATTAGAAAAATACATGAAACTAATGCCTTAAGTAATAAAGCTAATTTATCCTGCATAATAAGTGTATTTAACCACTGCATGACAAGTACAATTAGTTTCAGAATTCATTTTCATTGACTAATTTGAACGCAGCACGCGAGCTAATTCTATCTTGTAAACCACAATCTCTGGATTACCAATAGCTTCAAAATCTTTTGAGTCAAGCTCAGGCCACTTGAGTACATAAAGCATATCATTTAAGTTCGACATGGTTATCAAATTCCCTCCTCCGAAGAACTTGGTGTATTCACCCAGCTCTCGGTAAAAGCCGTTTTTTCTAAATAAATCGACATAAAATTTTGTGTTTCTAACACGAGCCGCCATTATATATTCATATTCTTCGTAATGGACGATAAAGAAGTCTCTTATTTTATCTGAGGCGCGTGCTTTTAAAATATACTTTTGCCGCTTTTTCATGTAATTGTTGATACTCACAGCGTTCTTCAAATCGGTTCTTCTCCCAAGTTTGGTAAGGCACACAATATATAGTGTCTTAGAATTTAGGCCTTGCAAAGTGCAAGTATCCACATTTTCTTAGGATTTTGAGCTTAAAGTATTTTTTGTCACGATATCCGAATGCCATTCTTTTGAGTACTTTGATTTTGTTGTTAATGCCTTCAGCGACTGAATTGGTGTATTGATATTTAAAGAAAGCGGTTATGCCATAGAGATAGCGTTTTATGAGGTTGTAGAAAGGCAGAAAGAAGGATTTGATTGTTTGCGGAATCTGCTTAAACCAGTGCTCAATGAACTCTCTACCTTTTTGTTCATTGCCGCAGAGATAGAACTGTTCAAATTGTTCTTTGATTAAATAGGCTTCGTAAAGCGGGGTATTAATCTTTTATGGGTATTTACTTGACTTCGGTACATACTATATATAGATTATGGGGTAATGGAAGATTACCCCGAAAACATCATGGAATTTGAAAAAAGATTTGGCACGGAGGAAGCTTGCCGTGATTATCTTTTTAAACTGAGATGGCCAGATGGTTTTACAGGTCCACGTTGTAACCATGAAAAAGCTTGGCCTCTCAAGAAATGTCTTTATCAATGTGCAAATTGTGATCATAAAATATCTGTAATAGCTGGTACAATATTTCATGGGACTCATAAATCCCTTGTTCTTTGGTTTCGAGCTATATGGTGGCTGACTGGTCAGAAAAATGGTGCCAGTGCTCTTTGTATTCAAAGAATGATGGGTTTGGGCAGTTATAAAACAGCTTGGGCATGGCTTCATAAACTTAGAAGAGCTATGATTACTCCAGGTAGGGATAATCTTACTGGAGTAGTTGAAGTTGATGAAACTTATATTGGCGGAGAAAAGCCTGGTAAGAGAGGTCGCGGAGCCGAAAGAAAGTCTCTTGTCGTAATTGCCGTAGAAATAAATAGTTCCAAGATTGGAAGGATAAGACTTCGAAAGGTACCTGATGCTTCCTTTGAAAGTCTCAGCAATGCAATTGACAAGACAATAAATAAAGGCAGTTTGATTCAAACAGACGGGTGGAGTGGTTATAATCATTTGAAATCTCTTGGTTATTTTCATGAAATTATTCGACAAAACTCAGAAGTCGGAGAAAATCTACTACCAAATTGTCATTTAGTTGCATCCTTAGTAAAAAGATGGTTAGCTGGTACGCATCAAGGTGCAGTCAGTCATCAACATTTGGAATACTATCTGGATGAATTTACATTTAGGTTCAATAGACGAACCTCGGCACATAGAGGAAAACTTTTTTATCGTCTATTACAAAATGCAGTTAGCATTGAACCTGTACCCTTTAACCAAATCAAAAAGAATGTAAAAAATGACTGATCATCACAATACAATATATAGTAGCTACCGAACTAAAGTGAATACCCACATTTATGAATTATTCAGGTTAAAAGATCTGGATGGATTTTGGAAAGAGAAAATGTTGACTGGTGGTATCAAAACAAAAGTTGACCTCCCCAGACCTTCCAATCTTGAACCAGGAGAAGTTGATGGTTTGAACTATCACAGGTTCGCAGTCGCTTATGGTCTAAGTTTTCCAGAGTATGACATTGGTAAAATAGTACCACCTCATAAGATTGAGGATTTGTCAAGAAATAAGAACATTGTAGACATTGACAGATTCTTCTTGGGTAAAGAAGTGGAGTGATACTAATAATTGTATGGCTATGTGATGTCTTGTGAATATCAATATGATAGGTCAAAATCTACCGAAAACGCCCTCGCGAACAACCTGCCATCGAGTTATTTGAGAAACTGGGCTGGAGGACCCACAACGGCTTCCACGAGTTTGAGCAGGCCGGCGGCAGTCCGCTGGGTCGCGAGACGAAATCCGAGGTGGTGTTGACGGATCGCCTGCTCCGGGCACTGCAAAAACTCAACCCGAACCTGCCGCCGGAAACGTTTGACCTGGCCATTGAGGAGCTCACCCGCGACCGCAGTGCCATGAGCCTGGCGCAGGCCAACCGCGAGGTCTACGATCTGATCAAGCAGGGCGTGCGCGTCAAGATCGCCGACTCCAAGGCCGGCGGCGACCGCGTGGAAATCGTGCGCCTGATCGACTGGAATCGTCCCAAACAGAACAACTTCCTGCTGGTGTCGCAGTTCTGGGTCACCGGTGAGATGTACACCCGCCGCGCCGATCTCGTCGGATTTGTCAACGGCATCCCTCTGGTGTTCATTGAGCTGAAGGCCACGCATCGGCGTATCGAGAACGCCTACAAAGACAATCTGCGCGATTACCGCGACACCATTGCCCACCTTTTCTGGTACAATCTGTTCGTCATTCTGTCCAACGGCAGCCAGAGCAAGATCGGCAGCGTCACCGCTGAGTGGGAGCATTTCAGCGACTGGAAGAAAATCAACAAGGAAGGCGAGGTAGGGGTGATTTCGCTCGAGACCATGCTGGTCGGCACTTGTGAACCGGCGCGTCTGCTCGACGTCGCCGAGAACTTTGTGCTGTTCATGAAGGTGCGCGGCGGATTGGCAAAACTGGTGGCGAAGAATCACCAGTACCTCGGCGTCAACAACGCGGTCGATGCCCTGCAGCAGACGCTGGCTTATATGGAAGGGACCGACATGGCGGTGGTGGTGTCGCAAGCGCAAAATGAAATCGAAGAGATGCGCGAGAAGGGTCTGGACATCGCGCCGCACCGCCAGCGCTGGGTTGCGGAAGACCTGGATGAAAAGTTCAAAGACCCGGAGGACGCGTTTCGGCTGGTCTTTGTATGTGCCATGTGGATGACCGGATTCGACGTGCCGTCGTGTTCTACGATCTACCTCGACAAGCCAATGCGCAACCATACCCTGATGCAGACCATCCTCCGCGCCAACCGGGTGTTTCCGGAGAAAGAAAACGGGCTGATCGTGGACTACGTCAGCGTGTTCCGCAATCTGGAAAAAGCGCTGGCCATCTACGGCTCGGGTGTAGGCGGCGGACTGGAAGAAGGCGAGCTGCCGGTGAAAGATAAGTCCGAGCTGGTGGCGCAGCTCAAAGCCGCGATTACCGACGCCGAGGCTTTCTGCGACTTACACGGCATCGACTTGCAGGCCATCGGGCTTGCTGTCGGATTTGAACGCGTCAGTTTGCTGGACGATGCCGTGGAGGCGCTACTCGCAAGCGACGAAACCAAACGGCGTTATCTGACGCTGGCCGGTCAGGTCGCGGCGCTGTACCGGGCCATTCTCCCGGATCCGGCCGCCAACGAGCTGGCGCCGCGCTGCTTGCTGCTCGACGTGCTGATGCGTAAGATTCTCTCCCTGATGCCGGAAGCAGACATCTCACAGGTCATGGCGGAGGTCGAGGCTTTGCTGGACGAATCCATTGCGACGGAAGGGTACGTCATTCAGGATGACAGGGAGGACTGGGGCAAACGCCAACCCGTCGATCTCAGCGAAGTCGATTTTGAAGCGCTGCGCCGGCGCTTCGAAAAGGGGCGCAAGCGCATGGAAGCCGAGCGGCTGAAAGGTCTGGTGGCCAGGAAAGTGGAGGAGCTGGTCAAGCTCAACCGCACGCGGTTGGACTTCTATGAAAAATTCAAACAGTTGATCGAAGCTTACAATGCCGGTACCATGAATACGGAGGAGTTTTTCCAGCGTCTGGTGGATTTTGCAAAAAGCCTCGATGCAGAAGAAAGCCGGGCGATGGCGGAGCGACTCACCGAGGAAGAGCTGGCTATTTTCGACTTGTTGACAAAGCCGGAAATGGCACTGAAACGGGCAGAGGTCAAAAAGATCAAAAAGGTAGCGCACGATTTGTTGCAAACCCTGAAGAAAGGCAAGCTGGTGCTGGACTGGCGCAAGCGGCAGCAGGCGCGGGCGGCGGTGCGCGTGAGCATAGAGGACGTCTTAGACAAAGGTTTGCCACGTGCATTCACCCCAGAGCTGTATCGCCAGAAATGTGATTTGGTCTATGAGCACGTTTTCGAGGCTTATTTTGGTGGAGGGAGGAGTATTTATAGTCTGGCAGCTTGAAAGCATGGTTAAGACGCCAATGTCTTCTTGACCGTTGGTCGTTCTACTCATCAACTCGTTCACAGGTGGGCGGAGTGTGTGAAAAGTACAATCGACGCGCTCCTTGGCTCAGCAAGAAAAGCTGAGAAACCAACTTTCTCCAAGAAAGTCGGTTTCTGTGCGTGTCTTTTGGACGAGTCCCAACGAGATATAAAAAAGAGGTGCAGGATTGAGACGCAAGAAAAAAGAGCAGCAAACATGAAAACCACCCCGTAGGTCATCGACAACCAAACCCACAAACTCACAGGCATCCTGAACGAGTTGCTTGCAGGATATTCAGGCAAATCGTCAGAGATTCCTGACCGTTGGCTTTCAAGTAGAGCCTGTACGGGAAGAGGATTGCTTGTCTGCTATGATGGTGCTGCGCTGTTTTGGCTTGCTGACCAACGATGCGCTCTCGGTGGCTATGGTACGGCGTTTGCGCGCCAAAACCTTTGCCTACGCAGATAAACTTTTCCTATCCGTGCAGGGTTTGTTGGTTTACGTACCGGATCATCTGGAGAGGTAAACAATTTTGTCGAGCACCTAACCGATGCCACGAGGCAATCAGATGACGAGTAAGTTGTTGACGCAAACCCCTGATTTTTGGAACCCTTCGTGTTCTGGTGCCTTTGTGGCATAAAGCATTTGTTATGGGAAATCTATCGATGAATAAAACCAAAAGAATCGAAATCTCTGATGCTTTACACTCTCTCTTTTGGGATTGTGATATTCGCACGTTGTCCTGGGAAAAACACCAGAATTATATCGTTTCTCGTGTTCTTCAAGAAGGCACCTGGGAGGCTATACAATGGCTGCGCGCAACCCTCGGCGACCATGAGCTAAAACAGTGGTTGATAAACCAAAGTGGGGCCGATCTGGATGCGCGAAAGCTGCGTTTCTGGGAACTGATACTCGATCTCGAACCTGAGAGGGTCAACGCATGGATAGAATAGAGAAAAGCATCACCCTGGGAAGGGAGAACGTCCCGATGAATTTTTACAATCAAGTTCTTACGGATGAACAAAGGAGAGTACTTGAATTGCTCGCCCCGGTTATGACAAGAAACGACTTCTATCTGGCAGGCGGGACAGCCATCGCTCTACACCTTGGTCACCGGCGATCGGTTGACCTCGGTTGGTTTACCGGAAAACCGATTTCCGACGCACTGCAACTCGCCGAAACCATAAAAGAGAACGAGATACCGCTAACCGTGCGGAGCGTCGAGAAAGGGACCTTGAACGGAGATATTCATGGCGTCCGTGTCACCTTTCTGGAGTATCGTTATCCCCATCTTACGAAACCGATCAGGCTGCCAAAGCCGGGATGCAACCTTGCCTCTCTTGATGACCTCTGCGCCATGAAATTGTCTGCCATTGCGCAACGCGGTTTCCGCAAGGATTTTATAGATATTTACGCCCTTTTAAAGAGGCATGAATCCCTCAAAGCTATGATTTCGGTGTACCGGAAGAAATACCAGATCACCGATATCGCACATCTCCTGTACGCGCTGGCCTATTTCAGTGATGCCGAGAACGAGCCGATGCCTGTGCTTGTGTGGGATATTGAATGGGAAGCTGTCAAGGAAACCATCCGAAAACAAATCAAAAGCATTGCGAAATAAGCATGGAATGTGCCATCGAAGAATACTTTCCCGTCGTGGACATCAACCGGCTGGCGGTGCCGGAACGCAACGCCTTTAAGCCCATCTACAAGATGCACAAGTGGTTCGCGCGGCGCTCGTCGTCGGTGTTTCGGGCCATCCTACTGGGTGCTCTGAAACCTGCCGGCACTGACATGATGAAAGAATTTTACCGCGATCACACCCACGACCCCGATACCAACGGCAAGGTGATTCTCGACCCGTTCATGGGCGGCTGCACCACCGTGGTAGAAGCCCTGCGCCCAGGATGCAAGGTCATCGGTATCGACCTCAATCCGGTGGCCTGGTTCATCGTCAAGACCGAAGTGGAACCGGTGGATCTGGCGGAATTGGAAGCGGCCTTCGACCGCCTGGCCAAACGCCAGGTGGACTGGTCCGGTAAACCTCTCAAAGAAACGCTGCTGGAGCTTTATGAGACCGAATGCCCCGCCTGCGGCAACCAGAACGCCGACATCATCTACACCTTCTGGGTGAAGTCGGCGCCGTGCACCACTTCAGAATTGCAAATTCAGGGCCGGCTGGCAAATCATGACCATTCCCAACCACGAGCGACCCGATACGGGCACCTGTAAGGAATCCTTCTGTCACCCCGCAGTTTATCCCTTCTAAATCTTTTCCTATGAGATCAACCTTTGAGGACTTCGATTCCCCTTCCCGATGTTTTTTGCTGTTGTGGTACTCCCGTTCGATGCACTGTCTTTGCCATGCGCCGTGGGTAAGGCTAACTGCAAGCTGTGGTGGAGAAGAGTCGGTTTTTTGGGAACATCTCACAGGCAACATTTCTTGTCAACCGGGAATTAAATCAGAATTTCGTTTGTCTAATTGGTGAATTTGAAATCTCGCACCCAAAATGCTGAGGAGATTAAGATGAACAAGATTCAAAACCTCAAGTCTCTTTTCCTATTATTGGCCCTTGTTGTCATGCTTGGTTGTAAGGGCGATTCCGGGCTAAACAATCAGGCTGCTGATGTTGACTTTGAATCTGGTGAGTTTGCCGTCTTTGGTTTTGCAGATGCGATGGACGAAATCGAAGGAGCAACGCTCACAACAGAGTTTGCCATCAACCCCAAGCTTTTCAATGGCAGCTTTTTCCGGGATGGCGGACCATTCGGTCGGCGCGGGCCGCGGGGGCCCTTTGGGCCGAGGGGCAACCGCGCAAACAGCGGCAATCACCTGGGACAGATTCTCCGGGAGCTGGAGTTAAGTGAAGCGCAAAGGTCCCAGGTGCGCGAGTTTATGTCCGAGCATCGTGACTGCATTCAGGAACCGCTGCGGGCCTTCCGCGAGGCCAACCGGGAAATCATTCAGGCTGCCAATGAGGCGCGCCAGGCGATCATCGATTCGCTGCGTAGCGGTGCCCTGGACCGAGCCCAGGCGCAAGAACGCATCCGCGCTCTCAACAACCGTACCCGCGAGGCGATTCGCAACAATCCGGCCAGCCAGGCCACGCAGCAAGCCTTGTGTGACTGCCAGTTGGCGCTTTTCGACAAAGTGCGCTCGATCCTAAATGAAACCCAGCAAGCCAAATGGGACGCGTGGGTGGCCACGCTGCAAGGTCCCTGCTTTGAAAACAACGGATCCGGGAGCTGAAGCGGCAAAAATATTGCACAACACAGATGCGGTTCTGGGAAAGAAGGGAGTGCATTCGAGTTCCCGATACGAAAGGCGGGCAAAGGGGGTCTATTAACTCAACAAATTTTCAACATTACGCCCAAGCAAAAAAGGAGGCCAATCATGAAAGCAGTAAATCTGAGCATGCTCATAATGATTTCGACGCTCATCGTTAGTTGTTCCAACAAAGGTGTACTCAGCCCCACATCCGTCGATTCCAGCGCGCTCAGCAAGAGCAGCCTGGAAAGTTCGGAGGTAGCCTTCTCTCCGGTGCACGGTCGTCGCGCCAGAATACTGGCTGCGCTCGACTTGACGCAAGAGCAACGCGCTCAAATCAAAGAAATTCTCGAATCACAACGAGAAGCATTCAAATCTCTGCAAGGGTCTCTTGAAAACCGGCTGTCTTTAAAGGAAATGAAAGCCGAGCGGAAAGAAATGCGGCAAGCCACGCAACAGAAGATTTTGGCCGTCTTAACGCCGGAACAGCGCGCCAAAGCCGAGGCCTGGAAGGCCCAGTTAGACAACGGTCAGGTGCCGGATGAACTGGTGGAGAAGCGGGTTGCCGCCCTTAGAGAAAAACTCGATTTGACCGAGGATCAGGTCAGCCAGGTAAAAGCGTTGATTCGCCAGGAAAAGCCACGACCGGCAATAAGTCCAGGCGAAAATCCGGCTGAATTCCGCAAACAAAGAAGAAAACTCGCCCGGGAACGTGAAGAGCAGATCTTGAGCCTATTGACCCCGGAGCAACAGACCGCTTATCTCCAGATGAAAAAAGAAAACCGAGCACAAATCAAGTCGCGTGTTGAGAGATTTCGTAGCAAGCGCGCCCAAAAACGCATCGAACACCTGACGGCTGCGCTCGACTTAGATGCTGCCCAACAAGCTCAGCTCAAGGAAATCTTCTCCAACGTGCGTTCGAGCGTGAAAGCAGAGCTGAACGGCAATCGCGGTGGCCGCAGCCGCGAAGAGTTGCGGCAGGCCATGCGCGAAAGAATCAGCCAGGTCGACGCCGAGATTCAAAAGACCCTAAACGCCGAACAATTGAAGAAATACGAAGCGTTAAAAGCGGCCCGACGAGCAAAAAGGCAAGACCGGTCTTCCGGAGTAGAGAACTGACGCGGTGCTCTTGGGTCAGCTTGCTGCGACGCGTCAAATGGTGCCCGGCCAAGTGCGGTGGGGGTTCCATGGGGAGCCAGAGCTCTCCTGAGAGTCCCCACCGGCTTGCATTTGTAAATTCTTCCCACTCTATGTGGAACAATTAACCAGCGACGATCATTTTGCCAACCTCAACACTTTGGTGGTGAAGTGGTCCTCTTCCGGCGGATCGGGAATCAAGGAACTCTCTTTCATAGTATTACGCCTCACTTCTTGCATCGGTCAGGCCACTCAGAGGTCCGGCCCTTGACGGACGCCCGACTGACAAGAGTGCAAAAAGAATTGGAACGCGGATTGCACGGATTTAACTGATCCGAACGGATTAGCCCGACTAAATCTGTTTGAGGCAGTGACTCCGAACCGCATGGCTCATGAACCGTTTGATTTTCACAAGGAACAAATCCGTGTTCCACTCGTTTGCGGCTGCGTCGCGCTGTGCAGCCCTTTGAAGTGGCCCCAACCGTTCCAAATGTGTAATGCACCCGAATATAATGATTGCGAATAAAAACGCTTGCATTTCTTTTCAATAATTAATATATTGAAAACAGTTAAAGCGAATGGCCTGGAATTAATGAGTACTTAGCAATAGTATCTATGAGCAGATTTCTTCATCCTTGTTGCTTAGGAGGAGGAGCAATTATAGACCTGATTAGAATAAATCTTTCAATAAACTTTTTCACAAAGATTCAAATTAATGCACCCCAATTGAGGTGCATTTTTTGTTTATGACCAGTTCTGGAATGAACATGAGTGAGGGGCTACAATCTAATTCTTAGGAGGACACATTGAAAGAGGTGCTATACAATCTGATTGATCTGCAGGAGGTCGATTCTAAACTGCAAGCTCTCGAGGCTTTGAAAGGTAATTTGCCGCAACAAGTTGAATCTTTGCAAGCTGAATTGCGGGAAAACGAAGCGAATCTTAACGACTTAAGAGGCAAGTTGGAGGACTTGAAGAAATCCAAAATGCGTTGGGAAGTGGAAGTGAAATCCTATGAAGAGGATTTAAAGAAATACCAGAATCAGCTATACGCTGTTAAGAGCAACAAAGAATACGATGCCATCACTCTGGAAATCGATGCTACTTCGGAGAAAATTGACGATAGTGAAACCAAGATAATCGAATCGTTTGAGGCCGAGGAGCACATAAGCGAAGACATTAAGAGCTTAACAAGCCGTCTAAATGAGATCAGGGAAAGACTGGCTGACAAGGAAAAGGAGCTGACTGTCAGGATCCAGGAGACGGAAACTGATTTCAATATGCTGAAGAAAAAACGAGGGGAGCTTGTCAGTCATATCAGCAAGCCCATTCTTCATCATTATGAAAGAATTCGCAAAGGCAAGGGCGGCAGTGCCGTGGTCGAGGTCAACCGATATGCTTGTGCGGGATGCTTTTCCGCGATCCCTCCGCAAAAAGTTATGGAGGTACGCGCCATGAATCAATTCATATTGTGTGAATCTTGCGGGAGAATCTTGATCAATAAGACTCACAACGAAGCCGTGACAAGTTAAGCCTTCGAATTCGAGTGCTATGATAGAGATAGAGTTGTGTCAATCCAAAGCAAGCCAGGCGACCGCGTCAGGCAGAGTCCTGATGAGGAAAGTCCGAACTCCACAGGGCAGGGCGCTCCGTAACGCGGAGGAGGGGTGACCCTACGGAAAGTGCCACAGAAAAGACACGGCCGATGTCCGGCAGGTGCCGGAACAGGCAAAGGTGAAATGGTGAGGTAAGAGCTCACCGTTCCGGCAGTGATGTCGGAAGCCAGGCAAACCCCGCCCGGAGCAAGACCAAATAAGTCCCGCCTTTCTGCGCCATAAAACACTTTGACTTCAAGGGGCGGAAAATAGAGTGGCCCGCTCAACTTTACCTTTTGGGTAAGGGGCGGGACGGGTAGGTCGCTTGACCCCGTCAGCAATGGCGGGGCTAGATAAATGGTCGCCTCCCTCGATTTTGCGAGGAAGACAGAATTCGGCTTATCGGTTTGCTTTGGATTGGCGTTTAAAGAACTCAAAAAAGGATTTTAGATGGAATTACAATGGCGGTTGGACGACACCCACAGTTTGGAACAGATCAAGAATCTTTCTTCTGATTTAAACTCACCGGAAATATTAGCAAGAATCTTGTTGAACCGCGGCATAGAAGACGTGGAGTCGGCCAGACGGTATTTTGTGCCCAGGTTGGAACACTTGCACGATCCGTTTCTTATGGCCGGCATGCAGCGAGCCATTGAAAGAATTCAGGCAGCGCTGTCTAATAAGGAAAGGATTTTGATTTACGGGGATTACGATGTGGATGGCATCACCGGCACTTCCATGCTCATGCTATTTTTTAGAGACTTAGGACACGCCGTCAGCTTTTATATTCCGGACCGAATGACCGAAGGCTATGGGCTTTCCGAGAAAGGCGTTCGACAGGCACGCGAAAACAGGATCGACTTAATCATTGCCGTTGACTGCGGGGTGACTGCCTTGGGTGAGGTGGCCCTGGCGCAACAACTGGGCATGGATGTTATCGTTTGTGACCATCATCAACCCGGGCCAGAGCTGCCACAGGCTTTGGCCCTGCTCAACCCCAAAAGAGCGGATTGCTCATACCCGTTCAAACAATTGGCTGGCGTAGGGGTAGCATTCAAACTAATCCAGGGACTGCAACAAACCCTTCATTTGGACCAGGATAAAGTCTGGAAGTATTTGGATTTGGTGGCGATTGGCAGTTCTGCGGATATCGTGCCTTTGGTAGGTGAAAACAGAACCCTGGTGAAGTTTGGCTTGAAAGCCCTGGCCAGCACAGAGAATCTCGGAATTAAGGCGCTCATAGCGGTGTCGGGTCTGGGCACACAGAAGATTGGAACCGGGCAGGTCGTATTCACTTTGGCTCCCAGAATAAACGCGGTTGGCAGGCTTGGGGATGCTGGACGCGCCGTGCGCCTGCTCACCAGCGAAAGCGCCCAGCAAGCCAATAACATTGCGGCGATTTTGGACTCTGAGAATCGCAATCGTCGAAACATCGATGAGGAAACATTTTTACAAGCTCAGGAAATCATTGAAAGCAATGAGAACAGCGTCTTGAAAAACACCCTGGTTTTGAACAAGCAGGGTTGGCACCCCGGTGTGATCGGCATTGTGGCGTCGCGAATTGTTGAGAAGTATTACCGGCCCACGATCATGATCACTACGGAAAACGGCATGGGCAAGGGTTCAGCCCGAAGCATTCCTGGCTTTGACATCTATCAGGCTCTCAAATCGTGTCAGGATTTGATGGTCGAGTTCGGTGGACACAAATATGCCGCCGGTCTTACCATTAAGGCTCAAAACATTTCGTTGTTTCGAGAAAGATTTGACCAGGTGGCTTCGAGTGTTTTGAATCAAGAGCTGCTTACGCCCAAGTTGAGGATTGACGGAGAGTTACGATTCAGCGACATCAATTGGGATTTTCTGAAACTGTTGAATAAAATGGCACCTTTTGGCCCGCAGAATATGCGCCCGGTCTTTTGCACCAGAGATTTACAAATCGTGGGGAGTCCCGCCATCGTTGGCAACAACCATTTGAAGTTCAAAATCCGCCATTCTGGAGTGGTCATGGACGCCATTGGGTATAAGCTTGGAGATTTGTTGTATCGGATTTCTCCGGGTGAACCCAACGTTGAGATGGCCTATGTGGTCGATGAGAACGAATGGCAGGGTCGAAAAACCATTCAATTACGCGTGAAGGATTTGAGATGAACCAACAGAAGGGATTGCTTTAATCTTCATGAAAGTTTTCCAAAGCCGGTTGGATGCCAAAACCGAAGACTATAAGAAATGCAGGAGTTACATGCTCACACTTCTAAGCGATTTGAATCTGAAGTTGAAAAGCGTCAGGAAGGCTCAACCGGCTGCCGTTGAAAAACTCAGGAAACGCGGGAAGTATCCCGTACGCGAAAAGATCAAGAAAGTCGTCGACCCGGGCTCCGAAGTATTAGAAATCGGCGCCTTAGCCGCGCTTGATATGTATGAGGATATCCCCGGCGGGTATCCTTCGGCAGGAACGGTGGTGGTGATCGCCACAGTATGTGGTCGCAAAGTGGTCATCATGGGCAACGATCCTTTGGTAAAATCAGGCGCCTGGGTGGAGACCACCTGCAAGAAGAATCTGCGCGCTCAGGAAATCGCCATGGACAATCGCCTGCCGATCATCTACATGGTCGATTCGGCGGGGGTGAATCTGGAACGACAGGCTGAAATATTTCCTGACAAGTTTCATTTTGGCCGTATATTTAGAAATAACGCGAAGATGGCGGCGCTGGGCATTCCGCAGATTTCTTGCGTCTTCGGTTATAGTGTTGCTGGCGGAGCTTATTTGCCGGGCATGAGCAGCGATCTGGCCATGGTCAGCCAGCAATCGAGCATGTATTTGGCCGGGCCTTTTCTCGTCAAGTCAGCGGTGGGCCAGGTGGTGGACAATGAAGCGCTGGGTGGAGCCAGCATGCACAACGCCATCAGCGGGGTTGCGGATTATCAATTCGAAAACGAGGACCAGGCCATTCAATGGATCCGCGATCAGGTGGCGGCCATTGGTAAGCGCGAACAAGCTGGCTATGCGCGAGGCGCCGCTGAGCCGCCCAAATACGACCCGGAGGAGATTCTTGGCATCCTACCCAACGAAGCTACCGGGACCTATGAAATGCGGGAAATCATCGCCCGCATCGTGGACGGCAGTCGATTTGAGGAATTCAAGCCCAACTTCGGCCCGACCCTGATTACCTGTTTTGCCAGAATCGGCGGATTCTCGGTAGGCATCGTGGCCAACCAGGGCAAGTCGGTGCGCCGCGAGATGCCCCCGGATGTGCTGGGGAATCCACAGCCACCACAGATCCAGATCGGCAACGTCATTTACAGCGACTCAGCCAACAAGGCTTCCCATTTCATCATGCTTTGCAACGAACGGCTGGTTCCACTGGTCTTTTTGCACGACGTCACCGGATTTATGGTGGGGAAGGTTGCTGAAAACAACGGCATCATCAAAGATGGGGCCGAGATGGTCAATGTGCAGGCCAACTCCGTGGTGCCCAAATTTTCGGTCATCGTGCGCAATAGTTTTGGCGCTGGCAACTACGCCATGTGTGGCAAAGCCTACGATCCCAGATTGATTTTCTCCTGGCCTACGGCGCGGTTGGCGGTCATGGACGGCGGAATAGCCGCAGACACCGTGCTGTTAACCAAAAGAGATTTGGACGACCAGACCAAAGAGGCCTTTCGAGAGAAGCTGGTGAAGAAGTACGAATACGAGACCTCGCCTTACTATTCTGCAGCCCGGCTGGTGGTTGACGGCGTCCTCGACCCGCGGGAGACGCGCAAGACCTTGATTTGCGGTTTGGAAATGGCTCAGAACAATCCTGTGATTCCGGAGTACAAAACAGGGGTTTTGCGTTTGTGAGGCTGCTGTTGCAATTTTTACTATTTCATTATTAGGAGCTTACTGGTGAAATTTAAGGTGATAATTGTTACTGAAGTAACAATATGAGCCAGAAAATCAGGCTCTGTTCTGGAAAAAAAGCAGTAAAAAAACTACAAAAAGTAGGTTGGAGAATAGCAAGACAGAAAGGCTCATATATGATGTTGGTCAAATTATGATCAAAGATCATAAACAAATAGAAGAGACGAAATGCGCGAACCTGTACTAATCGGAAATGGCCAGGGATTCTGGGGCGACAGCATCGATGCGCCCATTCA
>JBHHYI010000064.1:0-22399 GCA_046757525.1 bacterium | reverse complement strand
AGAGCATGGGAACGAGGGCGTGGTAATGGCCACAGCGCAGCAACGTGTACAAACGCTCCTCTGAGCAAAACGACAGTTAATTCTCTTTGAGCACAAAGGTAGTCGTCCTGAGTAGTCCCGACCGGTTTTTAGTCGGGACGTATCGAAGGGCGATGCCCGTCACCCCTCGATACGGTCACTTGAAATGCAGTGACCTACTCAGGATGACTCGCGCAGTGCTTCCAGGAAACGCTTCGGTTGTTTCTTTCATGTAAACGCACACAAAGCGTGCACAGCGCTTTGTGTGAAATGGCACATTTAGTTTCCAGAAGACTCGAAGTCCTCTGCTGACGCTATCTCAGAGGACTCCTTGCCTTGCCGTAATCTTACATTAAACAGCAAGAGCAACCCCAGACCAGCCATAATCAACACGTCTGCCACATTAAAAATACCCGTTCGAACTTGCCCAATGCCGATGTTCATGAAATCTATGACCACTCCGTCATTGAGGAACCGGTCGAGCAGGTTGCTGACGCCACCACCGAGTATGAGAGAAAAGGCATAAAACTGCGCCTGCGTCAGCTTTCGACTCAACAACAGATAGCCGAACAGACCTACCAAAAAACAGGCCGGCAGCACCGTCAAAAACCAGAAGCGCATGCGTTGCGGCAGCCGGGCACCGAAGCCTAACATGGAACCCGGATTCTCTGCATAGTGAAGACGCACCGTGTCGTTCAAGTAGGTTCTGGGCAATGAGGACTTCAGATTCTTTTGAGCGATATCTTTGGTGATTTGATCGCAACCAATGCTCAGAGTCAGTAACAATAGAATTAGAAATAGCTTGTGAAGATTTTTCATGTTGATTTCCTTGTCTGGAAGTGTCTTCCCAGGAGGTTCCTTCTTCATCGGAAGTGCCTGAAAAGTTGCCAGTCAGCAGCCTCACTGGCCTGGCAGTAAAAAAGAACCAAATCCAAATGTCGTGAGCCAGCCTGTTCAATTCTCAAGCACCTTCTTGAGCCGCTCAAATGCCCAGTCCAATTCTTCCTGAGTAATCACCAACGGCGGGGCGATGCGAATGACGTTTTCGTGCGTTTCCTTGCACAGCATGCCTTCCTCTTTTAGGGCTTCACAATAAGGTCGCACCTTCTGGTCCAATTCGACTCCAATGAACAACCCTTTGCCGCGGATGTCGACAATGTGAGGATTGTTGATGGTCTTCAATTTTTCCAGGAACGGCTTGCCCAGCGCTTCGGCTTTTTCGATTAAGCCTTCTTGCAACAGAACGTCCAGGGCCGCCAGGGCGATAGCGCAGCCCAGCGGATTGCCGCCGAAGGTGCTGCCATGATCCCCGGGATTGAATACGCCCAGCACCTCCTGGCGGGCGAGCACAGCCGACACCGGGTAGAAGCCACCCGACAGCGCCTTGCCCACGATGATGGCGTCGGGCTTCACGCCTTCGTGCTCAAAGGCGAAAAGCTTGCCGGTGCGGCCCAGCCCGGTCTGAATCTCATCAACCACGAGCAAAACGTTGTTGCGACGACAAATATCTTCGGCACGCTTCAGATAGCCCGCCGGCGGAATATTGATGCCCGCCTCGCCCTGAATGGGCTCCACCAGAAAGGCGCACGTATTGGGCGTTATGGCGTTCTCCAGCGCCTGCGCGTCGCCAAACGGAATGACCTTGAAGCCGGGCGTAAACGGCCCAAAGCCGTCGCGATATTGCTCGTCGGTGGAGAAGCCGACGATGGTGGTGGTGCGGCCGTGAAAGTTGTTCTCACAGACGATGATCTCAGCCGGTTCGCTGGCAATACCTTTGTTTTTGTAGCCCCATTTGCGCGCCGCTTTAATTGCCGTCTCCACGGCTTCGGCACCGGAGTTCATGGGCAGCACCAGGTCCATCTGCGAGAGTTTCGCCAGTTTCTCGCAAAACAACGGCAACTGATCGTTGCGAAAGGCCCTGGAAGTGAGCGTGACTTTTGTGGCTTGTTCGCGCATGGCCTCTAAAATCCTGGGGTGACAATGCCCCTGATTCAAAGCCGAATAAGCGCTCAAGCAGTCCAGGTACTTCTTGCCTTCAACGTCATAGACCCACACGCCCCGGGCCCGGCTTATGACGATGTCCAGCGGATGGTAGTTGTGGGCACCATATTGGTCCTCTAAAGCGATGAAATCCTCAGATGTTTTTGACAACGGTTGACCTCCTTTTGCTTGGATTGACGAAAACAGCTTCTTGAAACCGTGTGAAAAAGATTGGGTAAAATACGCATTAATCACCAAACATGTCAATAGAAAAATACGGGTGAATTGCTATAAACCTATCACCGCTACGCGGTTTTCCCGCTCTTCTGCAAAGATAATGTTGACAAAAGCGAACTCAACCCCGTGAGGGGTTGCATGTTTATAGTTGCCGTCACCCTCAGCATCCTCAAACTCCGTTAGGAGTGACATGTTATGACTGTCTCCCGGTGTCCAGCATATAGTTATGGGTAAAGACCAGGGCGGCTGCGGGATGGTCCTTGACGGATGTCGGACTGACAAAATGCAAACTCTTTGGAAACGCTCTGTTGTGCGTAACGCAATCGTCTCGATTGCGTAGTCCATTCTCCTTATTAAAAGGAGACAGATTTTCGCTCGTCCAGAACGAAAATCAGAGGGATCTCTGGTCGCAGCATCTTTGGCCTGGGATTTCAGGACGCCTCTGGAAATCCCTTGGTTTTTTTCGCTGGACGCTTCAAAAACCGTCCCCCTTTTCTCCGCCCTCGCTCCAAAATCTTATTATGGAACGCAATTGGGAGAGAAGCTTCGCTTCGAGAGGCATCCCGGACTCTTCGAAGCAGAGCTTATCGAGCAAGGGCGTCCCCCAAACAGGAGTTTGAGGACGAGAGCTGCGGCGGAACGTTCCTTTTGAGCGGACTGCCCGTTGCTTTTCTTTGAACCCTAAGGGAGTCGTCCTGAGTAGTCCCGACCGGTTTTTGTCGGGACGTATCGAAGGGCGAAGGCCGTCACCCCTCGATACGGTCACCTGAACAGCGGTGACCTACTCGGGATGACTCACACAGTGCTTTCAGGAAACCCCTAACTGTCGCCGTCCTTTTTCACAGCCTCCGGTGGTCATTCCGGAGGAATCTTGTTGGCTGGCTGCACAGTGCTGACCAGTAACAAGATGCCTCCTGCATCACAGGGCTGCCTTTGGCGTTTCCGACATTTAAAGCAATCCGTTTGTACCGGATTGTGAGGACTTTATCCTCTTTAATCCTGTCGATCTTGTTCATCCTGTCTAAATACACCACTGCAATTATGAAATAGCGTACTTGGACAACGCCATCGTCTCGCTTGGGGAACCGCGCAAACGAGGCCGTTTGCGTTGCATGCTGATAGCCAGACCCAAAGAAGCCTGCATCCAGACTGTCTTCCTCAAATCAAAGGACCCAGAATCGACGCAGGCTTCAAAATGTGAGCGCTTGAGACGTTCAAATGGTACTCGTGAAATCTACTCCTCCTTGTCTTCCGCTTTGCAGGACGCAGCGGCCAATTTGCTCAAGGCGTTCTGAATCTTCCGGATCACTTCGTCGCACCCTTTGATGCCGTGGCGATCGGCCAGGTATTGCGGGTCGTTGTACGAAAACCAGACCTGGCTGGATTCGTCCTGCCAGATCAATGCTTTCTGGGGCAGATCGATGGCCACGCTTTGCTGGCACTGCATCAGTGGCGTACCGACTTTCGGGTTGCCAAAGACGATCAGTTCAGTCGGGCGTAATTCCGCGCCGATTTTGCTGGCCCCCGCTGCGTGGTCGATCCTGGCAAACACGTTGAGACCCTTTTTCTTAAGGATAGCTTCCAGCCGATTGGCGGTTTCGGTGACGCTGTGGGCGCTTTTCACGTTCACCATCCCGTTAGCCCCAAAGCTCAGACCCGCGCTAAACAGAACAATAAGAAGGAAGGATTGGAAGGTAATGAAGATCTTGTACATGTTGGTCTCCTTTGCGATTTACAATTTGAAGAAATTTGAGAAGCGTTCAATCGCGGCGGCCTCAATATCCCGCGGCCTGACCGTCTTTGCGCGACTCGGAAGCGCCGTAGTAGACCTTGTTTTCCCAATCGTAGCGAATCGCCTGGTAGCCGCCGTAGCTGCCCACGTTGTAGCCCACGTCGTGACCCCGTTCGACAAGCTCGCGAATGGACTCGTACGGCACGCCGGTTTCTAAATAGACGTGGCCGCCGTCGGTCATTTTCTCGCCTGTAGGCTGGGACGAGCCCTGGTGCAGCATGCGCGGGGCATCGCCCGCTTCCTGCAGGTTCATGCCAAAGTCGACGATGTTTACGACGATCTGAACGTGCGCCTGGGGCTGGGTGGCGCCCCCCATGACGCCAAAGCTCATGAACGGTTTGCCGTCTTTGGTGATGAACGCGGGAATGATGGTGTGAAATGGGCGCTTGTGCGGGGCGTAGGTGTTGAAGTGACCTTCCTCGAGATCGAACAGCTCGCCGCGGTCCTGAAAGATGAAGCCCAGGCCGTCGGGAGAGAGTCCGGAGCCCATGCCGCGATAGTTGCTCTGAATAAGAGACACCATGTTGCCCTCACTGTCAGCGGTGGTGAGGTAGATGGTGTCGCCGGCGTACAGGGCCGGATTACCGGCCTCATAGCTGGGGGCCGCGCGACGCGGGTCGATGAGCTTGCGCCGCTCAGCCGCGTATTCCTTGGAGATGAGCTGTTTGACCGGAATGGTGTTGAAGTCAGGGTCGGCGTAAAACTTGGCTCGGTCTTCGAAGGCCAGCTTCTTGGCTTCGACAAAGTGGTGAATATAGTCGGCGCTGCCGAAGCCCATGGCCTTGAGGTCAAAGCCTTCCAAAATGTTGAGAATCTGCAAAGCAGCGATGCCCTGGCCGTTGGGTGGCAGCTCCCAGATGTCGTAGCCACGGTAGCTGGTGGACACCGGTTCCACCCACTCGGAATGGTGGTCGGCCAGGTCTTTGTAGGACAAAAAGCCACCCACGCGCTTCATGAAAGCATCGATGGTGCGGGCGATGTCGCCTTTGTAAAACACATCGCGTCCGCCTTTGGCGATCTTTTCCAACGTATTGCCCAGGTTGGGATTTTTGAAGATTTCTCCTTTCCTGGGCGCCCGCCCGTTGGGCATGTAGGTTTCTTTGAAGCCAGGCCATTTCTGCAAAACCGGCACGCTGCGCTGCCAGTAATAGGCGATCAGTTCCGACACCGGGAAGCCCTCTCTCGCGTACTTGATGGTTGGTGCCAGGATGTCTGTCATAGGCAACTTGCCGAATTTTTTGTGCAATTCGAACCAGCCGTCTACACAGCCAGGTACGGAAACAGGCAGGGGACCGTGAGCGGGAATGTGCTTCAAGCCGTGCTTTTTAAAATAGTCCAGGGTTAGAGAATAAGGAGAACGGCCGCTGGCGTTTAAACCGTACAATTTTTGGGTCTTGGCGTCCCAGACGATGGCGAACAGGTCGCCCCCAATGCCGTTGCCGGTGGGTTCCACCAGACCCAACATGGCGTTGGCAGCGATGGCTGCGTCAACAGCGCTGCCGCCACGCTTGAGGATGTCCAGCGCCACCTGGGTCGCCAACGGCTGGCTGGTTGCGGCCATGCCGTGCTGGGCAATGACCTCAGAACGGGTGGCGAAATGCCGGCCCGTGATGCGGTCGTGTGCAAATAGAGGGATAACGATGAGAACAAAATGGATGAGGAGGTAGATCGTGATTTTCATGATTGGCTCCTTTCTGTTTGTGGGGTAGTGTCAAAAGTTTCTGCTCGGCTATGGAGTACACCGTGCCTGGTATGAACAGGTGTTCCGGGCGGCGATGCCAACGACGGGATTCTCTTGCCAGCTTCGTTTTGACCAACGGCGATCTATAAAACGAAAAATACAATTTTCTAACAATTGAAACAAGTAGTTTTAAGCAAGATGGGGAAAAACAGTTCGACAAAGCTTTGTGGGAGTCGGTCAAATCGAAAAGTCGCAAGGCGTTTGAACGCGCCCGCGGGCGACAACTGTTCGAGGGTCATTCGGAAGGAATCTCGTTGGCCAGTCCTGCCAGTTTGAGTGGCTAAGCAAGGTGGCCTCAAATGGCTGTTGGAGGGACTCAGAGAATGGCACGGCTAAAAGTTTGTTTTGGCAGCTCAGGGTCTCATTTGGAGCTTTTGAATCTTACCACTTTGGTGCCAATCCCATTCTGGTTGCGGAAGTAATTGGCCAGTCGACGGGCTTCTGCTTCCTTAACATAAGCCCCTACCAGCAACCGGTACTGTACCAAAGTGGTCTTAAGGTCCCTTTCTTGTAAGATGCCTACCTTGTACCCTTTTAGTTGGTAATCTCGCGATAATTTCACTGCCGCATTCCGGTCGCTGAAGGTGCCCACCTCGACTCCGTAATAAAACGGGGCCCTGGAAAGGGCTCGTTTAGAGTTGTCAGTCTGGAAGGAGAGTGACGTATTGGACGTGGAGTTGGTTCTGCCAAAGTTGTTGTCCGAATGATCTTTCCCATCGGAAAAGCTGTTGTACTTTGAAGGTTTCTTACCCCTGAGTTGGCGGAGCTTTCTCCTGAATTCCAATCGTTTTTGTTCTAAAATGTTCTTCTGACCCAATCGCATGCCAAGTCGTTCGGCAACCGTCGGAATCACCGTGGCCCGCAGTAGGATGACCAGCTCCTTTTTCTTGACCTCTTTTGAGGTAAAACCGAAGAGATAACGCAAACCAAAGAACCAGGGCGGCAAATCTTTTAAAAGCGGAATGCCTTTACGAGTGTCTCGCACTTCGTTGGAAAACAGGCCTGCGATAGCGGTTTCTTCACCGCTGAGCAACAGCACCTGAGTACGGCTTTCGGTGATCGCTTTGGTGGTGTTGACAGGATCCGGGAACACACTGCTGCGTTCAGCGCTGATGTCCAGATGAATGAACATGGAATCCCCCTGGCCAATAATGTGCGGGGTTACCGTGAGAATAATCCCGGATTCGTATTCGGTGAAGCGGGTGTTGCCAGCAAAATCCCGGGTGGTCAGAAAGAAGTTCGTGCCCACTTTGATTTTTCCTTGTTCTCCCTCCATGACCTTTATTTGAGGATTGGCAATGATTTCTCCCTTGTTCAAGGTCTCGAACGTACGCAGCAAAGCCGACACATCCCACAAACGATAGCGGTCGGTTAGTTGCACCGAAAACAAATCCTTGGTCACTTCAGAGCCAAACCTGGAGTTAACCGCCACTTTGCCTCTTTTAATGATCGACCAATCGATGCCGGCTTCCAGCAGAGTCTGATAATCGGCTTCAAAGAAAACCGCGTGGATTTCCACTTCTCTTGTCCCGGTGCTCAGGGTCTCTTCCGCCCTGGCAGTCGCCGCCCCCAATGGAACGACTTCGTAGTACTTTTCATGTTCAACAAACTTCAGCAGATTGGAGCGCAAAATGAATTCGAAAGCTCTTTTCCAGTACATGTTGTTGACCATGACACCGATGGGTCCTGAGTGGCCCGTCGGGTCGATGATGATCTTGCCTTCGAATTTTTTGCTATATTGATTCAAAATGTCCAACGCTGATGGCATCGGCAGGGAACTGTCGAAAGAAACCACTTCGTCGGGCCGGTAATCGCGGGGAATTGTTTCCTGGGTGCGCCCGTCAGCCGCTAATAGAAGTAGCATCGCAAACAGCCCGAAGCATGTCCACCACCAAGGGTACTTATGTGTCATCACCATTAACCTACTTTCGATAATCAATGCCCAAAACCACACGTTGCGATCTGCCAAACTTGGTAATTACGAATTCTGCTTCGTTGCTGCTGTGATTGATGCGCACCAGCCGGCCCAAATAGACCGAGTCACCCACCTTCAGTTCTTTCAAACCACTCCGGCCTTCCTGAATAAAGATCGAGTTGCTGGTTACGGCTTTCAGAGTTGCTTTCTCCACGTCGATCTGTCCCGGCAATTTGGGCGGAAGTTTGGGCTTCGGCGGTTTTGCCACTCTGTTCACCACAGGTTTGGGCCTGATCAGCGGCGAGAACACGTCCCTTTGCACGCGAATACTACTGCTGCTGACTTCCTGCAAGTTGCCGACATCTGTAAATAACTCCGACTGGCTTTCTACTGTGAATCCTTGCAGCTTCATGGTGAACTTCAACAGGTCTGATTCCTTTTCCGACCTTCTGAGATCGATTGAATTGATCTTGTACAGGATGGGTTCATGGGTCAGATACCAGATGAATTTGTAAATATCCCGGTAATCACCCTCACCCGAGATGGTGTAGACAAACCTGGTGTAATTGTCCAATTGTTTCTTTTGGTTCAGAACAAAATCAAAATAAATTTCAAGATGGTTCTTTTGCATGATCCAATTGATGTAGGACAAAGAAAAGGAAGGTTCGTCGGCGGAAATAAGCTTTTTGGGAAGATTCTCCCACTGTTCGCTCAACTGGTTGTAATTGTCTTCAACACCTTTCAGTTTTTCAATTGTTTCCTGGGAGGTGGCTAATTTCTTAGAAAGGGCAATCTTTTGTTCCATCAGATGAACCAGCGTCCGCGTGTCTTTAGTGTACCAGAAAATCCCCACTAACAATAGAATGACCCAGATCGAAGCTAAGGTTATGCTGTTTCTTTTTGCAAACATATTTTAGATGGCTAAGCTAATTCGTCTCCTGCCGCTGGGATGTGAAAGCGCCATTGCTTGCGACGGCAGTCTTTTTTCTCCTGAATTTGTTGTTTTGCAAAACCGACATCAGGGTCGCGTTGTGCGTACTCTCCGACTCGTCGAGCCTCTTTTCCAATTCAAAAGCATAAACTTTCTTGTCGAGATAATCGGCCCGGGTCACCTTTTTCAAGTTGGCGCCACCGAGGGCATTAGAAAGCATGGGTATTTTGTCCCGGCTTACTGCTAATCCACTGATTGTTATATGCTTGTCTTTGATGTGCAATTCCTTGAGCCAAATCAGACGCTGCTCCTGGATACTTTCATTGAGGCGCTTGAGGAACTCGAGGGTCTCGTCGTAGCCCTGGCTGAAGCTGTCCACCAGAGCGATGTTTTTGTCGAGGACCTGAATCTCTTCATCGAAATATTTCACCTTCTCGACCAGAGGTTTGTTGAATTCCATTTGAGAGCTGATCAGGTCAATCTTGTGGTTAATTTTTCTAATTTGAAAATTCTTGGTGATCAGCAGCCAGGTGAACGTGAAGGCTGTGATCCCTAACAAAACCAACAGAATGTAACCGTGGTAGGCCAGCTTGGGTAACTTTTGCCGATCCAAAATATATTCTGGAAGCAGGTTGGTGAATTTGGTAAAGATCGACTTTTTCTGTAACAGCTTCCAGGCAAACGCAATCGGGATGGCGTACTGGGAAAACACCCGACCCGTGTCGTCGACCCGTTCACCGAAGCCGATCAGTTTTGAATTGACATACCCAATGGCTGCTGAGGGAAATTTTTCCTGGAAATACTCTCTTGCTTTGAGCTTTACACTGCGCGAAGCTAAGACGATTTTGTCCAACTCAGGGATAAATTGCTGATCCTGGGCAAAGATGATCTTACTGTAAATGACGTCCAACACATCTTTAGAAATGCTGCCTTTGTGAATGATGGGCGTGATATAATCGACATACTTGCCTTTCAGGAAAACAACCCTTGAAAAATCCGGTTCGATGTAAATGATGGCGGTAGATTGGTATTGGTCTAAATTGTAGCTCTTTCTCACCATGTAAGCCAGGGCCAACTCGTTGGTGTCCATGAGGTCCAATCTCAAGTGACCTTTGCGAAACTGGCTAACCTCCTCAATGAGATCGATCACCGGAAGCTGATTCTCATAATCGATGCGGATGGCTTTCTCCTGATTCACCCTCATATACGCTGTGAGATGAATCCCGTTGGAATCGTTTTCCCACAACTCCATCTTGTTCTTTAGTTTTCTTTTGAACCCTTTGGTTTTTGGAATGGTGTCGGGATCCAGAATCTCGTACTTGACCGTTAGAACCGGGGCATTGATTCCCACGCGAATATTGTCGCCCTGAAATTGCTCGATCAAGGAGTAAAGGACGCTCACATTGCTATCCTTGTGAGCGCCGATGTTGAAGGCGGCTTCCTCACCATTTCCGTCGTTGCCATTGCTGTCGTGGCTCGGCTCCTGGATATCGAAAGCGTTTTCCAGTTCACTGGCAAACTGCCCGTCGCTTTTCTGAAAGGAGCGCGAATTTTCTAAGGGCGCGGCCAAAGTGTTCGACTGAAGCCCCAGAATCTGGACTTTTCCTTTGGTAAGACTCAAGAAGGCTGCTTTTACATTGTTTCCATTGAGCGAAATTCCTATGGCATATTTCGACTTCATCTCTGTCCGGCCTCAATAATTGTACTTTACCAGTTCTTCAAACCGTTTCTTGTTGTTCGCATTGATGTAGGCTTCAAAATACCCGATTCTGTTGGAGGCGTATATCCTGACTAAGTCCTGTTCCATGGTGTTCATGCCCAACTCGTTGGACTGATGGATGATTTGATAGATTTCCCCGGTGTTGTTGTTTCTAATGGCCGTTCTGATAGACGGATTGGCCAGCAGAATCTCCTTGACCAGGATGTACTTCTGGTCCACACCGGGCACCAGCTTTTGGGAAATCACGCAGGTCAACACATCGGCCAGTCTTTCTCTAATCCGGTTCTGCTCCTCCGGGGGGATCTCACCTAATATTCGGTCGATGCTTTCCACGGCGGAAGAGGTGTGCAGCGTTGAAAAAACCTTGTGACCGCTGTCCACCACTTCGAGGACGGTCAGGATGGTGTCGGCGTCGCGCATCTCACCGATGACGATGATATCCGGATCCTGTCGCAGCGCCTGGATGGTGCCTTCCTTGAACGAATTCACGTCCCGTCCCACCTCTCGGTGCTTGACAATCGATTTAATCGAGGTGTGCACGTACTCGATGGGATCGGCAATGATCACGATGTGGGCATTCATGGTTTTGTTGTTGGCATCGATGATCGAATCCAGCGTGGTGCTCTTGCCCGAACCAGTGATGCCGGTGACGAGGATCAAGCCCGATTTCTGGTATTTCAAACTCAACGCTTTGGCCACCTCTTCGGGAAAGCCATATTCCGGAAACGGAATGATCTGGTCGTTGATCCGGCGCATGTTGAGCGCCAGGTGATTGAGTTCAAAATAGATCGTGGCGCGAAATCGGCTCCAAACCTTGTTGGGATTGTCATAGACCCGATAGGAGAAATCCAGGTTACGTTTGTGAAAGAGTTGCTCTCGTTCGCTTTTGGTCAATAGATTGCTGATCAAAATGTCGGTTTCTTCTAAGCTGTACTCAGCGAGCTCGCTGTCTGGCTTTTTGTTGCCGTAAACGCGGTACCAAATGCGGTTGCCACAACCCGGGCCACCCAGGTCGATGTCCGATGCGACCAATCTTTTCATTTTAGTAAGCAAAACGTCCAGATGGTTCTTAATGGCGATCTTTACCTCATCCGGCTGCTCTTCGAGGTAATTGCTAATAAACAACTGCCTCGCCTCGGCAAACAAGTGCGGCGGAATGTCGGCAGCAAGTTTCCTCAGCAACTGTCTGGTTTCCTGGAAATCCATGTTGAGTCTCTTAACTTGTTACCATTTATACCTGACGGTGCTGCAAAAAGCAGAACAATTTAAAATGAAGATATCTTAAAAAATGCACTGGAGGCGGCCCCCCATTTATTCTAACCAGGAAAACACTGAGACCCTGGGAACCAACGGGAAAACTGGCGGGCCCACCTGCAGGAACCTTTGGTCGTAAATCGATTGATCCGCGTAACCATTGGTTATGGTCCAAACGCCTCCTACAAATTGGCCAGTACTGTGAGGCGCGTTCTCCTTTTGCACAATACTGCCAAATGTGGTCAAGGTGCCCTTGGGGCCACCCTGGTCGTAGTGATCTACCTTGAAGCTTTTATCCAGAGCCATAATGGCTGCGTCGATCACGACGTCGGTTTGATTGGCCGGCGTGTCAGCAACGATCACGTTTTTTGTCGACACCAGACCCAGCATGTCTTGGGAGCCCGGGTAAAGCTGAGGATCGTTGGCATAAACGATATCGTCTTCAATGTAGATGTGACGTCCGCTGTAAATGGTAAGTTGACCATGTAGCGTGCCCTTCACGTGAATATCCTTTGGTCCCTGGGTCATAAGCGTACCGTTGTAATCTGAAATATATTTTGTGCCACCACTGTAAGTATTATCAGAACCGTAGTCATAAGAGCCATCGGCATTAAATCGCAGCCAGGCATGGTCCGTGTACACATCGCCACCGCTGTTGGCGGAGTCGATCAACGCCGGCAAGCTGGTGGGAAGGGGAACCGGATCGACCCCAAATTCTACTCCCCCAAGAAATTGTGGATTGGTAGTTCCAATTGTTCCATAAGTGGCGCCAACGCTGGTCACCTTGCCGAAAAACACCGGGCTGCCGGTCATCCGAAAGATGCCGTTGGTATGCACGGGCCCCCAGAAAGTGTCGCCAGTGCTGTAGACGAGGGTTGGCGACCATTTGTCATTAAACGAGGCATATTGCGAAAAAGGCGGCTGGTGCAACACAACCACCACTGTGTCGCTGCTGCCGGCAAAATTCGAAACAGCCGTAACTTGTACTCGTTTGACCGTCAAGGTCGTATCAAACACCACATCTTGCGCGGTGGCGCTGAGGCTGCCGCCATTCAAGCTGGTAGTACCCAGACCGGTACGCCAGTTGAAGTCGCGAAATAACTCGGAGGCCGCCATGTTGGCGGCGCTGTTGGCAATATTGCGCGAAATAATGCTCTCGTAGTGAGCGTTAATACTTTCGCTGTGGATCACTGAACGCTGGTTCAAACCCACCAACATGTTGCCCATAACCAGTGAAGCTCCTAAGACTACGATCAAAGCGGCTTTGCCCATGACGCGCCTCTTGCTTAAGGTTTAATGAAGCCGTTCAAGGTCTCTTCGCTCCAATCCTCTACAACGGCTGCAGGTTTAGCGGCGTTATCTTCTCCCGCCAAAAGAAATGTGAAGATTGGCCGTTGTAAGGGATGGTGCTTTCCAATTCTAACGTGATTTCAATGGTTTTGATCTGTTTCACATTGCTGGTTTCGTTGCCAGCCTCATCAAAATATTTGAGCCGAAAATCTGTGACGCCCAACGCCACACCAACCTGGGGTCCGCCGTTGCTCCAGCGATAGAGAATCTTGTCGTTGGGGTTAGGCGTTGCTGAAGCCGCACCGGTGTCGCTGATGGTATAATGCACCGTGTCGATGATGCCGTCGTTGCCGAGGTCCACATAATAGGAAATGGAGTTCGTATCCTTGATGGCCAGCGCATCCAACGGGTAGTTGAATCCAATCTTGCGAAAATCCCATTCCAGCAAATCGATGATGGCCAGCGCATGCTCTTGCACGATTTGATCGTTGGTGCGGTGGAAGGAGTGTTCCTTTAAATCAGATTGAAAGAACAAAAGGCCTAACAGGAACAGTCCGCCGATCACAATACTGCCTATCAGACTGATGTATGAATCCATAATCAAAGGTCCTTTTTGTGCAACGCCACCTGTCGCCAGGAGGGTTGCCCCTGGTTCAACCTAACAAGACACTAACAAGGTCAGCGTCTTGGATTGCTGTCAGGAAAAGCTCGCTCCACGTAACGCAATCGTCTCGATTGCGTAGTCCATTCTCCCTTTGAAGGGAGACAGATTTTCGCTCGTCCAGAGCGAAAATCAGAGGGATGTGAACCATGACTCGGGTTTTCAGGACGCCTCCTCTGAAGTGGAGCTGTCCACAAGTCCTAACCGCCTTGTCATTTCGAGTCAGGCCGTGGCCTGACGAGAAATCTTACCACCACCGAACGTTCTTAATTCCCTGTTATCTTTTGGGAGAACAAGAACATCAGTGGCGCCATCAGATTCCTCATCCGGCAGCCGCCGGATTCGGAATGACGGTTGTCGTCAGAGACGACCCTGTCAGTCGTCCTGAGTAGTTCCGACCGCTTTTGGCTCGGGACGTATCGAAGCCCGTCACCCCTCGATACGGTCACTTGAAAAGCAGTGACCTACTCGGGATGACTCGCTCAGTGCTTTTGGCAAAGAACAAAGATGTCAATCCTAATTTTTCATATACCCAAACACGTAGCTCAATTGAGCGGGCGAATCCATGTAACTGCTGTCTGTTACCGACACCGTCATCTTCTTGTAAAAGGTTTTTGTTCCTACCACGGTTTCCGGATCAGCCTCCTGGACGTAGCCGACTTGAATGCTCGCGTAAAAAACAGACCTTTTGGTCGAATCCACAGCGGTCAACCCGTTGAAGTCATCCACATCGTCGAAGCCCGGATAAACTTCGCCGGCCTCAGGCCCCAATGCACCTGACCCGGTAAAACCGCTCGGAACCAGAGGCGAGGCATCGATGACATTGGCATCGAAGGCTTTGGTTTTTCCTTCTTCAATGTAGGACTGCGCCAGGGAAATGGAATAATACTCGAACTCCCGCCGCAAAGCAGCCTCATTCTGGTCGACCACATACTGATTGGTTGTAAGCACCGTGATGCCAAAAATCATGATAGCACCGATCATGAGTAAAAGCTCTCGCTGTCCCATGTCACATTTGTCCCTAAATTTCCATGGTGGTTTCGATGACTTCCCGCAAGGTGGTTATGCCTTCCTTGATTCTTTCCTTGCCCGAATCACGCAGGGTCATCATGCTGTTTTTCATGCCGATTTGTCTGACAGCGTCTTCATCCACTTCCCCTGCAGCTCTGATGATCTCCTGGCGGATTTCCTTAGTGAAAAGCAATGCTTCCGAAATGGCGATTCTGCCCTTGTAGCCTTCGAAGCAGCGGTCACAGCCCACGGGTTGATAAAATGTGGTGTTGGCGATCTCTTGTTTGGAAAATCCAATGCGCAGCAGTAAGTCCGGGTCCGGGTTTGGGTCGGCTTGCTTGCAGTCGGGGCAAAGTTTGCGCACCAACCGTTGCGCCATCACCAGGTTGATGGCATTAGCGATCAAGAACGGTTCCACACCCAGCATGTAGAGGCGCGAGATGGCGCTGGGAGCATCGTTGGTGTGCAGCGTGGAAAAAGTCAGATGGCCGGTGTTGGCTAACGAGATGGCGATCTCCGCAGACTTCAAGTCGCGAATCTCGCCCACCATCACGATATCCGGATCGTGGCGCAAAATGGATCGCAGTGCAGAGTCGAAAGTGAGCTTCGGACTCAGCTTCAACTGACGCGCACCACCGATGATGTATTCCACCGGCTCTTCGACGGTCAAAACATTTACGCTGGGATCCATGACATGGCTGAGGGCTGCCACCAACGTGGTGCTTTTGCCGCTGCCCGTGGGACCGGTAAGAATGACCATGCCCTGCGGCTGCTCGATGGCTGCTTTAAAGTCCCGCAAAGCCTGACTCTGCAAGCCGAGCTTCTCCAAATCGGTGATGACTTTGCGGTCATCGAGGATGCGGAGGACCACGCTCTCAAAACGACGGTCAAATTCCAGGCCAACGATGGGAATCACCGATACCCGAAAGCGAATGTAACAGCCGTCTATTTTGCGCTGAATGTAGCCGTCCTGCGCCACCGAACGGTCGAAGCGGTCGATATTCATGGCCCGGTCTTTGACCACCGCGACCACTGCTTCCGGTTTGATCTCGCTCTGGGAATACCAGAGCTGCAGTTTGCCGTCGAAGCGCAAATAGATGTCGGTCGTGTTCCCTTCCCGCGGAATGAGGTGAATGTCGCTGGCTCCTTTGCGCACCGCTTCCACCAGCATGCCTTCAATGAGATTGGTCAGACGGCTTTTGTTGATTTCTGCGTCTAACGCTTCTTCGTCCACTTGTTTGGAATCGTCATCGAGAATTTCAACTTCTTGCGATTCGTCGAAGATCTTCTGAAGGAACTCATTCTTAGTGTAAAAGACTTTTTGAATAAGCGCATCTATTTCATCTAATGGCGTATAAGCAATGTCAAAATCAGCACAATCTAATTTCTTCGCCAGTTCCGGCAATTCCAGATCCGTGGGGTCCGGCGTCACCAGCACCAGCACGCCTCTCTTGTATTCGTGCCATTTGAACGGCAATATTTTCTTCTTGAGAAACTCGCTGTAGAGGGATTCCGGCAGACCGTAGATGATGTCTTTGATAAAATCAATCCGGTCTTTGTTGACCTTTTCTTCGTCTAAACTGATGGTTTGAAACCCGTACAGGCGCACCAATTCCCGGTAAATAGCATCACGGTCCACATTCAGGTCCTCGATCAAAATCTCCGTGATCTTGCGCTTCGCATTGCGGGGCTCCCGGCTCTGAATGGCCAGGGCTCGCTGAATCATCTCCTCGCTTACAAGACCGCGACTGACCAGCGCACGGGTCAAACGGTTGAGACTTTTCGGCAAGACGGTCGTAGCAGTTTCTATTTGGCTGTTCATAATTATTTCATCAATGGCGTTGGTGGACTGACAAATCCAATTTCCGATGAGATTAGAGTTAGCATGACTATCATAAGCGATATTATTACTGAAATGATCACATTGACCATATCTACCAGGCGTTTCATTTTATGCGAGGTTTCCGCTTCGTAATAGTTGGCAAGCTGGCGCGCACTTTCCCGCAACGTGCCGGACTCCTCGCCCGATTTGAACCTGCGAATGGCATTCAAGGTAAAACAGTTGGTGCGCGCAAGACTTTCTACCAGGCTCCTTCCTTCCTTCAACATGGATGGAATCACAAAATTGACCAGTTGCTTTTCGATATATTTATTGTTGCATGATTCAGCAGCGATTCTGATTGCCTGAATGTTTTCTCCGGAACTGCTGTAAAGCGCATGAAATACCCTGGCGAAGATTTCAATGCTGTTTTTGTGCAAAATTGGCCCGACGTATGGTACTCTGATCAGATACTGGTCGATGACATATTTGCCCCTCTCGCTGCGTGCCCATCTGAAGAAAAAGACAAGCGGCACGACGACGGCTGTTAGAATGATCAAATAGTAGCTTTGTAGAAAGTTGCTCAGAGTGAGCGTAGCCCGGGTCATCGGCGGGATTTCAATTCTGTACTTGACTAACAGGTTGGTTAACTTGGGAAAAATGTACATGACGTAAAAACCCGTAGCACCAATCATGCCCAGGGTTACCATGATTGGCATGTAAAGAATGGTGCGCAGATTGCGTTTGAATTCTTCGTAGCGCTCCAGGAACTTGGCGGTGCTTTCATACAAGGCGGCCATGTTACCGCTGGTAGAGGCCACCGCCAGCATGTGCGCAGTAAATTTGCCCAGCACATCCGCATGTTTGCCGTAAACTTCCTGACCCTCCTTACCCGATTTCAAGTCTTTCTGCATTTCACGAATGGTCTCGCGCAGCTTCTTGTTCTCGGTATCGTTGACAACCAGACTCAATATTTCGTCGTACGGGAACTTCTCGCGCAGCAGATCGGCACAAATACGGATAAACAAAACGATCTCCTTGTTGGGCACACCGAGACTGAAATCAAACCATTTTTTTCGCACATAATGGACTTTGAAGCCCATCTTCAGCAAGGCGTTCTTGAGTTCCTCTTTGGAAAACGCCTTTTGTTCACCGGTGACCGGTTTGTCCAGCCCCTTTTGCACCTTGTAGAGAAAAGTCGTCTTCTTCTGGATAGCGTCGATGCGCACGCCTTTGGCTTGAACGATCTGTTTGATGCGGTTTTTGACCGCCCTGCTGTCCTGACCCGAGATGATTCCCTGGATCGGTTTACCCGCTACGTTGACGCCTATGTATCGAAATTCTGGCATACTGGTACCTTGCTTTTTGCTGCTAAATTGAGCAAACCCTAATAAGGTAGAACATTGTAAATTGGGCTGTCCAGTCAGCTCGGCAGAGCGTTTGTTCGTCATTACGACCCGCCTTCTGGCGCAAACCATCTCCTTCTTTTCTGATGGAAAACGCTCGCGATGACATCTGCAGACCGGACTTGGATTTTTCAGAGCTAACCGGACATGGCAAAAAGCTAACCTCCTTCGAATAGGAAAACCTTTTCATTATGAACAGACTGACTCAACTATTCAGAAGGTTAGCTTTTTTATGCCAAGTTCAGAATCAACCAAAACATAAGTTAAGGTTGGAGACATGCCTTGATCCGTGTTACCTGATTAGGATCATTTGTTAGTGACTGCTAGATTGGTTTTTACACCATCTTTGTCAAATACCGCCTGTACTGTTACGTTAGTGCCATCGCCGTCGCCATCCTCTTTGCCAACCGCGGTAACGGTCACATCCGTTGCTGTCGGAGCAATAAATAGAGTATCAGCGTCTACATTTGAAGGACTAACATTGAGAGCAGCTAAGGTTAGACCTGTAAAGGATTGACCGCCTCCTCCCATGGCGGCAGGCTTGCGGTACCACTCCTGCGCTTTCGCACCAATCGTCATTACATGTTGAACTATGGCGTCCTGGTTTGACTGTACAGCACTGGACGAGAACATGTTGAATCCGACCA
Source organism: bacterium (assembly GCA_046757525.1). Lineage (GTDB taxonomy): Bacteria > Zhuqueibacterota > Zhuqueibacteria > Oceanimicrobiales > Oceanimicrobiaceae > JBHHYI01. The sequence goes on along the minus strand of JBHHYI010000064.1, from coordinate 3,977 downwards.
CCACTGAAATACCGACGATAACAGCGGCCAGGACCAGCAATAATAGTTGTTGTTGTCCCATGGTTGTAGCTCCTTTTTCTTAGTTTAGAATCAGTTTATAGTCCGTTACAAAATTCAATAGCCACCGATTTGGGCTGTCATCACCTCCTCTATGGTCCGGTGGCCCCCGTTCCATTAATTTAGTTGCCCCTGGAATCATGTAAGTCAACTTGAGTTTCTCGACTGTGCGACGTGGTAGTTGAAGTTGGAAAGCACCCCACGGCTAAAAGCTCTTTTCACATCCGAGATTATTTCATACACCGTTTGATATCGCTGCTCCGGTTTCTTTTCCAAACATTTCAGTATAAGCGCTTCGAGGAACTTCGGCAACTGGTTGTTGATTTTCGTAGGCAGTTGGTGTTTTTTGTACAAAATAGCCTCTCGAATATCTTCAATAAATGTACCGGCAAAAGGGTTGATTTGCGTCACCAATTGGTACAGGATTACGCCTAAGGAAAAGATGTCGCTCCTGCCATCCATTGGCGCGTTTTGAACCTGTTCTGGGGAGTGGTAAGCATAGCCCTTGACGTCTTCTTCGAGCTTGCCCTGGTCGCTAAAAAGCTCTCGCGGCACCAGATAATCCATGATCTTGATTTCATCATACGACCCGACACGAATGTTGTTGGGCTTGAGGTTCAAGTGGTAAAGTCCTAACTGGTGGCAATAGTTCAGTCCTTTGCAGATGTGCAAAATGAATTGCAAGAGCCGTTGCGCATTGAACTGGGCAAAATCCTTGAACAGCTCTGTGATCGGCACACCTTCGACGAACTCACGCGCAATATAAGTCAACCCTTCGTCCTCATCGACCTCGTAAATATTGGCGATGTTGGGGTGACTCACGCTGCCGTGGGCCTTGGCCAGTCTGCAAAAATCTCGTTTGGCTTCGCTGTTGACGGCCAATTCATTGAACGCTTCCGACTGCACCACTTTGAGCAGAACCATGCGATGCAGAACCGAATCCTTGGCTTTGTAGACTCTAAAAAGGCCTTTGCTGTTCAGTTCAGCCAGCAGGTCAAAGCGCCCCAGCCGCCTGATGTTGCCGAATCGCAGCACATCCAGGGGATTGCGCCACACCACTTCGTGAAAACTCAACGATTCGCTGAGATACTTTACCCGGAATTGTCCGACGGTATTCACTTTAAACCTGTTGGAACTTTTGATCTCCCGATAGGCTTTTCCGCTCAGAAAAATGCGACCCGCTTTTCTGAATATTTTGGTGTATTCTGGCTTGATTTCACCCGGCAAATCCCAGACATTATCGATCCCCAACTTGAGGCCAATGGTCAGTTCTCTTATCGTTGTTTCACTCAGCTCGTCAAGCGTATTACGGGCGTGGTGAATACCGATGGCGATATGAATCTCATCTTTCGGTTCGCTGGAGTAATTGTACCGATTCAATTTGTTTTGCAGCTCCGTAGCAAATGCCACTGCGGGAACAATCCCGCTGGTGAAAATCAACAATCCGTTGTTGGTGCCCCAAATATAACTAAATTGGTATTGGGCCAAAAGATCCGTTAAGATGGCAAACAGTCTCTTTCTAACTTGCTCCACCTGCTGAATGCCGAAACTCACCAGAAGTTGGTCATATTGGGCAAATTCTATGGTAATCAGGATTTCCACATTCTCCGGCAGACCCAGCTTTTTCGACTCTGTGTCAGCATCGGAGAAAATGTTGAGACCTTTTTCTTGAAAGTCTTCATAGGTGAGACTGGAACGTGCGCCCACACTGATTCCTGACAAGTCTTCAAAAGAGCTCAGCTTGCCAAGGATGTCGCCCATCGCATTTGTGAATTTCGGGGCGTAGGTTTTCCCTTCTTCCTGGTAGTCTGCAAACTCTTCCATAGACTGATAAACGAGAGCGCTCTCGGCTACTTCGCCTGCGGCAGTGCCTCTGTCTTCCCAATATTCGCTTTCATTCAATATTCGTCTCAAGTCCAAATAGAGGCTCAGATCGTGCAAGCGTTCGAAGGTGGCATTGTTTCTTAGATAATCGATAATCAGTCTTCTGTCCAGGGAACTGAATCTTACTTTTTGGTCCTGGTTTTCCAGGGCAAATTTCTTTTCCAGATAAGTAATGCACAGGTACCTCAAAAGTATAAACTTGTTTTCGGCTGTGTGCAAGAGCGTTTTGATTTGGGCGATGGCATCGTCAAACTCGACCAGGCGCCAGCAGCTCTGCAAGAACAAATGAAAAGCCTGAGGTCGAAAACCACTTTTCCTGAGTAGGGTTTCAGTGACTTGCTTGCATTTGGGAAAGTCTCTGTGTTTGAAATAGATGGTCCCCAGGAACTCCGATAACTTGTCAAAGACTGGCGTCTGATGTCTCGCGGCCAGCTCATAGATTTGCACAGCCTGGTAATCTTCCCGACCCTCTTTCAAGTAGGACACCGCCAGAATGTTGCTCAGCTTGGCATTGTCCGGTTCGTACTCGATGGCTTGTTGATAAATCTCGAACGCATTTTTGTCGAATCGCTTCAAAGCGATCAGAGCTTTACTTAAATTGGAATAGACCCCCTTGTTCTTGTAATTCAGCTCGATTAACAGCTCGTATTTCTTTGCGGCTTCTGCTGCAAGGCCTTTTTCCAAATAGGTGTCGCCCAAATACATCAACATTTCATACAGGTCGTTTTGTCTATTTCCTTCAGATGACAGAGTCATAGAAACAAGAGTTTTTAATTGGTTAACGTTGCTGGTTTACGATTTCTAACTCGTTTGCAACTGCCCTTTCGATAAGTTGTGTTGCTTCCGAATCCGTTCTCCCTTCCGCGATATAGTATTTTGCGACCAGAGGCAATATCTCTTTCTTCCACTGAAAAGGTACCTGCAATTTAAGAATGAGATCGAACAATTTCAGGGCCTTTTTGTCAATGCGATTTTCAGAATAGTAAATCTCGGCCAGGGAAGTGTACAAATTGATCCGCTGCGGATCCTGCTCCAAAAGGTATTCCAGCAACTTCCGGGCTTTGCGGTTGTTGCCGCGCCACAAATAAAACTTAACCTTGATTTCCGGAGAAAACCAGATCACGCCCACGCCCAGGAAAAGGGCTATGAGTACCATTGGCAGAACGATGAATATCATTTGATGTTGCCACCCTTTTGAATGTAAATAATCCCAGAATCTTTAAAACAGCAACCCCTGAAAAGCCCATCGGCCGTGATCCTCACTGTCATTCCGGCAGCAAAGGCAGTTTCACGTCGGTTTTTTGGTGGAGGACGTTGTTTGCATCGTCTATGAGAAACAACGACAATCTGCCCTCCATAATTTCAAAGGCCGGGTTATTGAAATAGGGGTAAAAACTATCCAGAACCAGCGACCGTTTGTCTAATTCACTCCTTTCAAATTCTTCCAGGCTATTGAAAAACACCAGGGCTAACACCGCATCTTTGCTCACCGGGGAACGCTGCTTGGGTGAAAAAGACGGGACCGCTGCCAGGGCTTCGCCTTTATCCTTGAACCTGTTGACTGGCAAAGCCAGGTTTGATCTATTTTTCAAATAAGGTAGGTGATTAATTCCTCTCTGGCTCTGGCTGTTCAAATGTCCGTTGGGTTCAAAATCAACCGGCGCTAAATACCGCCCTACCACAAAACCGACGACGGCCATTAATATGGCCAACCCAAGCACAGCAGGCATGAAACGACTTCCAAAGGGACGATACGAGTCGTCGACCAACTTGAGATTCTGGTCGTCCTTTTGTTTTTGCTCGGACATTTCAACCTTAGGAGCAGCCTTTTCTTTCGGATAGTTGAACAACTTGACGTATTGTTCTCCAAATCGCTCCTGAATGAACCTGTCCTCTTCGGCCAACACCAGGTCATTTTCCATGGCCACGGTCGTTGAAATGCCAATCACAGGCGTGTTGTCGCTGTCCTGGTTGATTCTGGCCACGGCGGCGGTAATATTATCCGACCCATCCACATCTTTTGCCTTGCCAATGAG
>JBHHYI010000063.1:0-22518 GCA_046757525.1 bacterium | reverse complement strand
GTGCTGGGTAGTTGAGGTGTGTAGGGCACCGAGGCGTTGCTCCAAGTGACCACTGGGGCTGAACTCGACGCTGAGCGTCGCGCGGGGCGTTCCCACGGAGACGGTGGGAACGAGATAACCACTTCAGTTGCAGACGGACGCAAAAAGCGCTTCCGCTGCGAACTCTTAATCGTTAGGCAAAAGTCGGCCACTACTCCGCCAACGTTCGCACTTCTGTGGTAGTAATCCGTAGCCGGTAAGAAAGCTCGCGTGCCATGCCGAGCAGCATTTTGGAGGCCAGCAGGGGTTGGTTATTCACCAGATCGTCAAAGTCAGCCACCGTTAGGTACAGCAGCTCGGTGTCCACGTCGGCCCGCACAGTGGCCGAACGCGGCTGGTTTTCAAGAATGGCCATGTCGCCAAAAAATACGCCTTCGCCAAAGGTGGCCAATCGGCAATCCCGACCGTTTTCAGAAAGGCTGGCCAGCACGCTGACGCCTCCGGAAATGATGAAGTAAATCTTGTCTCCGGGATCGCCTTCTTTAAACACGATTTCAGCTTTCTTGCAACGCATGGGGTGGGTGTGCCGCTGCACAATTTCCAGTTGTTCTTCGGAAAGGTCCCGGAACACCGTGAAATGTTTCAAGGCCATTTTCTGTTTTTCAATTTGCGCAGCCTCCAGTTCGCGCTGAATGAGCTGGTCTTCGGCCCATTCCAGGGCATGATCGGTGTCCTGAAATATCAGCTCAGGTCCAACGGCTTTAATGACTTCCAAATCCTCCATGTGTTTGCGCATGCGCTCCTTGTCGTGATCGCCGGGATTGTCGAGGTAGCTCAGGAGAAAATAATTGCCGTTTTCCTGCACGCGATCTATGACTTGCCGCAGCAGTTGCGCCCCGGTCATATCGATGGTATGTACCCGCTTCAGATCCAGGATGATGCAAAAGCTGCCCAACTCGCTTTCGATCTCCGATTGCAGTTTGTCGCAGGTACCAAAAAACAGGGAGCCATTTAACTCATACACCTTGATCAAGTCGCCCTTTTCCTCGAGAATTCTCATGGCTGGTTGGCTGCGAATTTTCTTCGAGTGCACCAGGTTGCCGGTGTACATTCGCCGCACGATGGTTTTGCCAATTTGTTCTTTAATGAACAGAAACGCTGCGATGATCAAACCGATCAGAACCGCAAGGATCAGATCGACGGCCACGGTGATGATGGTCACGGCGAGAATGACCAGCAGGTTTTCCAGGGCCGATTTTTTCATCGACAGGCTGATGCTCTCGTATTCGATCATGCCAACCGCGGTAACCATGAGGATTCCCGCCAACACGCCAATGGGAATCCACTGTACCAGGCTACCGAGAAAGAGTATCACCAGAAGCACGCCAAGGCTGTTGACCAGACCGGCCAAAGGGGTGCGCCCACCGGTGTTGACATTAACCAGGGTGACCACGGCTGAGCCTGTGACCGGCAATCCGCCAAAAAGAGCCGCAGCCGAGTTGCCCATGCCCTGCCCGATCAATTCTTTCGTGCTGTTGTGTTTGGACCTGGTGAGAATGTCGGTAACCACCGAGGTGAGCAAGCTTTCAATAGAGGCCAGCACACTCAGAGTTAATGCCGGTAAGAGCAGTTTGCTCAACGTGGCCAGCGATATGAACTGTCTCACGCTCATAAAATTGCCAATCTGTCTTGGGGTTGGAAAAGCTTTCGGAATGGGTCCAATGATGGCGGGATTGCCTTCAATTTGCAGGAGAGATGGATTGAACACTGCCCCGATCACAAAGTAAGCCGCCACGCCACACAGCAACCCTACCAACGCCTGAGGAATAGCCTTGGCCCATTTCTGGGCAACAACCATGGCAACAATGGTTATCGTTCCCACGATCACCGTTTCAAAGTGAATGCCAGCCTCACCCGTGAAGATGGAGCTTAGCTTGGCATGCTCTGACAGCCCCAAAAAAGGCTTTAGCTGCTCGAGAATTATGATAACGGCAATACCGTTCATGAAACCCGCAATGACCGGATACGGTATGAATTTAATCAGCTTGCCACCACCACTGACCGCCATTAGCAATTGCAGAACCCCGGCCAGCAGAACCGTCATGGATACCAACACCAATATTACCGTGACCTGACTGTCACCCGTGGCTGCCACCTCGGGATCCTGCAACAGGGTTGCGATGATAGAGGTAACCATCACCGACATGGGGGCTGTGGGCACGGATATTTGGCCAGGCGTGCCGCCGAACACGCTGGTTAGAATGCCAGCAACGATGACACCGTACAGCCCGGCGAGGGCTCCCTGAGCAACATAACCCTCGCCTAAAGGAGCGAAGGCTAAAACCCCGAAGGCAATCGCTAAAGGGAGCGAAATTACGGAGGTGGTTAGTCCCCCTATGAGATCCCCCTTTACATTTGAAAGCAGCTTCACCGGAAACTCCCAAAACTTTGATTAGGTTGTGACCAATCGGCAGGAAACTGACATAGCGTAGTGGTATCGGTTATAGCCGCATCTCATGGGATTTGCGGAAAATCATCTGCGACCAGGGGATTTAACGACTGTTCTCCTTGGCTTGGTTCCAGATCGAGACCTCGGCCACAGTGCCGTTGTTTTTGAGCCTCCTGGTCAGTTTTTTGAATTTTGGGTCGTTGGGCATTTTCATGGTAAGTTCTTTTTTTTCGTGACTTGCTTATGCTTCCCTCAATCCTCCTTTTCTGAGGCGGACTTGGTCCGGAGTGTACCTTTGTGCCCACGCACTCGCCGTGGGAATGGGTTCAGGACGCCCATGTGTCCACGGTAGCCCGCGGTGCTGGGTAGTTCAAGCGTGGGAACCAACCAGCACACTTGAAGGACCAAGATGAGGGTCTCCAGGATTGAGTAGAGGTGTCGTCCAAGTGACTACTGAAGGCTGAACTTGACGCTGAGCGTTGCGGGGAGCATTTCCACGGAGACCGTGGGAACGAAAATAACGAGAATAAATTGTTTACAGCTAACGCGAAGGCGTAGACTCTCTGCGAGCCAAGTCTTTTCGGTGAGATTCTGGTCCCCCGGCTCCAGAGCTCTACTTCTCTCCTACCCAATCCCGCAAAAACTGCAGCAAGAGCCGCACACCCACACCGGTGCCGCCCTTGGTGAAATAAGCGCTTTCCTTGTCGGTCCAGGCGGTGCCGGCGATGTCCAGGTGCGCCCAGGGGTAGTGCTGGGCAAACTTAGCTAAGAAGGCGGCGGCAGTGATGGCACCGCCCCAGCGGCTGCCGACGTTCTTAATGTCCGCGTAATCCCCCTTGATGTCGTCGCTGTAATCGTCCCAGAGAGGCAGCTCCCAGACTCGTTCGCCGCTCTTCTGAGCGGCTTGCTTGAGACGTTCGATCAGATCGCCATCCTTGCCAAACAGGCCGCTGGCGTAGTGGCCCAGAGCCACCACACAGGCACCAGTCAACGTGGCCAAATCCACCACCGCTTTGGGATTGAATCTCCTGGCGTAGACCAACGCATCGGCCAGTACCAGCCTTCCCTCGGCATCGGTGTTGAGGACTTCAATGGAGGTGCCGTCACCGGCCTGCAGAATGTCGCCGGGTTTCATGGAAGTGCCGCTGGGCAGATTCTCCGACGCAGGTACGAGTCCCACAACGTGCAAGGGTATCTCAAGCTCAGCCACGGCCTTCATGGCGCCGAGCACGGCGCCGCCGCCGGACATGTCGAATTTCATCTCATCCATTTTCTCGCCCGGCTTGATGGAGATGCCGCCGCTGTCGAAGGTGATGCCCTTGCCTACCAGCACGATGGTGTCCAGTTCCCCCTGGTCGGCCTTATGTTCCAAAACGATGAATTTGGGTGGTTCCTGACTACCTCTGGCCACGCTCAGGAGCGCCCCCATGCGCAATGCCTGCATTTGCCCCTGGTCCAGCACCTCGCATTTCAAACCAGCCACCCTGGCCATCTCCTGAGCGACGTTGGCAAGCTGCGTCGGCGTAATCAGATTTCCGGGCCGATTCTGCAGGTCACGGGTAAAATTAGCGGCTTCGGCAACGACCTGTCCCCATCGGAGGCCGGCTTTCACCTCTGCCTGGCTGGCATTTGAGTCAATGAGCACTACGAGCTCTTGAATGGCATTCCTTTCCTCCGGCTTTAGCTCCTTGAACTCTGTATACTGGTAGTTGGCCAGAATCACCCCTTCAACGATAGCCTGGGCTAACGCCTGGCGGTCCCCGTCGGGCAACACGAAGGAATCCAGAGCCACGGACACCTGCTCCACCCCTTGTGAGCGCAAAGACTTTGCAGCCATTCCCACCGCCTGGCGCACCTTCTCCAGGTCGTATTTGTCCTGCTCGCCCAGTCCGGTCAAAAGTATTCGTTTGCTCGGCAGATTCTCCTGCGGGTACAGCGTAACGGTCTCTTTCGGCTTGCCCTTGAAGTCTTGCAGAGCAAGAAAATCGCGGCAGAATTTCTTCAGTTTGTCGTTGCCCGGAATGTTGGGCGCCGACTGTTCCTCCGCCACGCCGATGACCAACGCCTCGCAGGCTTCGTTCTCAATTGTGGCTTGTTTACACGCTACTTGCATTTACGGACTCCTGTCATTTAAGCATTTCGATGAGCTTCTTGCTCATCTTTTGAGATCGAATCTTACCGCCGATTTCTTCCGGGGTTAAAATGCCGTCCTCGGTGATGATGCCGGTGAAGAAATCCAAAGCCACTTCATCAAAATAGTAATTTTCAATGGAGACTTCTGGCGGTGGGTTCTCCCAGACTTCTTTGGGGTCTCGTGGCTGTTCTTTTTTGGGACTGAGTTTTTGGGGCGTATATTTGCTCGACTCGCAAGCGGCGTAGCAGGGTACCACGGCTTCCCGCGACAGCAAACAGATGGCCTTGCTGCCGATCTTGTTGACCAGCGAGCTCTCCGACAAGCTATCGGCGCCCAGGAGCACGATGTCGGCGCGCTCGACCCCTAACCCCACGGCGGCATCGATCAGAAACACACACTGAACCCCCAGGTCGGAAAGCTCTTGCGCTCGTTCGCGGCCCTCGCAAACCGGGCGCGATTCGGAAAGAATAACCTGAAAGGTTTTGCCAGCTTCGTGGCCTTTCTTAAAAATCTCGAACACGGTGCTGCTATTGCTGTGTGTGAGCACCACGGCGTCTTCGGAGATTAGCTCCGCACCAAATTCAGCCACCTTGTTTACAGCCTGTCGCGCGAATTCGGCAAAGCGGGTAGCCTCGCCAGAGATTTTTCTCGACAAGACCAGGGTATCCTTTGAAGTTTCATTCTCGATGGTCGCAAAAATCGCATTGAATAAATTGGTGAGCTGCGCCATGCCTGGCTGCGCCTTGAGAATCTCGCGGGCGATGCGCTCAACCTCGCCCAGGAATTCTTTGGCCGCCACATCCGACTTTTCGCGCGCCAACGCCTCCAAACAATCGATGGTTTTTTGCGCAATGATCCAGGCCCCCGAGGTATTGTCATTCTTGACCGATTCCAGAATTTCAAGATAGCTTGTGCTCATAGCTTAGACGTTAAGCATGTAAGAGATCTCTATTCAAAAGTCAGTTCTTGTCACGGCTGTGGGACAGCAACTCCATTCAAAACTTGGCGTCTCTGAGTCTTGCCACGAAATTGGTGTTCATTCATTGGCGGCCTGGCTGGGCCAGGAAAAATTCGGGTTAAGCCATCATCCCAAATAACTAAAGCATTCTGCTAACCAGGTGTTGCATCGCGGTCAGGATCTGAGAGGGAAATAGACCTAATCCCAGAGTACCAATGGCCGCCAGAATAAGGCTCAAAGAAACGGCAGGGACTGGCTTTGCAAAGGCCGTCGGTTGCTCGCTTTCTTTCATAAACATCAAGACCACGACGCCTAAATAATAGTAGATGGAAATCATGGCGTTGATGACGCCGAGGATGACTAAAGGGACGTGCCCCGCTTTGACGGCTGCACTGAACAAATAAAACTTACCCACAAATCCTGCCGTAGGCGGAATGCCAGCCAGGGAAAACATGAAAATCGACATGACGATGGCGACGAATGGTTTTTGGTAACCCAGACCTTTGAAATCGCTGAGCTCCACATATTCTTTCTCTTTGGTGCTTAGAATAGAAATGACGCCAAAGGCACCGATGTTCATGAAGGTGTAGGCAAGCAGATAAAATAGGACGCTGGAAGCGCCGATTTCATTCCAGGCCATCAACCCCACCAGAACGTAGCCGGCATGGGCAATGGAAGAGTAGGCCAGCATGCGCTTAAGGTTCGACTGCAACAGGGCGGCGATATTGCCCACAAACATGGTCAATACGGCAAGCACCCAGAGAATCTTGACCCAGTCGGTCACAGTGCCGTCGGTTGCTGTCAGCAGCACGCGCAACATGGCCGCAAATCCCGCCGCTTTTGAACCAGTGGACATGAAGGCGGTGATCGGGGTTGGCGCGCCCTGGTAAACATCCGGAGTCCACATGTGAAAGGGCACCACCGCCACTTTAAACGCAAATCCCACGATCAGCAGGACGCCGCCAATCAACATCAGCGGGCTTTTCGTGGGGTTGTGGCCGGCAACGAACGCAGCGATTTGGTTGAGATCCAGGCTGCCGCTGGCTCCGTAAATGAAGGCCATGCCGTAAAGCAGAAACCCACTGGCAAAAGCCCCGAGGAGAAAGTACTTAAAGGCCGCCTCCAGCGACCGTGATTCGCTGCGTTTGAATCCTGCTAAAATGTAAAGCGAAATCGATAAAGTTTCCAGGCCCAAGAATATGGTCAGGAGATTGGTACCGGAAGCCATGAGCACCATGCCCACCGTGGCAAATAGGACGACAGCGGAGAATTCCGGATACAGCAAATAGCTGCCTTCGTGCTCATTGAGTGCTAACAACAAACTGAGGCACGCCCCCACCAGAAAAATAGCATTGAACACCAGGGCAAAATTATCTGAGACCACCATGTGCGCAAATGCCGATCCGTCGCCGTTCCAGAGCTTTAGCGTGAAAACAAAAGTTACCAGCATCCCTGCGAGTCCCACAGCCACAAATCCTACCCGTTTGATTTTGGGTGCAAACAGACCCAGGGCGATTAAGAGAAATCCCGTCAAAGTCAAAGCGATTGCCGGAGAGATCACGCGCAGGTTGATGGCAGCAAACTCAATCTCGTTCATCGGTTCTCTGTTATTTTGCTCGACTCCATTCGGAAGGTGTCAGGCGACTCCTGATTCAGCGTAGAGGCCAGGTGGCCTTCTTCTGCCCCAGGGTATAGCGCTTGCTTAGTGTGCACGAATTCTATCAAGTGATTAACAGTGGGTTCCATTTTCTTCAAGAAAGCATTGGGATACACGCCGATCATGACGATGAATGCCAGAACGGGTAACAGTACGGCCATTTCTCGCAGCGAAAGGTCCACAAGCTTGCGGTTGGGTTCTTTGTCCAGTTTGCCGAACATCATGCGTTGAAACATTCGTAGCATGTAAACCGCAGCCAAAATCACACCTGTGGCGGCAAAGACAGCAAAGACCTTGCGGCTAATGAAAGTGCCCAGGAGAATGAGAAATTCACCGACAAAGCCATTCAATCCCGGCAGCCCGATAGACGACAGGGTCACGATCATGAAAACTGCGGTAAAAACAGGAATCTGCCGCGCCAGGCCACCAAACTCTGCAATCAACCGCGTGTGTCGTCTTTCGTAGATCATGCCCACCAGGAGAAACAGGGCCCCGGTAGACAGGCCGTGATTGACCATCTGAATGAGTCCTCCCTGGACGCTTTGATTGGTCAGGGCAAAAATGCCCAACATGACAAAGCCCAAATGGCTGACGCTGGAATAAGCCACCAACTTCTTCAAGTCCGGCTGCACCATAGCCACCAGCGCGCCGTAGATGATGCCAACCACGCCCAACGCGAGAATCCAGGGTGTAAAAGTCGCCGCAGCATTAGGAAACAAGGGCAGACAGAAGCGCAAAAATCCGTAGGTCCCCATCTTCAACAGCACCCCGGCTAAAATCACACTGCCGCCAGTGGGGGCCTCCACGTGGGCATCCGGCAGCCAGGTGTGAAACGGGAAAATGGGCACTTTGATCGCAAAGCTCAAACCAAAGGCCAGAAACAGCCAGGTCTGGTAGCCCAACGGAAAATGGATTTGCTGAATCTTTAGTAGATCAAACGTGTAATCGCCAGTGAGCCCACCGTGGTAAAAATAGATGACCAGAATGGCTACCATCATCAAAAGACTGCCCACCATCGTGTAGATAAAAAACTTGATCGCCGCGTAGATGCGATTTTCGCCACCCCAAACGCCGATGATGAAGTACATGGGAATCAGCATTGCTTCCCAGAATACGTAGAACATGAACAGGTCCAAGGACACAAAAACGCCCAGGATTCCGGTTTCTAAAACAAGCATGGAAATCATGTACCCTTTGACGTTTTTACTAATGGCTTTCCAGGAAGACAAAATGACGATGGGACTCAAAAAAGTCGTGAGCAAAACCATGAACAGGCTAATGCCGTCTATGCCCAGATGGTAGCTCACGCCCAGGGTGGGAATCCAGGCGTGCTGCTCGACAAACTGCATGGCCGCAACGCTTTTAAAACCAAAATAAAGCGGCAGGGACAGGATGAAGGCCACAAGGCTCACGCCGAGTGCCGTGGTTTTTATGGCAGCCACGCGGTCTCCGCGCACCAAGAGCAGAGCCAGAGCGCCGAGGAAGGGTAGAAAAGTAATCGTCGTTAATATTGGAAAATGCATGTGCAGTTATTTGTTGAAAATAAAATAGCCAACCAGAATCACAATACCGATGGCGATGGAAAGCGCGTAATTCTGTACCACACCCGTTTCCACGCGTCGCAGCCTTTCGCTCCATTTACCCAGAAGTTTGGCCACACCGTTCACCAGCCCATCGATGATTTTCACGTCAAACCAGCGCCAGAGCACCACCTCGGAAATTACATCCAGGGGACGGACAATCACCGCGTTGTACAATTCGTCTACGTACCACTTGTTGTACAAGAATTTATAGAGATTCAAGAATTTTGCCGTGAGATTTATGGGCAGGGCCGGCCTCTTAACGTAAAAAAGATAGGCCACGCCGATGCCGAGAATGGCGATGAGTACCGAAATCGCCATAAAAGTACCTTCCAGCGCAACCGGTGCCTGCGCTGCTTCAATCGAGTCACTCAGGACGTAGCGCGTAAACACCGGTTCGAGAAAGGTGTCGATTTTGTTGAACCAGTGGGGAATGCCCACAAAACCGCCGACCACGGACAGCAAGGCCAGAATCTGCAGCGGAATGGTCATGACTTTTGGCGATTCGTGAATGTGCTGCGCTACTTCTTCTGCAACGCGCGATTTGCCGTAGAAGGTCAAATAGATCAGGCGGAAGATGTAGAAGGCGGTCAGGCCTGCGACCAAAGCGCCCACCAACCAATAGCCGAAGCCGCCGAAATGGCTGCTCACGGCCTGCCACAGAATTTCATCTTTAGAAAAGAAGCCGGAGAGAATGGGCACGCCGGCCAGGGCCAGGGCGCCGATTAGAAATACTGCGTGGGTCGTCGGCAGTTTTTCCCTGAGACCTCCCATCTTTTGCATGTCGGTTTCGTTGTTCAAAGCGTGCATTACGCTGCCAGCACTCAAAAAGAGCAACGCTTTAAAATAAGCGTGGGTGGTGAGGTGAAAAATCCCGGCCGCAAAGGCGCCGACCCCGCACGCCAGGAACATGTAACCCAGTTGACTGATGGTGGAATAGGCCAGCACGCGTTTGATATCCGGATTGACCAGGGCGATGGTGGCGGCCAGGAATGCTGTGGCCGCCCCAACCACGGCCACCACGGTCATGGTCGTGGTCGAATGGAGAAAAAGCACGTGGCAGCGAGCAACCATGTAGACGCCCGCGGTAACCATGGTAGCAGCGTGAATAAGCGCGGAAACCGGTGTGGGACCGGCCATGGCATCTGGCAGCCAGATGTACAGTGGAATTTGGGCCGACTTGCCGGTGGCGCCAACAAACAGCAACAGGGTCATGGCGGTGGCTATGGCAGGCGCAAGTCCTGCGGCCGCCTGCGCGAAGACTGCCCCAAATTGCAAAGTCCCGAAGTGCTGAAAAATCAGAAAAAGAGCCAGCAAGAAGCCAAAGTCGCCCACCCGATTCACGACAAAAGCTTTTCTGCCAGCGTAGGCGTTGTAATCGTCTTCAAACCAGAAGCCAATGAGCAGGTAAGAGCACAAGCCGACGCCTTCCCACCCGACAAACATCAATAGAAAGTTGTCCGCCAATACCAGCAGCAACATGGAAAAGGTGAAAAGATTCAAAAAAGCGAAGTAACGTGCAAAGCCGCGGTCGCCAGCCATGTAGCCAATGGAATAGATGTGAATCAAAAAACCCACTCCCGTGACGACCAAGATCATCACCAATGAAAGCGGGTCGACCAAAAAGCTAATATTGACCTGAAAACTGCCCGTACTAATCCAGGAATAGATTTCTTTGGAAAAAGTTCGTTCATGCGGGGGAAGGTTCAAAGCTGCAAAGAAAACGGCTCCCGAAACCAGGAAAGAGAGACCGACAGTGGTCGACCCAATCAGCCCGATTTGTTTTTGGCTAAATCGCGCTCCGAGTAAGCCGTTGATGAGGAATCCCAGCAACGGGAAAAGCGGCACCAACCAGATGTAATCTAACATGAATTCAAATCCTGCCTTCCGGACCAACCATGCCTTACCACTTCATCAAGTTTATTTCGTCGACATACACGGATTCTTTCACCCTGAAGATGGCCACGATGAGAGCAAGCCCCACCGCAACCTCAGCAGCAGCGACCACCATGACAAAAAACACGAATATTTGCCCGTCCAGAGACTGCATTTGATTTGAAAACGCTACCAGGGTTAAATTCGCCCCATTTAACATGAGCTCGATTGACATAAAAATCACGATGGCATTGCGCCGTGTGAGAACACCGACCACGCCGATGGCGAACAGGATGCCACTCACAACTAAATAGTAAGATGTCGGTATCAAGTTCTCAGTCTCCTTTTTGCTAAAACCACAGACCCTACGATTGCCGAAAGTAGCAAGACCGACGCGATCTCAAATGGAAACAGGTAGCGGGTGAAAAGCAGCTTGCCAATGCTGGCGGTGTCGCCTACCTGCGTGGCTTGGCCCACGGTAGTGGGAACCGAAACGCCGGTCTTTACAAAGTAGAACAGCTCCACCAGAAACAGGCCTGCGATCAGGACGCCCAACACTTGCGGCACGCGATTGGAGCGTTCTTTAGCCATATCGCTGGAGAGATTTAGCAGCATGATGACAAACAGAAACAGCACCATAATGGCGCCGGCGTAGACAATCATGTGCACGGCCGCGATGAACGGTGCATTCAACAACACATAAAGTCCAGCCAGCGAGAAAAGGGTAACGATTAAAAACAGAGCACAATAGATGGGATTGCGATGCACGATCATAAGGATCGCAGAGGCGATGGCGACGGTGGCAAATAGAAAGAAAAGAAACGGTATCAAAGTAACTCTCTGGGTCGATTTAGTAAAAGATCCAAGTCGTGAGTATGAACAACGGCACCAAGATAAACATGGAGTACAGCATATACCCGAAAAAGCTCGGCATTGGCACGCCTTGTTGCTCGGCAATCGACTTCACCATGAAATTGGGGGCGTTGCCAATGTAGGTATTTGCACCCATAAAAACCGCACCGCTGGAAATTGCCAGCAGGTAGATATGTTTGTCTGCAATCAATTTGGCCACCATTTGGCTTTCGTTTAAGCCAGACCCGGCAAAAAAACTACCCAACGCGGTATTCAAAAAGGTCAAATAGGTTGGGGCATTGTCCAGGAAGCTGGACAGACCTCCTGTAACCCAAAAATAATGCGCCGGCGTTTTTACGGCTTCGATCAGGAAATCGAAATGGCCCTCGGACCCGGCTTTGAGTATGGCCAGAGCGGGAATGATGGTCATGAAGATGCCAGCGAACAGGTAAGCCACCTCTTTGATTGGGAACCAGTTAAAGCCATTGGCTTCGCGAGTGGCTTGGGCCGTGAATTTCAAAGAGAGCAATCCCATGCTAATCAGAGTCAGCTCCCGCAGCATATTTTCAATTTTCGTATGCACGCCCAACACGGTGATTTCACCGATGTGCACCAGGCCGCTCATCAGAACGCCCCCCATGACGCCAGCCAGAAACAAAAAATTCAAACCACCACGAATGCGTAAAGGCTCTTTGGCGGGACCCGGGTTGGCAGCCACAGGCTCCATTTGCTTCACAGCGGCCGTCTCTGCCCCTTTAACACTCCGGGCCGATGCTGTCTCACGCCGGTGTAAAACGGTGTCGAAGAGGAAAAACAAACCCAGGAGCAGGATTACCACAAATCCCATGGGTTTGATGAGATTGAGCGTCCAGAAAAACGGAACGTGGTGCAGGAAGCCTAAGAATAGCGGCGGATCGCCTAAAGGGGTCAAGGAGCCCCCGATGTTGGCCACCAGGAAAATAAAAAATACGACGATATGAACCTTGCTTTTGCGCGAGGCATTGGCTCGCAAGACGGGACGAATCATGATCATGGCGGCCCCGGTCGTTCCGACCCACGAAGCCATGGCTGTACCGATGAAAAGCATGATGGTATTGACCACGGGCGTTCCCGCCAGACTCCCCTCAATCAAAATCCCACCGGCCACAGTGAATAGCGACCACAGCAAGATAATGAAAGGGATGTAATCTATGATGAGAATGTGGAGGATCTCGTGCACGGCTTCGCCATGGTAGGCAAACAAAAATGGAACGGCAAAGACAATCGCCCAAAAAGCCGACACCTTGCCAAAATGGTGATGCCAGAACTCACCAGCCAACAGCGGAAACAAAGCGATGGACAGTAAAATGCCGACAAATGGGACCACACTCCAGAGCGGCAGTTGCGCACCCAAACCTACCCCATGCTCGGTTTCTAAAGGGGTCTGGGCCAGCAAGGAAGTAACCAGGCACAGCGACAACAGGAGCAGAACCGGAATGACAAGTTTTCTCATTGAATGACCTTTCAAGTCCCTTGAAGAATTAGGATCCAATTAATGATCTATGAACAATGGCAGCTCCACGTTATCCAGGATTTCCCTGGTCGTGCTGCCAAAGAACAATCTGCTGATCTTGGCGTCACCATGCGCACCCAAAACGATCAGGTCCATTTTCTTGTCAACAGCGTATCCTAAAATGCGTTCATTGGGCTGGCCATACAAATGAACTTTGTCAAAAGCAATTTTGTGCACCTCGAGTAAATGGCCCATGCGGTCCAGCAGGATATCGGCGTGCTCCTTGTTGTCGTTAACATTCAAGAGGTGCACGTGTCGATTGTTCCAAAGGCCGATTTGAATAAAGCTGTGAATGGCCCGGGCCGAGGGCAAACTGCCATCGTAGGTCATCAGTACATTATCTATGGAATTATACGTTTTGGGCACGGCGATGATGGGCTGTTCGGCCTGACTCAGGAAGTTTTCCAGCGTCTTGTCATCCTCTTTAGCTCCATACTTGAACAGGTTTCTTAAACCCAGCATGGTCAAGTCGTGATATTTTGCTTCATCGGCTATCACGGCAACAGGCTCCCCTTCCCGCACAATCAATTCACAGTGCACGCCTGCTTTCTGGCATATTTCTGCACTCTCGTCCACAAGTCTGCGGGCCTTCTGTTCGGCCGTAGTCAGTTTCTTCTCCTCGGCCTGCAGCGCATAATACATGCCGCCCAACGGCACCGGCCCCAGCGACTTCTTGATGTCGGGCTTGTCGACAATCGACAGGAGGCTAAGTTGAGCGTTTTGATCCCTGGCAACATTGAGAGCAAATTGCAGGGCAGCCCTGGAGAAATCTGAGCCTTCGATTGGAATTAAGATGCTTTTGAACATACTATATCCGTCTTCGTGATTAAATTAAGTAAATCAAAATCAGGCTTAGAAAGTGTTTCGGTGTGCCACCCTCGACCTATCCGGTCGACAACTAAGTATAACATTCTTGGGATAAAAGTCAAGGAAAAATTGGCTCTGTTTGATGGGAGTTAAAATCTGTTCGGCAAATGGTCAAGGCCTATCCGGCAGCAGGCCATAGGCGTCAACTCGAGCTCCCAAACTGTCATTTCGACCCGGCAGCCGCCGGGGAGAAATCTATTCTGTACCTAAATCAGACCCCTCGACTACGTCCGGCAATTGCCGGACTCCGCTCGGGGTGACAATTGGTGATTAGACTCTCTTTAAGTTGACGCCAAAAGACTCAAAAGAACAGCAAGGTCGGGCTGTTGCAAGGGTCTGAAACAGAGCGAGATCTTCTCGTTTCAACAATTGTGTAATACGACCCACCCAGCCGTGGCTGGTCACCGTCTGAAGCGATTTCTTAAGGCCAGCACCAGGAGGGTCGCTTGCACGTAGATCAATATCGGGAAGATGACATTCAGGACCTCCCCTGACACGCTGGCGGGGTAAAACAGCCGCTCTGGCTCGGGCTCCCGAAGCAGGACCTCGGCGCAGTAGACCGTGGCAGCCAGCACTCCGGGACCTAACGACTTGATTTCCGCACCCTGCAACTTCGTCGTGATGTGATCCATATTCGCCTGAGGATTCAATCCGAAGGTAAGGTGCAAAACTGCGAAGGTGGCGAGCAACAAGATGAGGGCAACGCTTGCACGGAGGTGCCTCTGCCCATACCCGCTGAGGAGCCGGTACAGATTGGTGGCGGAGGGCAGGAAGCGCCGGTAGGGATTGCGCTTGCGATAGCATTCCATTTCACCAAAATAAAAATCACCTGCTACCGAATAATTGCGCCGCGCTTCGTAGTTCATCCTTAATTGCTTGTACAGAGCCTGAACGAAACCATATTTCTGTGACGTCGAGTGATTTGACCCGACCATTGTCGGCTTTGAGACGTTGGACTCGTCGGCCATATAACGCCGCCCGCCCTTAAATCTCGAAGTTACCGGCCAATGCACGTTCACAAAACCCACGTTCGTTAGATTTACCCATTGAAAGAAAGTACGTGTGAGATCGACGCCTCCAAAGTGCACTAAATTGGGCCGGTCAAACCGGGCAGCCACAAACACGGCCTTCTTGGGATGTTGCGGAAAGATGCTGTTCAGGAATGCTGCCCGACCTGCGAATCTGGTTAGATGGAAGTTAGCCATGCCCTCAAATGTGACATTGCTGAAATCGGCGGTGTTGGCAAATATGGCTTCTTGAAAATCAGCTCTATCCGAAAACGTAGCGTGATTAAAGTACGCGGCCGCCAGGAACTTAGTAAATCGAAAATGCGCGCTTTGGTTGAACAAGCATTTCCTAAAATCCACTGCGTCTTGGAAAGTTACATTCATCGCCACGTTGCCCTGGAATCGACAGCCGATCAAATAGACCGGTTTCTTGAAGGTGAGGTAATTCAGATTAACCTCAGCAGGAAACAGTATTCCTTGCAACCGATATTCAAAATCTGATGCCTTGTACAATTTGAGTAAGCCCTGAAAGACGCGACTAAAGAGCGCCTGATCTTTTTTTTCGTCTTGGTCGTGCAGGATGCAAAACGACCCATCAGGAGCATGCAACTTGCACCGATACTGTGTCAAATCTTCGAGTGGTGATAGATTCTCGAAAGCGTAGCTGCACTGATTATACGGTTGATCCTGGCTGCCGTACAGGGTTTCATATTCAGCCAAAGACAACCCATGGGATTGGACGTGCGAACCAGATATGGAATTAAACCTCTTCCCACAAATATAACAAGAAATTTTGCTGTGTGTTTGTTCAGACATTTTCGGCCTTCTCTTAATACTTACTTAACTGTATCCTTAATAATTTAATTACCTATCTATCAAAATGCGTAAACCCATGAGCAACCACAAGACAAAATATCTGACCGCTCCTGGCTTTGTTGCCTTAATTCTATGGAATAAATGTCAGAAATGTGGCACCAAGTCCATAATTGCTTCTGGAATTCTTCAGAGGGAGGATCCGACATGCTACGTAATTTACAAGAAAACAATACACAAGAAAACTTTAAACCCAGGGAATCATTGTCAAGAATAGGCACTATTTTTGAACGAAGATTGTTTCACACAACACTACTTAATCTACGATCTCTAACTCTTATATTTGAATCACGATTGCGTATTTTTGAAATAGTACTCGCATCCAAAAAGCGTTTAATCATCTCGTTCTTTGTCATTCAATTAGTCACTTTCCTCGAGTCTGCTCCCGCGCAGAGCCCGGCTGATTCAACTGCTCCCGTTGTGAGCGACATTCAAGTAACCGGCGTCACCGATAGCTCCGCAACTTTCTCCTGGCGCACCGATGAGCTGAGCGATTCCCAGGTGGAGTTTGGTCCCGATACTACTTATGGCACAACCAGCGCGTTAGACAGCCAATTGGTCATCAGCCACCGTCAGACCGTTACGGGATTGCTGGCAGCCAAAACCTACCATTTCAGGGTCATCTCTCGGGACTCGGAGGGCAACGCGGGCATCAGCGCCGACCATCAGTTTGTGACGCAAGCTGCCAGCGACAGCAACCGCCTCAAGATAACAGACGTGAGCGTGGCGCACCTTTCGCAGGTCTCTGTGCTCATCGAATGGGTGACGAACGGAGTCAGCACTTCTCGAGTTGAATATGGTTTCGACACCACCTATGGGTTCACCACAGAGAACGACACCAATCGCGTGGTCCACCACGGGATTGTCCTGAGCGGCCTGCAAAGCGATACCACCTATCATTTCAGGGCGATCTCTGGAGACGGCCAGAGCACCTCCGCAGTGGGTCAGGACTCTACGTTCAAAACCACAACCGCAGCAAGGATTTCCACCATTGCTGTTCGAAACATTAGTACGGCCAGCGCAACCATTACCTGGGTGACCGACCAGGCGGCCGACACGCAAATTGACTACGGCCTCACCCGTGAATACGGCAGCACCTCACCTTTAGAGGCGCAATTGGGAACCGAACACAGCGTTGATCTGGCCGGCTTGACTGACAATCAGACCTACCATTTTCGGGTCATGTCGCGCAATTCGGGAGGCACTCTCGCCATCAGCAACGATTCTACTTTCTCCACGCGGCTTCTTGGGGCACCACCAACGAACAATCCACCTCGAGTCACCGTTGCGGTCGCTGGCAAGAGCCTGGTGGACAACAAGATAACTGTTCAACCTGGCGAGCTTGTGCAGTTCCGCGCCTCGAAGAGCTTTGACGCAGACGGGGACTCCCTCAGGTTCCGTTGGTTCTTTGGCGACGGCCAAACCTCCCAGGAGACCAATCCGGCCCATGTTTACGACAAAGAAGGAACTTATTCGGTGACGCTTCAGGTAGACGATGAGAAGTGGCCACAGTATGACAGCAACCCTTTTGTCATTCCCATTCCCCAGCCAAGCATTGGTGACAGGGGGGGCATCATCGTTGCGGACCTCGACGGCGACGGCCTGCTGGATTATCTGGTTTCCACCAAGGACGGGCCTTTGTCCAGTCAAACCAGTCGGGCTACTATCGGCGCCTACTCGCACTACGGCACGCCGCTGTGGGTCGAAGATGTGGATCTGCGCATCAACGAAGTCACCTACGGCCTGCCGGGTCTGTTTGGGCCTGGTTTGGCCGCCGGCGATATCGATGACGATGGTCAAGTAGAAGTACTCCACCTGGACACGGGCCATTCGCTCATCATTCGAAATGGTCGCACGGGCGTAGTTGAGAGAACCCTGGCGCTGCCAACCCCGCAAGGAGGAATCGGTCGTTGGGGCCAAATCCAGATTGTGAATCTCCGCGGGAAAGGCGACAAGGACCTCATTCTTCAGGCCGATCACGATCCGAATAATTTTGACGTCAAGAACCCCTTTCCCTGGATTGCCGCCATTGCCCTGGACACGGGAAAGCTGCTCTGGTCGAGAAACGATTACTACGGTGTTCGGCACGGAGGTTTTCGCGCTGTTGACATCGACAACGATGGCCTGGACGAAGTGGCGGGGGGGGTGTTTGTGGACGACGACGGCTCGCGCATGAACACCTGGAATTATCGTCACATTCGCGGACATCTGGATGCTATCAGCATTGCAGACATTAAACCCGAAGTGCGCGGCCTGGAAGCTGTGCTGCTGGAAGAATCCCATCGCCAAAGCGATCGGGTGGCGTTTGTCAATCCGGACCAGGTTTTTATTTACGCCTCCCGCAATGGCGACGAGCCGCAAAACACCGCTATCGGCGATTTTGACCTGACCAGACCCGGCCTGGAGGTCTGGTGCCGCAGTCGTTTTAACGTCGATCAAAGCCCCTGGGTGTTCGACGCCAGCGGCACTGTGATCGCCCAATGGAAGACGAACGAAACGAAGCCGTTTGACTGGTCCATCGAAGGCATCGAAACGATTTTCACCCTTGACTGGGACGGAGGGCCGCGACCCTTGCTGGCGGCCAAAGAGCGCCACGCCGACGGCAAAGTGGCCATCGTCGACCCCATGACCGGTGAATTCGTGCGCTGGTGGCCGGAACAGGCGGGTCGCATCTTTGTGGCCGATGTGTCCGGGGATTACCGTGAGGAAATCGTAGTGCTGAATAATCCCCAGCATGAACTCCATATCTATTGGAATGAAGCGGCCAACCTAAACCCGGCAAAGGCGCGCAAATGGCACCTCAATCATTACCAGCGCCAAAAGCAAAACTACAATTACTATTCGCCATGATCTACCGCCAGATCCTTTGTTTTCTTTGCGGCTGCTTCTTGAGCCAAATGCCGAAGGGGCCAGGCATCGGGCCGATCTACGCTGCGGACGTTACCCGGGTAACGATCACCGTCACAGTGAAGGATTCACAGCCGCCGGTGGTGTCGAATATTGCGGCAAGCACGCTGGGTTCTTTTGGGGCCACGATAAGCTGGAGCACCGACGAATTGGCCGACTCCAGGGTTGACTTTGGCCTGGACACCACCTACGCCAATCCGGCGATTTTAGATTCCAACCTGGTGATCGAGCACCGAATAGAGCTTGCCGGACTGACAGCCAACACGCTGTTTCATTTCAGGGTGACGTCCAAAGATGCCAACGCCAATACCACCACCAGCAACGACTTGACCTTTACCACAGAACCGCTGGATATGACTCCGCCGGCCATCACTAATGTTTTCGTCAGCAACATAAGTGCAACAGGTGTGACAGTAAACTGGCAAACAGATGAGGCCGCAGATACCCAGATCGAATACGGTTTCGACACGAATTACGACAGCACGACCACTTTGCAGACCGGTCTGGTCACTCAGCATGCCCAGGCAGTCACCGGCCTTGCACCGAGCACGACCTATCACTACCGGGTCTTGTCGCAGGACGCCAACGGCAATCGGTCGCAAAGCGGCGATTTTACTTTCACCACTTCTGCATTTGTGGCTTATGTGCAGCGGGTCAACGCGGGCGGACAGGCTTACACCGGCAACGGCAAGAGTTGGGCCGGAGATCAAGCTTATTCTGCGGGTTCCTGGGGCTATGTTGGGGGTCGAACCTTTGCGCAGAATACTCAGATTGCCAACACCACGGATGATGCTTTGTACCAAAGCGAGCGTTTCAACATGGAGGCGTACCGCTTCACCATGCCGGTCAACGGAACTTACCGGGTCACTTTGCATTTTGCTGAAATATTTTACAGAAAGCGAGGACTGCGCCTTTTCGATGTGCTCCTGGAAAACCAGCCGGCCCTGGATAACCTGGATATCTTCGGCGAAGCGGGACGTAATGTGGCCCTGGCGCATGCTGTTGAGACCGAAGTCGCTAACGGCGTTCTCGACATCACTTTTACAGCCGTCAAAGACAACCCCAAGATTTCAGCCATCGAGGTCGAATCTGTACTGAAAGACACTTTTGCGCCTTTCGTCAGCAACGTGGCCGTCAGCACGGTCAGCTCAGACAGCGCCGTGATTACCTGGAACACCAATGAAGATGGGGATAGCCAGGTGGAATGGGGTGTTGACACCACTTACGGAAACCGGAGTCCGTTAGATTCTGAATTGACCACCTTTCACACCGTGACTTTGAGCGGTCTAACTCCGGAGACCCAATACCATTATCGAGCGTTAAGCCGCGACAGCAGCGGCAATCAGGGCACATCGAAAGACGGCACTTTTAGTACACCGAAAGAAAAAGACACAACGCCCCCCGCAATCACCATCCTTCAACCCGATGCAGACAGCATCACCAACCAGGATTCAGCCATCGTCGATGCAATCCTCGATGATGCCACAGTGGACAGCATTCAGGTCAACGGGAAAGCGGTGGTGGTGGCAAACGATACGTTCAAAACCACCCTCCCTCTCCACGAAGGGCTGAACACGATCACCGTGACAGCCAAAGACAGTCTGGACAACCAAAACCAGAAAAGCTTGAATATTACTAAAGACACGCAGCCCCCTTTAAGGTCGGGCCTATCGATTGCCAAACTCAGCTCAAACAGCGCCACCTTCACCTGGAGCACCAACGAAGCCACCACCGACCTGGTGCGGTTCGGCGAAGGAGGCCGCTTGGACCGCGAGCGCGTGGCCGACAGTAACCTGACGACCTCCCACACGCTAACACTCACCAAATTGCTTCCCGAAACAGAGTACACGTACCAGGTCTTCAGTGTGGATCGTGCGGGGAATCAGTCGAGCAGCGACCAGACCGTTTTCACCACCCTCTCCCCGGAGGACTGGCTAATCAAATTAACTGATGACATTTTGACCAGAGCCCCCGACCCGGCACAGCTACCCCTGGACGATTGGAAAATCACCACCCGGATGCAGGGCATCATGCGCGCTTACGAAGCCACGGGTAAGGCAGCCTACCTGGACTACTTGCAACAGTGGATCGCCGGCCACCTGGACCAGGCGGGCAACATCGCCTTGAACAATAACGATCCGGATCCGTTTCCGGGCATGATCATTCTGGCATTGTATGAAATCACCGAACAACTTAGGTATCTCACAGCCGCGCAACAACTCGCCGACCATTACTTCGCCACCGTCCTGCGCACCTCCGACGGCACCACCGTGCACACCCTGCGTCTCAGAGATCAAGTCTGGTGCGACACAGTAAACGGCATCGCCTTGTTCTTTGCCAAGCTCGCCTCGGTGACCGGCGACAGCCAGTATTTTGACGAAGCCGTGCAACAGCTTATTCTGCACGCAAAACATTTGCAAGATGGCGGCACCGGACTCTTTTATCATGGCTGGGATGAAGACGGCAGCGCTGCCTGGGCTGATCCTACTACACACCGGTCGCCGGAGTTTTGGTCGCGCGGCGCAAGCTGGCTGGCCATAGCCATTCCCGATGTGCTGGATTATTTGCCGCTCACTTACTCTGGCCGCGATTCCCTAATTGCCATTTTCCAAAAACTCATGCAAGGGTTCATTGACGTCCAGGATGCGGCCACAGGGTTGTGGTTCACGGTGCTGGACAAAGGCGCAAGACCGGACAATTTTCAAGATACCGCTGGCAGCGCGCAGATCGCTTACGGTCTGGCTCGCGGAATATTCAGGGGCTATGTGGACAAGTCCTTGCAGAACAATTTAGACAGGGCCAAAGTAGGATTGCTAACCGAAATCTCTGAAGACGTCGCCGGAGTCCAGGTAAACGATGTCACCGAGGGCACTTCTGTCGGCGACTACGATTACTATGTGAGTCGGAAACTGGGCACCGGCATTCAATATCCTTACGGTGATGGCGCCTATTTGATGGCGCAAGCAGCCTTGCGCACCATGACCAGGACACCGGCCCAAATCCGGATTGAAAGCGGCAATGGTCAAACAGCGCTGCTGCACACCCCACTACCCCAATCTCTCAGAATTAAAGTCCTCACCGCCGATAGCCAGGCGGTTGCGGGTGTGAGGGTCTTTTTTAATGTGACAAAGGGAGGCGGAACCCTCTCGCGGCCTAATCCGGTGGTCACGGCTGGCGACGGCACGGCCTGGGACAGATGGACCCTGGGAGGGCTCAGTGGGCGACAAACAGTGGAAGTGCGAGCAGAAGGTCTGGCAACAAGAATCAGTTTTGGCGCCACGGCTTTCGCCGACACCACGCCACCCGCAATCGGCAATGTCGCAGTCGCAAGCATCACCACCGACTCGGCCTCGATCACCTGGGCCACCGACGAAGCCGCAGACACTCAGGTGGCCTTTGGCGTGGACACCACCTACGGCACTACCTCCGCTTTGCAGACCGAGCTGGTCACTTCGCACAGTCAGGTGCTCACCGGTCTGAACGCCGGAACCACCTACCACTTCCAGGTGCGCTCCCGCGACGCCAGCGGCAATCTGGCGGTTAGCGCAGATTTCTCCTTCACCACCGTAGCGCCGGACACCACGCCGCCGGTGATCTCCCAGGTGGCGGCGCAGAACCTCTCAGCCAGCCAGGCAACCATCACCTGGAGCACCGACGAAGCCGCAGACAGTGAGGTGGTCTTTGGTGTGGACACCACCTACGACACCACCTCTGCTTTGCAGACCGAGCTGGTCACTTCGCACAGCCAGGTGCTCACCGGGTTGCAGGCCGGAACCACCTACCACTTCCAGGCGCGCTCCCGCGACGCCAGCGGTAATCTGGCCGTTA
>JBHHYI010000062.1:0-22695 GCA_046757525.1 bacterium | reverse complement strand
GTCCATATCGCCATCCTGGTCATAGTCCGACCAGGACAGCGCCACATTCCTCGAACTGTCGGCTTCAAGGCCTGAACCGGGCGTGACATTGGCAAACGTCCCATCGCCATTACTCCGGTACACCAGCGTCTGAGCAACTAAATTGCAAACGAATAGATCGATAAATCCATCACCGTTGTAGTCCATCCAACTGGCATCCATGACGCCGCCCTCAATCTGGAGTCCAGAAGCTGGAGTGATGTCCTGAAAGTAGCCTTGACCTGTATTCTGGTAAAGCAGCTGAGGGAAACTCATCTCGGTCTTAAAAAAGACATCGATTAAGGCGTCGTTATTAAAATCGCCCCAGGTGGAACCGAGGTAAATATTTGAACTGTCTTCAAGCCCGGTACCGACGATGACATTCGCAAATGTGCCGCCCCCTTGATTTTGGAACAGAAAATTCTTCAATCCATCCGTATAGAATAGGTCGAGGTCTTCATCGTGGTCGTAATCCACCCACGTGGCTTGTAGTGCACGGTTGAGAACTTCTGGAGTGCCTGAATTCCACAGGCCTGAAACTTGTGCTACCTCCGTAAATTGCGCAGGCTGGCCGTAGGCTATTTTAAACAAAGGCTGAAACGTCAGAAAAATAAGAATGGATGTAGTTTTTGTTTTCATTTCTTTCCATCCCTCTGCTTGGAACAATTCAGCGCACCACCAACATTTTCTTCACCCTCACAAACCTGCCCGCTTCCAAGCGGTACAAATAGACGCCGCTGGGAAGCTTCTTTCCTTGGGCATCGGTGCCGTCCCACCGGAGCGAGTAGCTGCCAGCTTTCTGGGTTTCGTCCACCAGCGTTTTTATTCTTTGCCCCAGCAGATTGTAGATGGTCAGCGTCACATGCTTTTCCGCCGGCAGGTCGTAGCGGATTTCGGTTTCGGGATTGAACGGGTTAGGGTAGTTCTGGAACAGCCTGAAATCTGTCGGTCCCGCCTCCGGTTGTGCAGCAACCGCCACCGTGGACTCGTTGCGGAAGTAAAACAGCCGGCCTTCGGCATTGCCCACCACCAGGTCCGCCAAACCGTCGCCGCTTACGTCGGCAAAAGCCGGGGCGGCGGAGAAACCAACGTCGATGCCGCCAAAAACATTCTCCACCAGTTGCCACTGAGGCCAGGCGGACGTGCCAACATTTTCGTAAAAAACCAGGGTACCGTCCTCTTCGCCAAATACCAGGTCCTCTTTGCCGTCGCGGGTCAAATCGACAAATACTGCCTGGTGGTGCCGCCTGGAGTTAACGCCCATGAGCCACGCCCGGTTTTCCTGCCAGCTTTCTTCTGCAGTGTCAAGTCTTTCGTAGAAGGTGTACTCCTCCTGGCGTTGCAGAAACAGATCCAGGTCACCGTCGTGGTCTATGTCGACGAGTTGCGGGGCGTAGAACAAAGAATCGGGCTGGAGAAAAGAAGTGAAGCGCGTAGTATCCGCCTGCCAGTTGGGTTCAGTCGCTGTGCCTTTATTTTGAAAATAGAGAATGCCGGTGCCAACTTCCATATCCGCGCCATTGGTTCGAATGAAGCCAAGCAAATAATCCTGGTCACCATCCTTATCGACGTCGGCAAATGACAAGGTGAGACTTTTCTTCAGATTCGGTTGGAAAGTGAATCTTACTTTCGGCACGTTCTCTTTTAATTGAAATCCGGGATCGAAATGGCCGTTTAGGTTTTCATAGGCCCGGATGCGACCGTCAGTGAAAAAATCGAGTGAAAAATAAAGGACAATATCTTCAGTAACTACTAAATCACGAAATCCGTCCGCATCGGCGTCAAAAAATGCGGGGGTAGCTTTGGAAGTCACATTAATGGGTCCCAGGAGCAGATCTGGAGCAGCAAGAAAGCCTGTGGAATCGCTTGTACCGTGATTTGAGTGTACGGCAACATGGAGCTTCCAATCGGTTTTGACAACATCCAGTAACGAATCGTAATCAAAATCAACGATGTCGTACGCAGGCTTGGTCGCGCTTGTCGTTGCAATCCAGAGTAGAATTCGTTCCTTTCGTCGTTCCCATTTCGGATTCAGCGCATCGCCTTGGTTCAGAAATGGTGACAACTCCAACATCAGCGGACTGTCTGTAACTGGCACGTCCGTAACCAAAGCTAAATCCAAAACATGGTCAGAATCCCATTGCACAAATCGGGCAGCTTGGCCAGGCGGCAGCAAGCTGTCATTTTTTGTCCAGAGAGGCTGTCGGTTGCTCCCTTCGTTTAAGAAAAAAGCAGCTTGTGGCGAAATTTTGGGTTCCGCGGTGGCGTCCCAATCGCCGTCGCCGTCGTAATCCACGAAGAAAAAGTCGAAGCCTCCTTCAATGCCGGCCAGCAAGGAGTCGTCTTGCACCCACCTCGGACTGGCGTTGCTGCCCAGATTCCACCAGAAGAGAGAACTGTCGGCTGCCAAATCGTAGTCGCCATCTGAGTCCCAATCGATGAATTCAAAATTCTTCGGCAGAGGTCCTGAGTAATCGGCATTAAAACCAATCTGCGGAAAATCCACCTTTTTTAATTCCCAAACCGGGGGTTGCCCGGCGACCTGCTGGTACAATTCCAGGACGCCTTCCTGGTTGATCACAAAATCCCACAGGCTGTCGTGGTTCCAATCCAGCACTTGAAACTGGGCGCTGTTATTGCGAATGTCGACGCCGCTGGGGTTCAGAACGCGGTCCTCTTGCACCCACAGCCATTGTTGGGCAGAGGCTGTTTCAAACAAAAACATAATCAGTACCAATAAAACTCGTTTCATGAGTTCTCACCAGGATATGATTCCATATTTTGATGAATAAAATGTACAACCAGTTGCTCCAATTTAACCTGAGCCTCGCCTCAAGCCGTTTGGACGAAATGTGTCGAAAGGTTGCACACGAACCGTGACCCCTTATTGCAGCAAAACCATCTTCTTGCGCTGGACTACCGCCTCCCCAACCCGCAGCTCATAAACGTAAACGCCGCTGGCCACTTGCGCGCTGCCGCCCGAACGGCGACCGTCCCAGCTCACGCGGTAAGTGCCGGCAGGCTGCTTCTTGTCTACCAGCACCTGCACCCGCTGGCCGCGCAGATTGTAAACCACAAGCTGCACCCGGCCCGGCCGGGCGATCTGGTATTCGATGGTGGTGGCGGGGTTGAACGGGTTGGGGTAGTTCTGGAACAGCCTGAAATCTGTCGGCGTGGCCTTCGGTTGTGCAGCAACCGCCACCGTGGACTCGTTGCGGAAGTAAAAGACTCTGCCTTGGGAGTCTCCAATTAGCAGGTCTAAATCGCGGTCTCCGTCCAAATCCCCAAACGCCGGTGCAGCCGCAGAATCCACCGCGATTGCCTCGAATGTGGCAGGAAGCAACTGCCACATCGGCTTGGAACTCGTCCCAACATTTTCATAAAAACTGAGCTTACCGTCCAATTCGCCAAATACCAAATCGGGTAGCCCGTCTCTGGTCAAATCGGCAACAGCCGCACGATAATGGGCCTCTTCTTCCAGACCAACCGACCAATCCGATCTCATCTCCCACTGGGACTGGTCCACCGATCCAGTGTTTTCGAAGAATCGGTAGCTACCTTGCATCTGCACCAACAAATCCAGGGCGGCGTCACCGTTAAAATCGAACAGGACCGGATCGTAGTAAATGGAATCGACGGCGAACTGGGCAAAAACCGTGGAATCGAGTTCCCACGCTGCGAACAGGCCACCAGTCAGATTCTTGTAGTAACCGATTTCAGAACCTATCTCTTTGTAATGCAAAATATCTCCTTCGACGAGAACCGCGCCGACCGCCAGGTCCAAATCTCCATCGCTGTCAAAATCGTTGAAACTTACCGTGGCTTTGAGATTCTGGTACCCAATATCGAGCACAGTCCTGTGGTGTTGCCAGTTAAAAAAAGTCGCGTTGCCTTCGTTGGGATAAATCTGTATTTGGCTAACCGCGGGCGCAATGTCCGTGGGAGGTTGCGCCGTGCCCAAAACCAGGTCGGGATCGGAATCGGCGTCCAGGTCGCCCACTGCAACATCCGTCTCCAAAAAACCTTGGGGACGGCCCCAAAGCACGGGGCTTTCGAAATTCATTTGTTCCGGCGTACCAGCATTTCTCCTGAAGGAAACAAACGGTTCGTGATCTGCAAGCGCGAGGTCCACCGTGTCGTCATTGTTGACGTCTCCAACGGCAACGATTAAAGGACAACCTCCGAAAAAGCCTTTTGGTGGATCAAAGCGTCGAAAGTGCAACGAGTCCCGCTGGCTCACATTCTCCAAAATAACGAGCTCCCCAAACGCAATGGGTACCACAAAAGTCGCCAAGAAATCCGCGTCGCCATCATTGTCCAAATCAGCAAATCTGATGTTGTTAAAAGAGCTTCTTCCTGTTTCTCGCAAAATCTCAGCCATGTCAATGGCGGAGGAATCTGCCTGCCACGCGGGTTGTGTTGGCGTTCCCACATTCCAGTACACCCACAATTTGTTCGGATTGCGTGTGACAATATCCACATCGCCGTCGCCGTCGAGGTCTGCGACGGCCAAATACCGCCTACCGTGCACACCCGCAAGCAAGGAATCTGCTTGCTGCCAACGGACTTCTCCAGTCTTTGCCCTGTTTTTCCAGACCTTGATGCTGGAATTCGGAACGATCATCTCCGACCTACCATCTCCGTCCAGGTCAGTCAATGTAGGGACAGTGGAATATTCAACAGAATCCAAGGCAATGCCCGTTTCCCAATCCGGTCGCCTTTGAAACTGGACGAAATTCTCGGCAGTCAGGTTCTGGTAGGCTTGCAATCCTTCTTTATCGAGCATGAGCAAATCGACATAGCCGTCGCCGTCGATATCGCCGAAGTCGAGGCGTCCTACGCCACGACTTTGCACGCCGCTGCGATTGAGCACTCGGGCGTCCTGAACCCACAGCCATTGTTGCGCAGAGGCGGGACCGATCTGGAATACAAGGATGAGAAGCAGTGGAAATCGGGCGTGTCGCATGAGGGTCTCCGATTCAAAGCTACTTTATTAATAGTCTAAAAGCAGGAAAAATGCAAGCAAAAAGAATTGCTTAGCCCACAAAATCTTGTTATATTGATTCAGGCTTTTTAATCAGAGGAGATTGGGAATGTCTACCAAAACACGAGACCATCCGCCCATGGCAAACGAATTACAAAGCTTACAAAACCGTTTTGACGAGTTTCTTTACTTTTTGCCTGAAGCACTGCTTGCCTTTGACGTTGCGGAACTGCGCGTAACTTTCATGAATCGTCTGGCTTTGGCCCTTTTCGGCTACTCGCCAAACCATTTCAAACAGGGCATCCAACTCCGACAACTATTTGCGGAAAATAGTCTCGAGGCCCTGAAAGAAACCATCAATAGCTATCTGGCAAACGGTTTACGCGACAAAGTTAAATTTGCTCAAAACGGCAAAACAGAACAGCTTCAGTCATGGATGCGAAAAAAGGACGGTACGTCGTTTCCAGTGGAGATTCTCATTTGTTCGGCAGCGGAGGCTGCGGATGCCACCATCCGGATCGTCCTTTTGATTCGCGACCTGAGCGCACCAAAGCAAGCCGAGGAGGCTCTGCGAATCAGCGAGAAACGGTACCGGCTCATCGCTGAGACCGCCACCGATGCCATCATCATGATCGATGAAGCCAGCCGGGTCTCATTTGTCAACAGTGCGGCGGAAAAGATATTTGGTTATTCGGCGTCTGAAATCCTGGGCAACAAGCTCACCATGCTGATGCCCAAGCGGCTGCAAAAACGACATCGGCACGCTTTGCAGCACTACCTCAAAAGCGGTCACCGACGGTTGTCGTGGCATGCCATTGAACTGACCGGATTGCACAAGAATAAGACCGAGATACCTCTGGAAATTTCTTTTGGGGAATTCGTCAAAGACGGCAAGCATCATTTTATTGGCATCGTCCGTGACATCTCCGAACGCGTCCACGCAAAACAGGCTCTGCAGGAAACCGAGGAACGCTACCGCGCACTGGTGGAAGTCTCCCCTGCTGCCATCACCGTGCACAGCGAAGGGAAAATTGTGTTTGCGAACCCAGCCTGTACCGCCATGTTCGGCGCTAAGAAGCCAGACGAATTCCTGGGCAAACCGGTCCTGGATTTCGTGCACCCTGATTACCGAGAACTGGCCAAGAAGCGTATTCAGATGACTTTACAAGAGAAAAAAGGAGCTCCTCTCATTGAAGAGAAATTTCTGAAGCTCGATGGCACCGCTATTGACGTTGAGGTCGCAGCCATGTCCTTTACCTTCAAAAACAAACCGGCGGTGCAAGTGGTTTTTCGCGACATCACCGAGCGCAAGCAAACCGAGAAACGCTTGAAAGAGTCCCGCCAACAACTCCGGGACCTGGCGGCCCACTTGCAGACCGTGCGCGAAGAGGAAAGGTCCAGCATCGCCCGGACGATCCACGACGAATTAGGGCAGGCCTTGACCGTCTTGAAGATGGATCTTTCCTGGTTGGAAGGTAAGATCACCCCGGAGCAACAGTCGTTGCGGAAGCGGCTCACGGCCATGTATTCGGTGATCGACTCAACCATTCACACCGTACGGAGGATTGCCACGGAACTACGGCCCCATCTGTTGGACGACCTGGGCCTCGTGGCGGCCATTGAATGGCAAGCGCAAGAATTCGAGCGGCGCACAAACATCAAATGCAACTCTTCCTCAAAGCCGGCAGAATTCGACCTGGATCGAGATCGGGCAACCACCCTATTCAGGATTTTCCAGGAGACCCTGACCAACGTGGCCCGGCATGCGCAAGCCACGCGGATCAGGGTGAGATTACACAAATCCAAAACCCAGGTAACCCTCGAAGTTAAGGACAACGGCCGCGGCATCAAAAAATGCGAACTCAAAAGTCACAAATCCCTGGGCCTGCTGGGCATGCGAGAACGTGCCCATCTCTGGGGCGGGCAGGTCAAAATCACCGGCAAGCCTCATGCAGGCACCACAATCCTGGTTGCAATCCCGCTGGCAAGACTGGAAGACAGATAGCGGCGTAAGGTTTCAATTTTTTAACAATTTAGAGCAATCTTTAACAATTTTCTGCTTGCTTTAGAATGCGCTTTTACTTATTTTGATATGACTGAGGGCCAACAGATAGTTTTCCGATTTTATGGGTAACATTCTTCAGTGCATGTGTGATTTTTCATCAAGCTACGAACGTTAATCTTCTGATATTACAGAAATTAGTCTCGCAGTAAAAACACATATCTTTTTTCGTCCGACCGGCCCTCCTAACAATAGGGAATTTCAATCTGCATTAGGGACATTGGTAACAACAACCGAGAGAAACTGCTCTCTATTCTTAGGAGACCGACATGCCCTTAGCACAACCCACCAAAGCAGCTTTGATCCAAGAGCTGGATTCTCTAAAGAGAAAAATCGCGCAACTGGAAAGATCAGCACGCAAGCGTCGTAAGCTTCAGCAGGCGTTAAGAGAACAGGGAAAACTCTGTCGCCTCGTGACGGAAACCGCCTCGGATGCCGTTTTCACCATCGACCAGGACAGCAAAATCTTGCTGGTCAATCGCGCCGCAGAGAAGCTGTTTGGATATTCCACTGCGCAAATGCAAGGCAAGAAAATTACCATGTTAATTCCCAGCTCTTCCCGTCGGCGATATGAAGAGGCCCTGAAAAGGTTCCTCAGTGCAAACAGGAAGCCTGGCTCAATCGACCCCATTGAGGTCGTGGGATTGCACAAGAACGGCACTGATGTCCCATTAGAAATCTCCTTTGGGTATGTTAGCGACCAGGACAAACAGTTGGTCACGGGCATCGTGCGCGATATTTCCAAGCGAAAGCGGGCCGAGCAAGCCCTGCGCCAAAGTGAGGCACGACTGCGCATGGTGGTCTCCGGTGCGCCGATCATCCTGTGGGCCCTGGACAGTCAGGGCATTTTTACCCTGTCGGAAGGAAAGGCTCTGAAGTCCCTGGGGCTCAAGCCGGGCGAGGTCACCGGAAAGTCGGTCTTTGAAGTGTACAAAGATGTGCCAGAGATTTTGAAAAATGTTCGACGGGCATTGTCAGGGGAATCTTTCACTTCAGTGGTGGAAGTCAACGGGGTAACCTTTGAGAATAAGTATTCTGCGATCAAAGACGCCCGTGGCCGTGTTACAGGTGTGGTTGGCGTGGCCACCGATATCAGCGACTACAAGCGTGCCGAAGAGGCCAAGCGGCAGAGCGAAATGCGCTATCAGGATCTGTTCGACAATTCTCCCGACATTTACGTCATCTTAGACCCACATGGCACGGTTCAGGGATTTAACCGGCGCGGACTCAAGAAGTTGGGCTTTGAGCTCAAAGAGATTCTGGGAAAGCCATTCGGCCAATTTGTGGTTCCTGAAGATCATGAGAAACTGACAAAGGCCATTGCTCAGATGCACAAAACCGGAGCTCCGCCAAAATGCATGGAGGTTCGTTTGCGGCACAAGAGTGGGGAGATCGTGTGGGCCAGCGAGGAATTTTCCTTGCTCAAGGACATCGATGGCAAGCTTCAATCGATCCGGGTGGTTTGTCGCGACATCACCGAAACGAAGAATCTGCAGGAAATCTTAGCACGCGCTCAGCGTCTGGAAACCGCGGGACGGGTTGCCGGCCAAATCGCCCACGATTTCAACAACCTGCTTTCCCCTCTGGCCGCTTACCCGCCCTTAATCCGTGAAAGCCTACCCAGGAACAAAAAGGTCCTGGAAATGCTCGACGAGATGGAGTTTGCCACCGACAAAATTTCTGAAATCAACCAACAGCTCCTGGCCCTGGGAAGACGCGGGCATTACACCGTGGAACCCATCGATTTAAACGCTCTGGTGCATCAGGTCGTCTCCTCGCAGGCATTTTTCAGGGATATCCGAATAGAGGAAGAATTAGCCAATGAACTTTATTTGGTCCAGGGTGGGGCGGCCCAGCTTACCAGGGCGCTGACCAATCTTATCATCAATGCCAAAGAAGCCATGCGGGGAAAAGGCATCCTGACCATCCGCACCAGGAATACCTACCTGGAGAAACCGTTAAAGGGCTACCAAACGGTGGAACCCGGCAAGTACGTGCGGCTCGACATCTCGGACACAGGGATTGGCATCCATCCTCATATAGCGAACAAGATATTCGACCCATTTTTTACCTCCAAAAAAATGGACCGCATGCGCGGCTCAGGTCTCGGTTTAAGCGTCGTTCATGGGATCATGGAGGATCATAACGTCTACATCACGGTTGACTCCACCCTGGGACAGGGCACAACCTTCTCCCTCTTCTTCCCGGCCAACAAAGTTGCGGAAAAAGAAGTCCTGAAAAAACTGGAAAAGTCCAAAGGGGGCAACGAGAAGATTCTGGTTGTCGATGACGACCCGGTGCAAAGAAGGGTTGCAAGCGTCATTTTACGACGATTAGGCTACCACGTCGATGGAGTGGAAAGCGGCGAACTGGCCGTCAAGCATGTTAAAGATCATCCTCAAGATTTGCTGATTCTGGATATGGTGATGGACGGCATCGACGGTACCGAAACTTACCGACGAATCCTGGAATTCCGACCAGATCAAAAAGCCATCATTTTGACCGGCTACGCCATGTCCAACCGGGTGCAGGACGCTCTGCGGTTGGGGGCCGGGGCCTTCGTTCCCAAGCCGGTTAAACCCAATTCCCTGGCCTCTGCGGTGCGAACCGAGTTAAACAAAGCAGGGGTCAAGCAAACGCCACTGCGACCCCGGCCCATCAACAGGAAGGGCTTCACACCAACGACTGGTTGACGATGCGCTTGAGCAGCGCTAAGTCAAAGGGCTTGCGAAGGTAGCGACAATTGATCTCATAGGCCAGCGGCTCGCCCGCCGGTTCCTGCCAGAGCCCCAGCATGAGCACGGTTATCGGCCGACCCTTCTGAGCAACGATCCCCTCAAACACTTTTCTCTTAATAAATCGAGGCAGGTGAGCATCGACGAAAAGAAGGTCAAACGGTTCTCTTTCCATCAATCTCACCGCCTCTTCTCCATCCCCCAATGTCATCACCACAGCCGGGAACTCCCTTAAGAAAGAGTGGAAAAACTTCCGGGTGTAGGGGTCCTCGTCGAGGATCAGTATTTTCTTGTCGCACCCTCGTTGCTCAATGGGCATCGCGAGACTCCCGAACTTCCTCCTCTATTCGTTGGATGAGCGCGCTGATGTCGAAAGGTTTCTCCAGAATATTTTTGAATCCGTAATCATCCACATCTTTTTGAATTGCCCAAACGGGTAGAGAGGATAAAAGCAGCGCACGATCCTCTTTGATGATCCTTGCAACACGATGCTTCACCTCCGTGGCCTGGTTACAAAACCAGAAATAATCAAAGACCAGGTAGTCTGTGTGCTCCAGAGGATCATCAGCACCAGGGCCTTCACACGTGCCTAATTTAACGGTCTCGTACCCGATCGACCTTATTATCTTACAAATGAGCCAACTCATTTCGTCGCTGGCCTCCGCCACCAAAACTCTCTTGCTGGTTGTTTCCATGGTTCTCTTCTGGTAATGGTTCTGTTACAAGCAAATTTACTCCATACTCAGGCAACCACCATGCCAAAACGCAAATCGGTTGAAATAGGCCAAGGGCACCACACGGTAACCCTTGTCATTTCAAGAGATTAGAGCCATGTACTATTTCTCGCGCCTTGCTTATTCGAGAAACTCGACACGGTAGCATCGGCACAAATCTGTTACACAAAAACGAAATCAAGGTGTACGGGAAGGTTCACATTTACAGACGCTTAGGGCAGGAACACTGTCGTCTTGGGGAATTAACAAATCTATGACAGTTCTTGCAAAGCCGTTGCAGAAACACTAAACAAGACCAGGGAAATCTAAAGTGTCGGCAGCCGGCTCAACACCGATGTTCTTCAAGCACTGAAAGGTTATGGCGTAGATATCCACGATGTTGATCGGTTTAAACAGGTAGGTAAACGCCCCCTGTTCGATAGCCTTCTGCACCAGCTTCTCATCATTATAGGCGGATATCATGACGATTTGGGTAGCAGGCTGGATTTGTTTCCATTGCGCTAACGTTTCTAACCCATCCATGATTGGCATTTTGACGTCGAGATAAGCCAGGTCGACTTTATGCTTGATGGCGGTTTCCAGGGCCTCCATGCCGTTGGAAGCCAGGAAGATTCGATAATTGGTCTTCTTAAAAATGTCTTTGAACAAATGCAGAATGTTTTCATGGTCGTCGGCGACGAGAACGGATGTTTGAGTTTCCATTAAAATACGATTCCCTCTATTTGAATTTCTTTTCCAATTTATGCTTGATTCCAAAATCCTGTCTAAAGATGTCCTGAGAAACTCCCTCTTCCAATATGATCGGCGTGAGAAATACGATCAATTCGGTTCTCACTTTGGTGGATTTCTTGCTTCTAAAGGCCATGCCCAGCAAAGGGATGCTTCCCAACAGAGGCACTTTGCTTTGGTTCACGATCAGCGAATTGCGCATCAGGCCCCCGATGACCAGGGTCTGTCCGTTCTTGATTTTGACTTTCGTCGAAGCTTTGCGGGTGGCGATGATGGGGGTGCCATCCGGGGTAGCACCGTTTTGAAAATCCGCTTTGGGGGCTACGTCCAACATGATGTACTCAGAGTCGATAATGTGCGGCTTGACTGCCAGGCGAACAGTGGCATCTTTGAATTCAAAGGAAGTGACCCCAAATTCGTTGAGCACTTTGAACGGGATCTGATCGCCGACTTCTATTACGGACTGCTGGTTGTCTAACGTGGTGATCTTGGGACGCGAAAGCAACTTCAAGTCGTTGTTTTCGCTCAAAGCGTGGAGAACCACGTCGATGTTAGAATTGATGATGCCAACGCCAAGCCCCTGGCCCGCGGGCAGTTGAACCTCGCCCGACGATTCGCTACCACCGTCACCCCGGAGATCGAAACGTGTTCCCACCCGGCCTTTCAAAGACTTGTAATTGGCTTTCTTCCAGAGCCATTCGACCCCAAATTCATGGTCGTCGATTGACGAGATTTCGACGATCGCCGCCTGAATGTAGACTTGCTGAATGGGGCGGTCGATCGCCCGAATCAGCTCCAACATTCTGGTCAATACTTCCGGACTCTCCTTTATGATCAAAGTGTTGGTTCTCTTGTCCGACATGACCGTGCCGAACTCCGATATCACCACCTTGCTCAATATTTTCTGCAATTCTTCAGCATCGGCATATTTGCAGTAGATATGTCTTACAATGGTCTGCTTACTGATTTTGTTGGCCTTGGTGATGAAATAAAGGCGTTCCCCCATTTCCCGGTAACCCAGATTGTTGCTTTCCAGGATCGCCTTAAAAGCGTCCAGGGGTTCGATTTGATTCAGATTCAAGGTAACGGTTCTGTCTACGAAGTCAGGATCAAAAAGAATATTCTTCCCCAACCGGTTAGCGAGAATCTGAATTACACTTTTCAGAGACACGCTGGTCAGATTGAGATTGATTTTCTCCGGTTTATGGGTTCCTTGCTGCTGCGCAAGCTCCTCTGGTCCGGGTGAAAAAGTTGCAGCCGCAGAAGCTGCTTTAGCCGGGGTCAGTAACGAAAACAAAGTGAGGAGGGTAACGAATAATTTTTTCATTGACTTCTCGCGTTTAAAATCATTTGCTGCTCAATTTCTTCACCGGTAATTGCAAAATTAGAGTCCTTTCGCGTGCGGTCAAGACCACCTTGTTCTCGCTGATTCTCTCCACCTTGAAGGAATGCACCCTATCCCCTACTCTGACCATCTTGTTGTTGATCACCGCCGCGGGAGCTTTGGCCTCCCAAATGATCCCGTTCAAAGTGGGGTTCCTGGCAGCGACATTTCTGGGCTTTCTCGAGAAGGATTTCTTTCTTGCTACCCGGTTTCGAGCCGGTTCACCGAAAGGCCTTTTAAACGGATCTCTTTGTACGACCAGAGCGTGTTCGGGTCGTTTCAAAGTGCCGAAGATGACTTCAGCCCCCGGTTGTTCAGTTTCATGGATTAGCTTCAGGCATCTATCTTGCAAGGGTTGCCAATCCAGACCCTGGTGTTGGCCAGACGCTTCAATATCCGCGTCACTCAACGAGATGGACTCGTACAAGTTCACGAATAACAAAACGATAAGCATTAAGATCAAAACTCCCAGCAGGTATTCTTCTCTTGTTGTCGTTTTCATAGCATTCAGGATATTTTCAAGTTGTGACCAGTGCGACCAGCTTAATTCGAGTCGTTAACCAACCCGGCGAATGGTCTGAAAGCTTCATGGACAGGTCGTTGATTAAAAGCTTCTGTTTCCAGGTTCTGAGAAAACGCAAAAAATCCAAAATCTCCTGGAAAGACCCGACCAGCGACAAATCGATGGACACGATGTCATGCTGATCCAGCGTGGCGTAATGCACGGTTGGGCCCTTGGTAGTCAGTCCCGCGCTTATGGCTTGCTTTTGCAAATTCGACAACACCACGGGGATGTCGCTCTCAGACATACGACTCGCAAGCAGAGATGATTGCCTTTCTTGCAGCAAATCTGTCTGTGCTCTCAGGTTAGCCAGGACTCCGATTATGTTGATGGAACGCAACTCAACATACGATTCTGTCATTTCGCTTATGTCCATGCGCAGCCTTGCAATGTTGGTTCTGGCCGGTTGCAGAACATAGAAACAAAAAATTAGGTTGGCAGAAAGGAACAGCACAAAAGAGCCCACAATCCAAAGATACCTTTGGTCCTTGGGTAGGTGTTTTTTCCAGTTCATAATAATTGTCCGCACCATTGGCTACAAGAGCTTAGAAGTCCAGAGAAATATCAAAGAGAATTCGTGAAAGTACTTGTCCCCGAGCTTGCCAACTCTCATGCTGTTCAAATCCAAGCGGCTCTGCGCCAATGAAAATGGTCTGTATTTGGTGAGGGCTTTCTGAAACTCCTGGATTTGTCCGTTGTTGTTTTTCAAAGCAAAAAACAATTTCCCCTGGATTTTCATGGAGTTGACCGGCCTGGTGGTGACCTTCTCATTCTTTTTTGAAGCCGGGGCGCGAATGGTGGTCAGGCTGACCTCCTTAACCCAAACATTTTTCGGAGTCGAGAGAGCCAAATTCTCCAGAGTCGCCAACAAAATAGACGGCTCCCAGGCGCCGTCAAAAAGATGGCTCAATTTCTCGCGCTGCACCTTTCTTTTCTTGCTCAAAGCCAGTGCGGTCTGATACTGGGGCATTACCTTTCTTATCTTCTGTTCTAATCTCTTCCGATCCTCAGAATACACGGATTTGAGAATGTGTATTTTTTGATAATTGAGAATCATAAAAAAGCAAGAAATTACCAGGGTTGCACAATAGGTAAGAAACAAGAAATGCTCCCTGCGATTGTGTTTGTCAAGCTGGACTTTGTCCTCAAGGAAGTTGATCTTGATAACGCCGTCTATTGGCTGCTGAGGAGACTCCCGATGACCGGTGAAAGCAAATAACCGCATGATTTTCTTCCATTGTTAGGCGTACTATTTTCTGAGACGGATTTCCTAAAGAAGCTCAACGGATTGAAACACTCAGCCTCGAGTTGAAGTTTTTCGTTGATGACCTTCTCCATTAAGCTCTGATTAGGCATTCTGCCGGTGAGAAAAATCTTCTCAAACACAATGTTTTCACGGGACTGGCAATAGCGCAGACCCCTCTTGATCTTTTCAGCTACGGTGGTGCTAAACTCGTGCACCAACGCTTCTAACCTGGACCTTTGCTCAGGGCGCGCGTGGCCGGCGTCGGTTCGGCACAGTTGGTTCTTCAGAGCCTCACCCTTAGAATAGGTGAGGTCCAATCGCCTTGCCAGTCGATCGACCAGAGCTTGCTCGCCCAGCTCGATGAGGTAAAAGTAAGGTAGCGCACCCGGATTCAGGACGGCGCAAATGGAATACTCAAAACCAAACATGACAAAGGCCACGGGTTGCTTCAGCGTCCTACCCAGGAGAATGTAAAATGCGTTGTAGCCGCTGGTGGCGTCCAATTCTAAAGCTGACACTCTCAATCCGCACTTTTTGAACAGGTTTAAAGAGCTGGCAATAGTAGACCTGGCCGTGCCGCAAACAAGTACCTGCGTCGCCTGTTCTGATGCGCAAGCGTCCACACGATGATAAGCAAGTTGCAAAGATTCTGCGCTGTCT
Source organism: bacterium (assembly GCA_046757525.1). Lineage (GTDB taxonomy): Bacteria > Zhuqueibacterota > Zhuqueibacteria > Oceanimicrobiales > Oceanimicrobiaceae > JBHHYI01. The sequence goes on along the minus strand of JBHHYI010000062.1, from coordinate 7,581 downwards.
AAATGCGTGTTTAGAATATCTTCCTCAAGCTCTTCGTGAATCCTGGTCTCGTCGATGGGTAAGTCGAGTTTCAGGTTTCTTAACACAGCAGATTTGGCCGGAAGCGTCGCGGAAATATTGGCACGGTGGAGGCGGTATTTGACCGACAAACCCCGCAGTATGCTAACGTACATTTCCTCATCGACCTGGCTCAAAGAACTCAGTGAGACTGTCTGCGGCAGATCAACGATTTCGAAGAAGAGCAAATGCACCGCGTTCTTGTGGCGGGACAATCCGGCGATTCTTACCTCGGAAGGCCCCAGGTCAATGGCCACGCTGATTCTTTTGTTCAAAAAGTTCATAGGCATCTCGACGACTTACAGTTTTTGCCAGGAACCGGGCTTGATGGTTGTGTCACCCATGATATTGCCCGGATAAATAAACCCTGGCGGATGCACATAGTAGATGGCACTGCCCAGGTCGGTGAGCGTGGAATTGTTCTTGATCTCCACTTCGTCGGCGACAACCGGGCCGGTCCAGAGGCCGCCCCGCTCTTCGGCCTCCCCGGCCGAATAGACCGCACCATGGATGACCTGTTCGGGGGTGCCGGTGATTTCAGCGTGTACCGAATCGCCCGAGATCACTGCGGGAAAATAAGCCGGGTAATACGGATTCGACACCGGCACTTGTTGTGCGTAAATTTCACTGGGGCCATCGAATTTTACGTCGTTGGTTGCCACCAGGCTGCCGTACACGACGGTGCCGTTTTGGACCCGTATTTTCCCGTTGACGTAAATGATGCCGTAAAGGGTGTCGCCCAGCAGGTGAATCTCCCCGGTGCCGCCCAGGTCGATAAACGTGTCGGCGATGCTGAGGTAATAGGCCATGTCTGGCACCGGAAAATGCAAGGTTTGCTTGGGTTCTGCCCCTGGAACATAAGAAAGGGTCACCTGCGATTCATTCAACTCCAATTTGTCTTGATAAGAGATGATGTGTCGAAAAGGATTGTCCTGGTCGACGGCAACCTGAATGGTACTGCTGGCATTGCCGGACTGGCCCACCGCAGTCAGTGTCTGGTTTGCGGAATCAAACACCACCGTAACCGTTGCGTCGGAGTAAGACGCCTGGCCGGTAGAGACACGGTTCAACAACCACAACCCTTTTTGAATGCCGCTTTCTGCGTTGTAAAACGCATTGGCCTTGTTCAAAGCTTGTACAGCTTGCAGTTGTTCATACCCGCCCAGGCGTATGAAGGAAAGCCCTAAGATCGTAAATATCACAAAAAACACCAACACCAGGCCCAGGATGTAGCCTGCCTGGGACTCGAACAATGGACTCTTTTTTAAAGGTACTTTCATGTTGTTGACCTAATTTCTGAAAGCAGCCACCAGGCTACCCCCAACGCTCCAACCAGTACGGTTCAAGGTCAAATCCGTTCTTACCGAATTGGTCTGTTTGACAAAACTCAAATTCGCCACCACGCCTGCCACCAGCGTCGCGGCCGAGGAATCTGAAGTCAGTAGTTTGAAATCAAGGCTATCCCGGTAAAAAACGTTCCAACCTTGTGAAGGCACGGCGGTTTTAATGCAGCTCCCCGACGACTGTGGCGGTTGCCCGGTCAAGAAGTCAGCAAACGAATTGTAAACCTCGGTGGAATCGTAAGTACTTTGCTGCAGATTGGTCGAAAGGAGCATCTCAATGAACGAATAATCTTGCTGGAGCTGCACTCTTGCGGTGCCGTCTCTCAGGTATTTGTAGGAACCGGCAACGATAATAGCAATGCCGATAAGGACAATGGCGCTGGTGATCAAGGCAATCGCCAGCTCCACCACGGTGAACCCCGTTGGCTGCATGAAAACCGAAGAACCTTTCTCATTGTCATTCCTACCTGCCAAACTTGCTCACCTCCGTGCTTAGAGTAATCACCTGGCTGTTGCCGTCGTTCCAGGAAATCTCCACAACTACGTTTTTGTAATCCACCAGATCACCATCCCCATCGAAAACCCCCTGGCCATCGGCCGGATCGTCCACTTCAGTAATCGTCGTTTGTCTACTTGCCGACACGGACCCTAAAGTCAAAGAAGTTCCGGATTCATTCAAGCTGGAATTGAGCTGGGCAAAACTCAAGGCCGCCAGAGATTCCATTTTTTGCAACGCGTTGGAAAGAGCCAGTCGTTTCACCTCCTGCCGCACGATGACGGTCTGCGGCAAGACAAAATAATTCAGTCCCCCAACCATAATGATGAGGAAAACCAGGATAGCAACCATGACCTCAACCAGCGTCATGCCGCGCTGACTCTTGAGGGGTGCCCAAGGGTGCTGTTGGCTAAATAGTTTCCGTCGCCACCTCGGTGAATAGGAACCGCAGAGGCCAGCCGAAGGCAAAATTCTGCTTCCTGTGCGGTCTCTGCGGTTTATAGCAATTGGGAGCATTGGTACCTATTAGAAACTGGACAAGGTTCCAGCCTGGTCCATCTGACGGTTGATGCCCGCTTGAGCCCCGGAGCCCGTTGCCTTGATGGTGTAGCTGATACCATCGGCCGAGATGTACGTATAATCTGTGGCCGAAAAATACTTGCCATTTAGATCTGCCGCCTGAATGTCGATGCTGAGACTGGTTACGGCCACGGCCGTGCCCGCCGTTGGATAGGACTGGTTTTCCGCGTAGTACACCCTCAAAGCCGTACGAATCGTACCCAATGCAGCATCGGCCTCGCTGGCTTTAGACCTCTTCACGTTGGCCTGGTAAATGGGCACGGCTACCGCAGCCAGCACCCCCACGATGACGATGACAATCATCAATTCAACCAGGGTAAACCCTCTGCGATCTTGTCTTAAAGTTTTCATCAGAAATACCTCCATTGTGGTGCAAAAAACGTTAATTTAAGCCACTGCGCTCAATGTATGACAGTGCTCATCTTGAAAATAGGCAGGTACAACGCGATAATGACCACCAGGGCCACGGCGCCCAAGCCAATCATTAGGGCGGGTTCAATAATCGAAGACAGACCAGAAATTTTTGAATCCACGTGCGCATCGTACATCTCCGAGATTTTGCTGAGCATTTTGTCCAAAGAGCCCGATTCCTCACCAACGGACACCATCTTAACCATGAGCGGAGGGAAGACCGGATATTTGCTTAATTGTTGCTTGAGCGAGGTGCCCTCAATGATCCCTTGTTTGACCTCGCGCAAGGCATCTTGAAACAGCACGTTCTGCGTGGTGTCACCCGCAATTTCGAGGGATTCCACAAATGAGACGCCACTCTGTAATAAGACGCTTAAGGTGCGACAAAACTTGGCAAGCGCAGATTTGGAGAACAACTCCCCCACCACAGGAAGACTCAATTTCATCCTGTCGAGGAAGTACCTCCCTGACGGCGACTTTTGATATTGTTTAAACAGAAAAACCACGCCGGCCAATAGCAGCAACTCGGCGAACAAATGATCTTTCGCGAAATTGCTCACATTCAAGAGCATTTGCGTTGGAACGGGCAGCTCTGCGTCAAAACTCTCGAAAATTTCCTTGAATTTGGGAATCAATCCGAATATGATGGCCAGCAACACCAGCAAGAAAAATCCAAGCACAAAGCGCGGGTAAGTGATCGCCGCCTTGATCTTCTTTTTCAGTTGGTCCTGTTCTTTCAAGTAAATGGAGAGCTGGTTCAGAACCTGCGCCAGGTTACCAACTTCTTCAGCCATCCGCACCATTGCCAGGAATAGACTGGAAAAAATGTCGGGAAATTTGGCAAAGGCTATGGACAACGTAACACCGGCATTGACATCTTTGACTATTCTCTCCAGGACCCGCTTAAATTCGCTATCCTCGCTCTGTTGCGCCATTAGATTCAAGCACGAAAGCACGGGGACGCCCGCGTCCAACAAAGTAGACATCTGCTCTGCAAACGCATAGATTTCTTCCGATTTGATTCTTTTTTTAAAATGAATCACTGGTCGGGGTTACTTTTAGTATTTCTTCAATCGTAGTGATTCCGGTGCACACCATTTTTAGCCCGTTCGTCCAGAGAGTCTCCATGCCAAGCTCTTTTGCCTTCTGCGCTATTTGGTTCAGGCTGGCCGATTGCAGAATCAGTTCTCGCAAGGCATTGTTGAGAAACAAAAACTCGTAAACCGCCACTCTACCCCAGTAACCCGTGCCGCCGCAACGCTTGCAACCTCGACCCCGCCGGAAATTTCTAATCTTCAAGTGCCGCACTTCATCTTCGATTCGGTGCACCATAGCCGCATCAAGGTTGTAGGCTTCCGCGCAATGCAGACAGATTCTTCTCACCAACCGTTGGGCAACAATGAGCAAGATGGAGGAACAGATCAAGTACTTGTCAATCCCCATGTCGACGAGTCGCATGATCGTAGCGATGCTGCTATTGGTGTGCAGCGTGCTGAACACCAGATGGCCGGTCAGGGCAGCGCGGATGGCAATTTCAGCGGTCTCTAAATCGCGAATCTCACCAACCATGACCACGTCCGGGTCTTGTCGCAAAATGGACCGCAACCCGGCCGCAAAGGTCAATCCCACCTGCGCTCTGGCTTGAATTTGGTTAATGCCCTTGAGGCGGTATTCAATGGGGTCTTCAATGGTAATGATGTTTTTCTCTTCGCTATTGATGAAACTCAGGGCAGAATATAGCGTGGTCGTCTTTCCGCTGCCCGTAGGACCGGTGACCAGAATGATGCCGTGGGGTTCCTTGAGGACTTGCTTGAATCTTTCGAGCATAGCCTGATCAAAGCCAATATCTTGAATACTTAGAGAATGGCTGGCTTTATCCAAAATACGCAGGACCAATTTTTCGCCGTAAATGGTTGGCAAGGTAGAGATTCGAAAATCAACGCTTCTGCCTAACAGCCGCACCTTGCAACGGCCGTCCTGGGGGATCCGGCGTTCGGCAATGTCCAAAGAGGCTAAAATCTTGATTCTGGAAATGATTCCCGACTGCAACTTCTTGGGTGGGGAGGCGATTTGACGCAAGGCGCCATCGATTCTAAAACGGATGCGCAAATCTGCCTCCTGGGGTTCAATGTGAATGTCGCTTGCCCGTTCCTGGATGGCCTTGAGAAGAATGTAGTTGACATAACGAATGGCCGGGGCATCCTGTGCCTTGACCTTAAGTACCTCCAGGCTAACCTCTTCCTGAGCCTCCTCCTCCACCTCAATGCCGACTTCCATGGCATCTTCAATCTCTTCGATGAGAGTTTCGTTTTGGTAGTATAGTTTGCTGATCCACTCCTCCAACTGATCTTCAGAAGTAAAGTAGCATCTGGGCTTCAAACTCGTTTTGGCCCTGACCGCGTTTTGAGCAACGATATCGTAAGGATTGGCCATGGTGATGGCAATCGAATCCCCCTCACGGGAAAAGGGAATCAGTTTGTACTTAATGGCGATGTGTTCCGGAATCAGATTGAGAATGTCAGGATTGATCTCACCCACCTGACTCAGGTCCACCGATTCGATGCCGTCCTGTTCTACGAGCTTGTGTATTATGTTGTTAGGCTGCATGATTTGCATTTATGCGATTATTGTTACCTTCTTTTGCAAACCACCTGCCATAAAAAAAATAGGCACTCAAAAAAACCTAAGTGCCTATTTCTAAAAGGCTTAATTAATCACCCTATTGTTCTCGCAGTGGGGGCGCTTTCACCAAAACGTCAACAAATTGAGTACCGGACGGCTAACTTCAATGTTTTCAAAAAGGGGCTATTTGTAACATTTTTTTTCACTGTCAAAAATCCTGACACCTAATTCTTGAAATCTGCTGGATCTTGAGCAAATTTTTTTAATCGATAGTAAAAATTCTGCCTGGAAAGGCCGGAGAGCTTTGCGGCCTGGGTTACATTGCCATTGGTCGATTGCAGGGCTGCCTGGATCAACTGCTTCTCTGTGTCGTAAAGCAGCGAGTCGATTTTTTGCCTGGGGTACGGCAGCTTGGGCCACTCGGCGCTTTGGAGATGTTCTGGTAGGTGGTGCAACCGGATGACATTCCCTTCACAGACGCCAACGGCGTATTCAATGGCATTCTTTAACTCCCTCACGTTGCCCGGCCAGGAATATTGGCCGAGGCGTTCGACTACCTCTGGCGCAAAACTGAAGCTTCCCTTTGCATGTCTCCGGCACAAATCCTGCAAGAATTCTTGAGCCAGGAGCGGAATATCCTCACGCATGTCAATCAGTGGTGGCAGCGTAATGTGAATGACATTGAGTCGGTAAAACAAATCTTCACGGAACTTGCCGTGATTGACTTCATCAATTAGATCTTTGTTGGTGGCAGCAATGATGCGCACACCTGACTTCAGGGTTCTTGTCCCGCCAACCCGCTGAAACTCCTTCTCCTGCAAGATTCTCAGCAGCTTTGCTTGAAAAGAAGGGCTGGTGTCCCCGATTTCGTCCAAAAAAACCGTACCCCCACGGACCTCCTCGAAGAGGCCCACACTGGTCTTGTAAGCGCCAGTAAAAGCTCCCTTTTCGTAGCCGAACAAGGTACTCTCGATGAGCTCATTTGGCAGGGCACACGTATTTAAAGCTACAAATCCCTTGTTTCTCCGGCGACTTTTTTCGTGGATTGATTTGGCCACCAGCTCTTTGCCGGTACCACTCTTGCCAGTAATCAGCACCGTACTGTCTAAATCAGCTATTTTGTCGACGAGTCGCCGCACGTTCTGTATCTTGAGACTGTGCCCCAACAATCGCTCCGGCGTCTGACTTTTTGCTGAAGCTGGCGTCGGAGGGGACTCTCTTTCGTGCTCCTGCTTTTTTTGAATGGCCTCTCTGGCCAGCAGCACGATTTTGTTCAGGTCGTCGAATGGCTTGGTGATAAAATCGTAAGCCCCTTTCTTAATGGAAATTACTGCCGCCTGGATGGTGGCAAAGCCTGTCATCATGATCACTTCGATGCGGCGATCGATCCTCTTTATTCTTTCCAGAACCTGCATTCCGTCCATTTGTGCCATCTTCACGTCCAGGAAGACCAGGTCTATCCTGTTCTCTCGAACCCATTTGATGGCATCAACGGGATCGTTCCAGGTTTTCACCGACCAATTCTCTCGCACAAATAACTTTCGCAACATGCCGCAAATAGAGGAATCATCATCGATAATCAACACACGCTGTTTTGGCTGCTTCATGGTGCACCTCGAAAGCTGGTTAACGGAGGAATTGGTTATTGAGAGTTGGAATTACGCAATTTCAACTCAGATGCAACCACCGTACCACGATGCTCAGGTCTTGAGAGCGTTGCAGAAGCAGCAATAAGTTAAATAAATTCAAAGCGTGCCAACGAGCTCTTGCCTGCTGGTAACACGGTTCGAGAGGCGGGGAGGCTCAATTTAGGGAAAGAACACCATAGCGACGGTTCCCTAAAAGCCTCCACAACAAAAGAATTCTTGCTTTAAACGTCCGAAACGCCAAAGGCAGCCCTTGTTCATGCAGGAGGCATCTTGTTACTGGTCAGCACTGTGCAGCCAGCCAACAGGATTCCTCCTGAATGACAACCTGAGGCTGTGATAAAGGACGGAGACAGCGAGGCATTTCCTGAAAGCACTGTGCGAGTCATCCCGAGTAGGTCGCTGCTTCTCAAGCGACCGTATCGAG
>JBHHYI010000061.1:0-22794 GCA_046757525.1 bacterium | reverse complement strand
AATTAGACCCCTCGACTACGTCCGGCAACTGCCGGACTCCGCTCGGGGTGACAATTGGGTGGTTAGACGCCCCTTAAGTTGACGCCAAAACGCTTTCGCGGGAATGACAGAAAAAGTGGACTCTTTGAACAGCCCCAAATTATCCCAACTCTCGTTCCAAAACTCTGTTTTGGGAACGAGTTTGAGTATTTGAGATTTGGAATTTTGTAAATGAGCCAAGTGGTCGACACCGAAAGCGCCAAAGAGTTCATGAAAGAGGCGCTTGCCAGGATTTCAACGGAAGAGCTGAGTCAGATCTGTGCTCAACTGGAAGTGAAAAGTCAGGGGTTCCGCCAGCAGCTTGCTGTTAAAGCCATAGGGAATATTGCGGAAGAAGGTCTTTACAAAATCTTGCGTCAGATCTTTTCCACACGGCGGAAGGCGCAAAAAATGCTGGAAGATTTTTCATCTGAGAATCTCAAGGCGTGGTTTACCCAACTGCTTTTCGGAGAGGCAGCGATTGAAACGCGCTTTCAGGCTTTTTGTAATCATCTTGACGGCCTGGAACCCAACATTCGTTACGACCTCGCCAGCGAGCTTTTGCACTACACCTTTCCACAGCAGTTTTGGCTTTGGACCCGTTGGATGTGGGATCCGAAAACAAGAACCGGTGCCTTACCTCTGGTAACCACCGAGGACTATGATTTGAATGCGCCAAGTTTGGGTGCTACCTACCTGAAAGTAGGCCAGGCCGTAGCTTTCGTGCATCAGGTGGGCGAGGCTGCGGGATTTCAGAGCATCAGTCACAGCCTTTTTGGCACCGACGTTTATCTGAGCTGTGTCTATGTCGTTTATGTTTACACGGTTTTGCGCATGAGAATGACTCAGGAATTCAACAAAGTCGTGCCGGGACTGCCGGAATTCTCTCGAAGATTGTTGGGTGTTTATAGAATGGAGGACTAACGATATGCCGGTTGACAAAGAACAAATCATACAAAAAGACAAAGTGGTGGTCGATGGCATTGAACTGACCAGCGATTGGAACCGCATGTTCGAACAGCGGGTGGTTTGGGATTATGATCTGACCTATATGGACAAAATCACCGAACTGGATGGCGGGGAATCCCTGGGCTGGTGTTACCAGTGTGCCCAGTGCGTGCCAGTATGCCCGGTGGACATGGTGGGCAGCTACGGACCGCGCAAGATCTTTCGGCAAGTGCAGTCCGGGTTAAATCTTTTCGAGGACTCCGAATTGTGGAAATGCACGACCTGCATGAACTGTTTGCGCGTGTGCCCGAAAGAGGTGAACATGATCAAGATCATGCCCGCGGTGCGAGAACAGGCGGTGCTGGACGGGAACGTGCCGCAGGAGTTGCAAGAAGCCTTTGAGAATACGTTTGAATATGGCAATCCCCTGGGGGAATCGCCCAGGAAGCGCGCCGACTGGGTACAAGACGCAGGTGTGGAAGTTCCGATCATGTCCCAGATCAAAAAATCCGTGGACATCTTGTGGTTCGTGGAATGTTACCCGGCCTACCACCCGCGCGGCAAAGAAGCCAGCCACGCGTTAGCGCGAATCCTTGCGGCCCTTGAAGTGGACTTTGGTATTCTGGGAACCGAGGAGAAATGCACGTGTGATTCCCAGCGCCTGGCCGGCGAAATCGGACTGTTCGAAGAGTTTGCCGAGGAGAATATTCGCACGCTCAAGAAATACAAAGTCAAGAAAATCATGGTCACCGATCCCCACGCTTTGAACGCGTTGCGCAAGGAGTACCCAAACTTCGGCGGCGATTTCGATGTGGTGCACTACACGACTTTCCTGGCCCCGCTCATGAGCCAACTCAAGTTCTCGAAAGAGTTGAATTACAAGGTAACCTTTCACGACCCCTGCTACCTGGGCAGACATAACGGCGAGTTTGAAGCCCCTCGCAACATGATCCAGGCCGTTCCGGGGGTGGAGCTAATCGAAATGGGCCGCTGCCGGGAAAACAGCTACTGCTGCGGCGGCGGGGGCGGCGGCATGTGGCTGGACGGCTTCATGGCCGATCATGTCTCGGAAAGGCTCTCGGAAAAACGCGTACGAGAAGCGGTGGAGACCGGGGCCGATGTGTTGGCGGTGTGCTGTCCCTACGAAGTCTCGCGCTTTGAGGACGCTGTGAAATCCACCGGCAACGAGGGCAAATTAATCGTGCGGGATATTATTGAGCTTATTGATGAAGCGATGGGGAATTAGTCGCCGAAGAACACCGAACTATGTGAGCTTTGAAATGCAACGAGATCAAGAAAACACAAATGCCATGTTTAAAATTCGAGGTTATGAAATCTACCCGCATCTGTTCTACGACCCGGAGGGGCATTTCTGGCTGAAGGTCGAAAACAATCGTGCGAAAATCGGAATGGATCCGGTGGTGCAGGAATCCATGGGGGCTTTCGTGGTGGTACAGATCGACGAATTGGGCAAGACTCTGAGCAAAGGGAAGTCGTTTGGTACGGTTGAAGCTGAAAAATACGTGGGTCCGCTGCGGGCTCCAGTTTCGGGCGTTGTTAAAAAGAGAAACGAGCAGGTTACCGAAAGTCCCCGTTTGGCCAACACGGATCCTTATGGCGAGGGTTGGTTGATCGAGTTGGAGTTGACGAATTTTGCCGAGGAAAGCAGCGATCTTGTAACGGGCGAACGGCCTCTGCGAGACTGGTTTGAAAAAGAAATCAAGAAGTACGAGGATTCTGGATGGCTGGCGCAATTGTAGTTGAGGCGGGTTTAAAGGAGCGCGCTTTTGCGGTCAGGCAGGCGCATTTTCCTGACGAGATCAACTTCTACGCGCCCGGGCTGAAGCGATTTAGTACCCGGGAATTCCAGCAAAAGAATCCGCGTGCCTTCCTTCCTATCAGTCTAACCGGCGGCGCTTGTGCTTTGCAGTGCGACCATTGCGCAGCCAAAATCTTGGACCCCATGATTCCTCTCCATTCAAGCGAGAGCCTGTTTGACTTGTGTGCGCGGTTGGATGCTGCCGGAACGCAGGGGGTGCTCATCAGCGGCGGCTCCAGCCGGACGGGCGCGGTGCCTCTGCTAAAGCACATCGAAGATATCGCCCGCGTCAAACGGGAGTTGGCTTTGCGCGTGCTGGTGCACTGCGGACTGGTCACAGAGCAAACTGCTGCCGCGCTCAAAGGAGCCGGCGTGGATGGCGTCATGATTGACATCATCGGTGCAGACGAAACCATTCGGGACGTGTATCATCTCGACGCCACTGTGGCAGATTTCGACCGCTCTTTGGAGCTGCTGGTGAAATACGGACACAGCGTGCGTCCCCACATCATCCTCGGGCTGCATTATGGCCAATTCCTGGGGGAAAACACCGCCCTGGAAATCATCGCCCGCTATCCCGTGCACGCTTTGATTCTGGTCATACTGACGCCTCTGGCGGATACGGCCATGCAGGGCGTCGCACCGCCGGCGGTTTCTGAGTTACAAGATTTTTTCCAGAAAGCCCGCCTGGCCATGCCTCGCACCCTGATGCTGTTGGGCTGTTCCCGGCCTCTGGGCCATCACAAATCGGCGGTAGACCGCGCGGCGGTAGACTGCGGCCTGAACGGAATCGCTTACCCTGCTGAAGGCATCGTTGAATATTCGGAAAGCAAAGGTCTCAGACCTAACTTTTTCGAGAATGCTTGTTCCTGCGGATGTTGACCCATGCCTACCTGGAGATACATAGAAGAGGACGGTGTGACCGCCGATTTTGGCCTGGCAGCCGATGAGTTTCTGCTGCGCTATTATCCGGCCAGTGCGCCGACGCACGACCCCACTTTGCGACTGTACACCTACAAATCGCACTGCGCCTTAGTTGGGCGGTTTCAGAATTTAGAAGCCGAATTGAACCTCCAGACCTGTCGTGAGCTGGGCGTCCAATTCGGGCGCCGACCAACAGGTGGTGGTGCCATATTGATGGGTCAGGATCAACTGGGCCTGTGTTTCACCGCCCCCGCGAATTTTGACAACCAGGTGGCCAACCCGCTGGAGATTTACCGGCGGTTTTCGGCGCCCGTCGTTCAGGCGCTGGCTAAACTGGGCATTGAGGCCAGATTCAGACCGAAGAATGATCTGGAGGTGAATGGTAAGAAGATCGCCGGCTTAGGCGTCTACTACGATCCTCACGGCGCCATGCTGTTTCACACCAGCTTGCTTGTCGATCTGGATGTTGCGCTCATGCTGCGCTTGCTGAGAATCCCCCTGGAAAAATTTTCCGACAAGCCAGAGACGAATTCAGTGGTGCAAAGAGTCACTACCGTCGCCAGGGAGTTGCAGCGAAGAATCAGTTTAAGTGAAGTGCGCCAGCAAGTGAAACAGAGTTTTGCAGCAATTTTTCAAACTCAGTTGCAACCCGAACCGTGGTCAGAGGAGGAAAAATCGCAGATTGCGAAGCTGGCCCGAGAGAAATACTCGAGTGACGAGTGGCTGTTGCAGCGCAGTCCGCAGCCGGACATGACCGGCATGAGCCTCAAAAAAACAGCAGCAGGGTTGCTCAGGACCTACATTGGCTTGAAGGGCGAAATCATAAAACACGTCCTGATCGCCGGCGACTTTTTCCAACACGACGACGCCCTCACCGGAATTGAATCCAGACTGAAATGGAGTGCTTTCGATAAGAATGCCATTGCGCAGCGCGTGCACCAGGCATTTTCGCAAAATGGCCACGCCCCGGCGAGGTGTTCTCCAGAGGATCTGGTTGAGGCGATCTGGAAAGCCGGGGTGAATGCCCGTGCCAAGCAGCGCCTGACCAACAAAGGTTCCTGTTATTACCCGCTGTCGAAAACGCCGGCAGAGATTTAACATTGGAACGCTGAAGGACACCGAATTAAGGTTAAATTGGAATGCGCGCAGAATAGTTGAGAGGAATTCTTAATATGTCTCCAACCAATGGTCTCAAAGTCTTACCCAACACCAGGGTGCTGGCGAATCAGGAAAGAATGACCAGTCCAGATTACGTGCGCTTGAGTGGGGCCAGCGCCATCGCACTGCGGCTGCGTTCGGGTCGCTTTACGCGCGCTTTTGAATTCGGCGGCATCAATCTGCTGTTGAACTACGAGGAGGGCTGCTATTCCGACTGCTCTTACTGTGGCCTGGCGCGCACGCGTCCTGGAAAATACGAAGAGAAGTCGTTTATTCGCGTCGAATGGCCGTTGCTCGAGACCGACCTCGTGGTGGACCGCATGGCGCGATACGAGGAGAAGCTGACGCGTCTGTGCATTTCAATGGTAACGCACGGCCATGCCTACGAGGATACCGTGGACATCATACAGCGCACCGTGTCGAAGGTGCACACACCCCTTTCCATTTTGGTGGCGCCGCCCACTTTGAATCGAGACCGCTTAAAGGTTTTCAAGGAGTTGGGGGTTGACATGATCGGCGTTGGTTTGGACGCCGTCACCGAAGAGGTCTTTTACCACCGGCGCACCAACGTGCCCAACGGCGGTCTGCGCTGGGAAAACTACTGGGACATTGTGAATGCTGCGCGCGACATCTTCGGCCCGTGGAAGGTTAATTGTCACACCCTGGTTGGTCTGGGGGAAAGCGACCGCGATCTCATCGACATGTTCTATTTTCTAAAGGCCCGTGAGATTTTTGCCTACTTGTTTTGCTTCAATCCGGAACCGGATTCCCGCATGGCGGCGTGGCCGAAGTCGAACGTCACGCGTTGGCGGCGCATCCAATTGATCAAGTACCTGATCGAAGCGTACGATCTGGAACGCCACCGCATTGTTTTTGACGAGTCGGGCGGAATTGTAAAGCTAAGGCTGCCCGCGGCAAAGGTGTCTGAAGTCGTGAACACCGGTACGGCTTTTATGACCGATGGCTGCCCTGGTGAAAATGGCGAACCCGGCTGTACCCGGCCCTATGGCAGCTACCGGCCCAGTGAGCCTTACCGGGATTACCCGTTCTCGCCCAACCAATCGGATTTGAAGCAGATTCGAGCACAGCTAAGACTAACGGAGCTTGTTGAAGCGTAAGGAATGGCAGAGTCTTATTGCAGTTTTTGAATAGGAGTCAATGTCCGTTAAACTAAGAGAATACTTGCGGGATCCGTTTCTCAGGCAATTGTACTCAGAGATTCGAGCAGCGGGTCCCTTGCGATCTATTTCAGTAGACCTTACCCAGGTCTGCAATCTGCGCTGCGCCGGCTGTTATTATTTTTCAGAGAAGATGGACCGTTACGCTTCTCCGGAAAGCGAGGCACAATTTGACGCCTTCGTGGCGCGCGAAAAGGCGCGAGGAACTACCTTCGTTACGGTGGTCGGTGGGGAACCGACGCTGGCGCTGGGGCGCCTGAAGAAAATCTACGACCATTTTTGGATGAATGTGGCCACCAACGGGCTGCGTAAAATCCCTTATGAAGGGTTTGAAAACATGCCCATTGGGGTCTCTGTTTGGGGAGCACACGAAACAGATAAACGACTGCGCGGCGGTGGCAAGATCGATGTTTTCGCCAGGGCTTTGCGAAACTACCGTCATGATCCCAGGGCGTTCTGGTACTACACCGTGACGCCGGACAACGCGCACGAGATCGAAAGCGTGGTGCAACAATGTGTCGAAAATGGCAATTACGTCTTGTTCAACTTCTACGGCGACCTCGATCACCTGGGCGGCGCGTTGGATTTTCGTCTGGGATTTGGGCAGGCGCGCCGTGAAATTGAGCGTATGATTGCGCGCCACCCGGATCGCATTCTGATGACGTCCTATTTCAGCAAGGTCGTTTCCACGGGCAGGCTGTACGATGAGCACTGGGGCTACGACGTCTGTACCAGCATCAGTCCGGACAACGAAGTCAACAAGGAACGCGTCAAGAACGGCAAGCCGTACAATCGCCACTTTCGTGCTTACAATGCCGATTTCACCACGCGCCGCTGTTGCACCGGCATTGAGCGCGATTGCGCAAGCTGTTTTGACGTCTGGGAACATTTTTCCTGGGTCATGCTGAACATGCGAAAACATGTCGGCAGTCAGCAGGAATTTACCAACTGGTTGACAACCATGTACCTGTTCTACCTGATCAACCGTATCGTCGATTTTGACCGCGGCATAAGGCTGCTGCCGGAGATTCACAGTAGAGTGGGATGCTTGCCCAGGGAGCCCCAATGGGCTGTGCAAGTTGCAGCTTAGTACGTAATCACAGTAACGTATTTAGACAGGATGAACAAGATAAACAGGATAAGATCTCATCAGAATCAAGGCAATCAATAGCGCGGTCTACTCTTTAAGCTTGGTTTTGGGTGGAACAGTCAATTAGAAATCCCGTGAATCCTGTAATCCTGTCAAAAGAAATAAGTTTTGATTAGGAGGAACAAATGAATATCATTGTACCCATAAAACAAGTGCCCGATCTGGTGGAAGAGCTGGAAGTCGACGAATCGGGTAAAGACCTGAACCGCGAGTGGTTGAAATACAAAATAAACGAATTTGACGACCATGCTCTGGAAGAAGCCTTACAGTTGAAGGAAGAAGTGGGGGGGCAGGTTACGGTGGTGGCACTGGACAGTGAAGGGATCGACAAGACGCTTTTTACCGCTGCAGCCAAAGGCGCGGACAAGCTGGTCAAAGTTACAGGTGATTTTGGTGCCGGGGTCGCCAGTCACGTGGCTGCGCAGGCCCTGGCGGGTGTGATCAAAGGCATGGAGTACGATTTGGTCCTCACTGGCGTACAGGCAGCGGATGATCGCGATGGCCAGATTGCTGTGCTTTTGGCCCACTATCTGGGGCTCCCGCACGTGAGCGTGGTGACCGGCGTCAGGATTGACAACAATAAAGCGATCGTCCACAAAGAATACTCCGGCGGCATCATGGGTGAGTTTGAAGTCGATCTTCCAGCCGTGCTGGGCGTTCAGGCCGCGCGCGAAACGCCACGCTACGCCCCGGTCAGCCGCGTGCGTCAGGCCATGCGTCAAACCTCCCTGGACGAGGTGGCCGCTGGCCAGGCGGAGGTACCCGTCGGTTCCAGCGTGCAACGGATATTCAAGCCGGAGACGGGCGCTGGCGCTGAAATGCTGGAGGGCGCCCCCGAAGAAATTGTTGACAAGATATTGAATATCCTAAAAGAGAAGGGAATTAAGGCATGAGTAACGACATTTTTGTGGTTGCGGAACACTTAAAAGGCAACCTGGAAGATGTGACTTTTGAATTGCTTGGCAAAGGTCGGGAGCTGGCCCAGGCTGCGGGTGGCAAACTCATGGGCGTTCTGCTTGGCCATGGCGTGAAGAGTTTGGCCGAACAAATGGGGGCAGCGCACAAGGTCGTCTACGTCGATCATGAACAGTTGGCCCAGTTCAACCCGGAAGCCTACGCTCTAATTCTTGCGGAGGTCGTGCAAGCCCAGAATCCCAGAGTCGTCCTGGTGCCCAATACGTCCATGGGCATGGACCTGGCGGCCGGGCTTTCTGTGGATCTAAATTTGCCTCTGGTGGCTTACGCCACGGATCTTGGTTTCGACAACGGCGGCTTGACCGTGACAAGTCAACTCTACGGGGGCAAAATGAATGTTGAATCGCGGTTCGACAGCGAGCAGGCGGTGGTGTCAGTCATCGCCGGTTCCCTACCAGCCGAGGCGGGCAGAAGCGATGGCGCCCCTGAGATCGAGGAGATGGATGCGCCGGATGCGATAAACCAGACGCGGGTCCGTTTCAAGCAGCTCATCGAACCCGAAGCTGGCGATGTGGACATCACCCAGCAAGACATTTTAGTGAGCGTCGGACGCGGGATTCAGAGCGAAGACAACATTCCCGTGGTTCAGGAACTCGCCGAGGCTCTGGGAGGCGCTTTATCGTCCTCCCGTCCCATCGTTGACAATAAGTGGCTGCCGAAAACGCGGCAGGTGGGTAAATCCGGGGTAAAAGTGAAGCCCAAGCTCTACCTGGCAGTGGGCATCAGTGGCGCGCCCGAGCACATCGAAGGCATGAAGGATGCCGAGCTCATCATGGCCATCAATACCGATCCCAATGCCCCGATCTTTGACTATGCCCACTACGGTATCACCGCTGACCTGTTCGACATCGTGCCAGCGCTGACAGAGAAATTGAAGGGGTAGAGAAATTGCCTTGGATCGGCCCAGATGGTTTCTTACACGCTGGTGCCATTTGTTCAGCAAGACATGAAAGGGATTCATTTTGAGCGAAATTGCAAGGGACGGTGTGGCTAGGAAAGGAATGCCACCCATTCAGCGGCAGCTACTGCTGACAGACGTCTAACAAAGCGGGACTCATGACATGGCCGTAAAACGTGTCGGGGTCGATGCGCAGGAAGGCAGCCAGGGGTGAGGAGGAAATGATCGATATTAGCTTTTGCCGCGTTTGATCAGGCTGTTGTTCTAAGAGGTCAAAATGGATTACAGGGAGTTGCGTTAATCTTCGAAAGTTGACCAGAGTCAACTGGATTGGTGCCAGGCCCGTGGCGGTATAAAGCACGATACCGTCACGAAGTTCATAGCCAACTTTTGAGGAAGTTTGTTTGGACGCATTGAACATTACATCTAAGATGTCGTGTTCTTCATCATATAATAGTTTCATATTTATCGCACTCTCGCTACTGGATAGGCTGTTACGACAGAATTCCCCTTTTTTCGGAAAAAGACAACGACTTCAACATGTGTATAGTCGAAAGGCAAATGTTTACAATTTTTAGTATAAAGAACGTATCCGGGAACAGTTTGTCTTGCCTTCGTCTCCCGACACGGATCGTTTTTAGAATTTCGTCTCTTAAGGGAATTAATTCAGCATGACGTTCTACAATATGTTGCCATCTTTCGTCTGTCATTCCCGAGTGCTTTTATCGGGAATCCATAAGTCATGCGACCTCCAGACTATTCTGAACGTCAGCAAAACATGGATTCCTGCTTAAAACATGCAGGAATGACGACAGGCTGAATGGTTACGATCAAAATTAATATAGAAAAAAGTTTTGATAGTGTCAATAATCTCATGCGCGTTCTCTGTATTTAAAATCGCAAATCAGCATTTATTCCGTGTTTCTTGGCCTGATTTGGCGTTTCATCCAAATCCTAACTGAACAAAAGCAGTCTGGACAATCAGGGCCTGAATAAGGGAGAGAAAACCATGCCAACCCGAGAAATCTTTCGCAACTTCCCATTTTTGATGCAGCTCATCTTCTATGTCGTCAGTTTTAGCGCCATCGGGGTGTTTCTGTACGGGTTTTACTTGCGCATCAGAAAATATCGTCGGGGCAAGCCAGCGCATCGGTTCAACCATCTTGGGCAGCGGTTTGTTAAAGCCGCGAGGATCATGGCGCAGAACTCCACGATCTGGAAACGCGACGCCTTTGCCGGGCTTGCGCACACGCTGATTTTCTGGGGGTTTGCCATTCTTTTTGTGGGAACGGTCATCGTTGCCATCGATCACGACATGCTGCGGTTTGTTGGCGTGCATCTTTTGCAAGGCTCTTTCTATCTGGGCTTCTCGGTCGTGCTGGACATTTTCGGCGTGCTTTTCCTGGCCGGCTTGCTCATGATGATGCTGCGGCGCGGTGCCATGCAGCCGCCGCAGCTCGATTACGCACGGGTTGACCTGAAAGAGAATCAGTACAATCGCTCTGCTTACAGCCTGGACGACAAAATCTTTCTCGGCTTGTTGCTGGTCATAGGCTTGACGGGATTCTTTATCGAAGGCTTGCGCATCGCTGCCGACAGGCCCGCATTTGAGGTCTGGTCTCCCGTGGGCTGGGTCCTGGCCGACCTGACCGATGCTTTGGGACTCACCGCTTCTGCCAACACGCTGCACCTCTACACCTGGTGGTTTCATGCTATTCTGGTGCTGGTTTTCGTCGCTTACATTCCTTATTCCAAAGCCATGCACATGCTGGTGGATTACGCCAACCTGATGTTTACCGATGAAACGGCCGCTCAACGTCTGCCGCGCATTCCGGAAGAGGCCATGAAAGACGGCATGGGGTACAGCAAGATCGAAGACTTTACCTGGAAAGAATTGTTGGATTTTGACTCCTGCACCAAATGTGGGCGCTGCCACATCGCCTGTCCCGCACGCGCTTCCGGCACACCTTTATCACCGCGCGATTTAATCCTCGACTTGCGAACGTACAGCGACGCCACCATGGGCATTTCCGAATGGCTCAAGCAAAAATTCAACGGCGGTTCTAAATGGCCTGGTTACAAGAAGGACGGTGCGGCAGTCGCCGGAGAGGTGATCAAAAAAGAAACGCTGTGGGCCTGCACCACTTGCATGGCCTGCGTGGAGGCCTGCCCGGTAGGCATCGAACATCTCACCAGCATCGTGCAAATGCGTCGCCGCCTGGTCGACCAGGGTGACCTGGATGACACCCTGCAGGATGCGTTGATGAACATCGGTGATTACGGCAACTCTTTCGGCCAGCCCGAACGCGCACGCGGCAAATGGACCCAGAGTCTGGACTTCAAAATCAAGGACGCTCGTCGAGAAGCAGCCGATTACCTGTGGTACGTCGGAGATTACGCTTCCTTCGATCCGAGACTGCAGGAATTGTCGCGCACCGTGGCCCGGGTGCTCCACGAGGTCGGCGTGGATTACGGGCTTCTGTACGATGGCGAAAAGAACTCGGGCAACGATGTGCGCCGGGTTGGCGAAGAAGGCCTGTTCGAAATGCTGGTCGAAGACAACCTCGCCGTCTTGAATCGGGCCAAATTCAAAGAGATTTTCACTACCGACCCGCACACCTTCAACACCATTAGAAATGAATATCCTGAGTTCGGTGGTGAGTACACCATCAGCCATTACACCGGTTTGTTAGCCAGGCTGCTCGATGAAGGCCACCTGAAGCTCTCCAAGAAGCTCAATTACAAAGTCACCTACCACGATCCGTGCTATCTGGGTCGCTACAACAAAGAAACTTCTGCGCCCCGGCGCGTGCTGCAAGCCCTGGGGGTGCAGTTGCACGAGATGCCGCGCTGTGGTACCAACACTTTTTGCTGCGGTGCCGGCGGCGGCCGCATCTGGATGGACGATTCGGACATCCAGGAACGTCCCAGCGAAATGCGCATCAAGGAGGCCCTAACTTTGGGCGACGTCGACTATTTCATTGTCGCTTGCCCCAAAGACTACACCATGTACAGCGACGCCGTGAAAACCTCCGGCAACGAAGGCAAAATCGAGGTGAAGGACATCATTGAATTGGTGGCTGAAGCTCTCTGAGACGCCAACTGCGGCAGCGCCAGTTGGGGAGGGATTGGCACGAGAATGAATGATTAAACACTGAAGGACACCGTAACACCCTGAATCAAAATAGAACTATGGATGATTTAGCTGATTTAGTTACAGACATCGCTCTTGACCTCTGGCACCGTTTTCGTGCCATTGCCCTGGTGCTCGACCAGGCCGACCGCTTTGTCGGCATGTCACCTGCCGGGGAAGCGGCGCAGGGTGAAGGACGTTGGCTGCAAAGCGTGGTTGAAAAACCCGAAGAGTTGCGACAGGTTGCAGAGGATTTGGTTCTGCGAGCCTTTGCACTGGCCTTGCAGCCTGCTAATTTCTCGATTTTGCAGCAATTGCAAAATCAAGCATCTGTGTCGCTCGCGGAGCTTGTGCAGGCGTGCGGTTTGAGTCGCCTGTCGGTGAGCGAACGGGTCAACGATCTCATTCAGGTAGGTCTGGCTACCAAGGACGTGCAAACGGGTCAGGTGCAGGCAACCAAAGCGGCTGAAAGGGTTGTGGCATTGTTGCAGCAGACGCGGGAGTCGTTGCTCAAATTGCTTTTGGACAAGCTGCCAGAGCTTCTTTAGCCTGGATTTGGAAATTGAACACCGAATTCAGAAAAAGTCTACTGGAATTTCTTTGAACTGTCCTTACTGCAAATTCGCCGGTCATCGCATGGATCTACATGCGCATCTTGTCGATGTTCATGCCGAAGAGGTGAGAATTTACACAGAAGAAGATTCCGGCAGGATGGTGTATGAAATGGCGTGTCCTTTGTGCGGTGAAGGCGTAAAAGCGCCGTTGCGAAAAAAGGCTTCGGTTTTAGAAGAATACAAACGTGAAATCAGAATGGTGGCCTTTGACCTGATGCTCTACCATTTGCAGGAAAAACACCCAGAAGGACAGTCTGGTTTGATTCAACTCGAGTAACCAGATCGGGGCAAAATTAACAGGCTGAAGAATTGAGTTAGAGTCGCTGGCCCGGGCTCGATAATCGCATTCGCAGTCAAACGCAGATGGAAGTTCCGTCTGTGTTTGCAGGGAGACACATCCGCATGCGTCAGTACCTACTGCATTCGAGAGTGATGGCATGTTCCGTACATTCTCCAGCCTGCCTGCTTCAACTGTTTCCCCCCAAGTTTTCTTTCAATCAAAATCCTAAGCTTACATCGATTTCCCATTGGTTCATCTTGAGGTCGATGGTCTGCTGTGCTACTGGATCCAACGGATTGGGACCGCTTACGGTTTTCGAGGGCGCGTACATGATTGCCAGACTAACTTCCCTGCCATCCGCCACATTTTTGGAGAATCCGAAAGTAATGTGCTGTTCGATCACACCGGGTGCGAGGATGTTAAAGAGTACCTCGCTGCTGGGAATGGGTTGGTCGCCAAAGGAATAGCCTCCGCGCCAGGTCCAACCGCCCGGGCCTGCCCACTGAACGCCGAACTTGACGATGGTCATGTCATCCCAGCCAAAGCCGGAGCCATTATCGTCGCCCAGCAAGATCCCTTGCTGGAAGTTCTGCGGATTCATAGGATTGCCCACGGAGTTAATGTCGCTGTACATGATTTGCTGGACATCGAAAACGAACGTTAAATCCGGAGTGGCTTTTAAGGCCACACCCGCGACCCAATTGAGCGGCACGTCGAAGTCCCCTTGCTCAGCGAACAAACCGGCATAATCGTCGAATTTACTCATGTAGATTTTGGTCTGAAACGCTGCCCCAACAGAAAGGAAAGGTAACCACTCCCCCAGATAGCCAAAGCGCAAACCGAAGC
The DNA here is from genome assembly GCA_046757525.1 of bacterium. Lineage (GTDB taxonomy): Bacteria > Zhuqueibacterota > Zhuqueibacteria > Oceanimicrobiales > Oceanimicrobiaceae > JBHHYI01. Next base: position 8,853 of record JBHHYI010000061.1, on the reverse strand, counting down.
CTGGTGAAGTGCTTTTGCCTTTGTTGGTGATATCCGCCGGATCGCGGGAAAAATTGGCAAAAGCTTCGATGCCTCTGACCTGGAAGATCTGGAAAGCGAGAATTGGCGTGATGCCAAAGGCATGCTTGTCGTTTATCTTGCGCGCGTAGGTTACGCCCAAAAAAATCTGGGAAAGGTCAACGCCTGTGGGGGTGCTGCCAAAAAACGTGCCGGATGGGTAGGTGGTGTTCATGCCGCCGTTCCCAAAAAGAGAAACGCCCACAGAGCTGTTTTCATCTAACATCCAGTTGGCGCCCAGGGCCGGAATAAAAAAAGGCTTGGCGTCGCTGTCCACGTTGCTGGGAATCAAGCCAAACGTTCCTTGCCCCCCGGAGGGTGCGCCTTTGACGGTATATTCTCGATTAGGATTAAACAAGGAGAACCCGATGTCATAACGCCTGCCGATAAAAACCATGCCCGCCGGATTGGTTACGGCAATCATGGTGTTCAATGGCAGGGCAACACCAGCGCCTGCTAAGCCCTTGTTTTTTGTGCCATAGCCATGTCTGAAGTAGCCGTTTGTAGCCTGGGTTTCTGTTGAGAGGACAGACAAAACCAGCAATGCCATCAGGCCAGAGAGCAAGAAAACCCGTGCACGATTCACACTATTGACATTCATGTTTCCCTCCTTAACGCTTGTTGAAGCTTCTCGGCTCAATGATTAGGCTTCTTTGTTTTGGGATTAGCAGAAAGCCTTTGGGTGGATCTGTGATTTCTTTTCGAAAAATGGAATCTAATGGTCCCAATTGCAGGATTGCGCAAACGAGAAAGGATGCGTTAGATTGACTTGGCCGAGACGCCTCAAAGTTGTAAGGTACTCATGCTAATAAGTTTGAATTAGCAAAATGAATGCCATAGTCAGAATCTCAGAGAGTTTTACACTAACTGTTTGAAAAACAAAGGCGGCAATCTTGTGCTTATTAGTTGCCGGAACAACTTATGTTAAATTTTTGTGGTATTTGTGGGAAAAAAAGGTTATATTGCCATAATATTTTCCCTTTCTATTCAATTCAATGGAAGCGCAAGTCATTGAATATCAATGCATAGAATTCAATGGATCAACCTGGTGCAAATGGTATGTTTATTGCGCGATTTTGTAGCTTACATATATTCAAGAATACTGTAACCAGGGGATCGCGCTTTATTCCGTACCATTCCAAGAGTTTGACAGTGAGGTAGTGTTAAGGGTTTTATGAAAAGTGGCAAGGAAATGCTGCAAACAGTGCAAGGGGTCAGCTTCAGCGAACCGTTCGGGTGAGGACTGCGTTTTCTTAGGCATCCGTCAGGTGCCGGACTCGTCCCTCAAGTGCCGGACGGGTGGGCCAGATCCGTCAAGGTCCGGGCCGTTGACCGGAACTCAATTGGTTGACCCTCTCCTTGCTTGAGGGGAGAGTCGGCTTTGGCGTGCGCAAGCCCTGCTTGCGCCTTCGAACCGATCAAGTGCTGAAGCAGGGCTTGAGCACTCCAGGGAGGCGTTTCGTTGGTCAAAACAAAGATGGGGGGGAGATGGCAAGAGAATCCCGTCGTTGGTATCGCCGCCCGGAACACATGTTCATACCAGGCACGGTGTACATCGTTAACGCCATATTCGAGCAGAAACTCTTGACAATACCACCAAATCAAATAGGAGAAGCCTATGAATTTTGGCTTTATCATAGACAACCGCAAGTGCATTGGCTGCCATGCCTGCACCGTGGCCTGCAAAGCTGAGCACGACGTTCCCATCGGGGTCAATCGCACGTGGGTCAAGTACATCGAGAAAGGCGAATTTCCCAATACGCGTCGTGTTTTTTCGGTGATGCGCTGCAACCACTGTGCTGACGCTCCGTGCGTGGAGATTTGTCCGACCTCAGCGCTGTTCACCCGATCCGACGGCATCGTGGATTTCGACAATCGGCGCTGCATCGGCTGCAAGGCTTGCACCCAGGCCTGTCCTTACGATGCGCTGTTCATCGACCCCAACACCCATACGGCTGCCAAATGCAATTACTGCGCGCACCGCGTGGATATCGGTCTGGAGCCCTCTTGTGTCATCGTCTGTCCAGAACACGCCATTGTTTCCGGAGACATGGACGATCCCCTTTCAGAGATTTCACAACTATTGTCGCGCGAGCAAGTTACGGCCAGAAAAATGGAGAAAGGTACGCAGCCCAAACTGTTTTACATCGACGGCGATGAAGCCGCTCTCAATCCCATGGTGACGGAACGGGAAAGTGCTTACCTGTGGAGTTCCCAGGCTTCCGGTGTTGGACATTTTGCCCACTATGCGGAAGCGCGCATCTCCCGATCAGACTCGGAAAAACTCACCCAACAGTTAGGCGGCAAGGGTGCCGGCAACTGGGTCGAGGGTGGCGATGATGGAGGCTCCGTGCTCGTGCCAGGTACAAGCGATGACAAAAGGATGCTGCAAAAAGCCATGGAAGTCCTCAAAGAGAGGGCCAGGCGGGTGTACGATGCGCCCGGCAAGGGCATGGTCTGGGGTTGGGAAGTTTCGGCTTACGTGTGGACCAAAGCCATTGCCACCGGGGCGTTTCTGGTGCCGTTTTTAGCGCTGGCTTTTGATCTTGCTCCGGTGTCACCATCCACGCAATGGTGGGCACTGGCCATTGGATTGGTGTTTCTGATTCTTACGAGCGTGCTGCTGGTCAAGGATCTGGACAAACCCGCGCGTTTTGTCTACGTGCTGTTGCGCCCGCAGTGGCGTTCGTGGCTGGTTCGTGGAGGTTATGCCCTCTTCATTTACGGCGGCCTGCTCACTCTTTGGGGTGCGGCCAGGTTTTTCGGATGGGGTACCATTGATCCGGCCGCACTCTGGGGCAGCGCCGTTTTTGCTGTTATTACGGCTGTTTACACCGCCTTCCTGTTCGCTCAGGCCAAAGGCCGTGATTTCTGGCAAAGCCCAGCGCTTGTGCTGCACATGCTTGTTCATGCTGTCATGGCTGGCGCTGCTTTGTTCGGCCTCCTTTCCCTGGTGGTGAAAACAGGTGCGGCCTGGAACGGTTATCTCAGAACGGTCTTAACCAGCGCTATCGCATTCAATCTGGTCATTGTGGCAGCGGAGCTGCTAACCCCGCACGCAACCGCGGATGCCAAAATGACGGTGACTGAAATCGTGTCTGGCCGCTTCCGGTCAAGCTTCTGGCTTGGGGTTGTCACAGCGGGTAATGTCGTGCCGCTGGCGCTTTTGTGGTTGGGCGGTTCTGCGCTCATGGCCGCCGCGGGCGTGTTGGTGCTCCTGGGCATTTACCTCACCGAGCACATTTGGATTCGCGCCCCGCAAATGATTCAGTTGAGTTAGCAGTCATACAGTCCGTGCTAATAAAGAGGAGGTAGCTCATGCACAAAATAAAGAATACATTGCGCGCAATTCTTTTTTGGGGAGGTTCCCTGGCGGTCCTGCTTCCGGTTTTCGCACAGGACAGCAATATTCGCCTGCCAATCGAAGAGATAGAGCAACGAATGATGTACCAGCCCTTCGAGATTTTCAGATTCAGAGATGCGCGTTTTGAAGGCGACATTACAAAAAGAGGCATCCTCAGGTGGCCGGATGGAACAGTCATGCAGGTTAAATGGAAAAGATCGGCGCCAGGCGGCTGGGCCGTAAACAATCAGCCGCGCTATGAAATTGCCGCGTACGAGCTGCAGAAGCTCTTTCTCGACCCACAAGAATACGTAGTACCGCCGACCTGCGGAAACAGTCTGCCTCTGGCCCAGTATCGCGAGATTGAGCCAGACGTGAAACCGACGTTCAAGAACACCGACAGCGTCTTTTTTGTTCTTCAGTATTGGTTAGAAGAGGTTACCCAGGGAAAAATATATGACAAAAAGAGGTTTAAATCGGATTCAACTTATGCCAGACATTTGGGGAATATGAATATTCTCTCTTACCTTATTAAGCATAATGACTCAAATGTAGGGAATTTCTTAATCTCCACCGACCCAGCAAATCCAAGAGTATTTGCTGTCGATAATGGCTTGGCTTTTGGCAATTTGGAAAGCAATCGAGGTGTCGAATGGCGGCGAATTCGCGTCAAACGTCTGCCCCTCAAGACCGTCGACCGTCTCCGGACCGTGGCAGAAGAGGACCTGACACAGACGCTGGGTGTGGTGGCGCAGTTTGAAATAAAGGAAGGACGGCTCATGCCCGCGCAACCGACTGAAAATCTCAACCCCAACAAGGGCGTGCGAGTCTCGAAGCGGTTCATCCAATTTGGCCTCACCAGAAGTGAAATCAGGGGAGTTTCAGACAGAATGCGAAAGCTGCTAAAACGGGTGGATTCTGGTAAAATCAAGACATTCTAACTGTGCGACCGCACGCCTGACGGAGAATCTAAGGTGAAAGCCAAAGGCGTCCTTTATTCAACTCTATTCCTGGCCCTGGTTGCGCTTCATGGAGTGTTCGTTCCCGCAACCGTCGCGCAGCCCCATAAACAACGATCGTCCAGATTCAAGTTCAGCGGCGAATATGGGTTATGGGTGCAAAAACAGGACGGTCAGATAACGGTACACTGGATAACCGCTGCCCGGGATTCAGGCTTTTTGAAAGTTTTCAACGACGACAGCCAGTTGTACGGTTTTTCCACCCCTTTCGCCAGAGCACACCAGGTTTCGTTTGCCATCGACCAGAAGGCGTCATTAACACTGCAATATGGCGGTCTTTCGAATGCATTGGACCAACACGAGACGGTCATCAACTTAGAGGGGGTGGGCAAAGAAACAAAAAGCGTGTTCAACAAGATCGATTCGATTTATGTGGTGGGGGACATCCACGGCGAGTTCAGCAACTTAGCCCAGTTACTCCAGAATGCCGGGATCATCGACTCCAATTTGAATTGGAGCGGCCGCAGAAAACACCTGGTTGCGCTTGGCGACATTTTTGATCGGGGGCACGACGTCACGAAGACGCTGTGGTTTTTGTACAAATTAGAAAGACAGGCAAAGAAGCAAGGTGGTGGGGTGCACATTGTGCTTGGAAATCACGAGATTATGACTTTTGACAACGACCTTCGTTATCTGTCACAGAAGGAAAACCTCATTGCGCGCCTGCACAAAACCACCTACGCCGCTATGTACAGTCCCCGTACTTCCATCATGGGAACATGGCTGGCGCACAAGCCCGGCATCTTAAAAATGAACAAGATTTTGTTCGCCCACGGAGGCGTCACGCCGTGGTATGCCAGATACTCTATTGAGTCGTTTAATGACTCGCTGCAGACTTTCTTAGGAGAGGATCTTTTCCAGGAATTGTTGCAGGATTCCATTTCAGTTCAGGTGGATTCCGTGCAGTTTTTCAGAAGGTTGCTATTCTTCTATGGAGAAGACAGCGTCTTCTGGTACAGGGGGTATGTTCTCGCAGATAGCTTAGCACACGATCTGGAACAAGTACTCAAGAGGTTTAGATGCAAGCTGCACGTCGTGGCACACACCCCTGTCGAAACCATTCGGGAGTTTTATGACGGCAAACTCATTGCGGTGGATCTCACGCACCCGGTCACGGAGATGCTGCTGTTGGTGCGCCGCAAGAAAAACCAGTACGAAAAATACCGAATTAAATTGAGTGGTGAAATTGGGCCGCTAACGGCTGGCCAGGAGACCAAGACCAGTGTTCCGTAATTCTTGAAAGGAAAACTCATGCACAAACACAATCCAGGAGTGATTGAAAAAATTGCCGAGAAACTCCACCTTATCTCGAATCTTCACGAACAGCCAGAGTCTGAGGTGGCGCCCCTCAACGAGCAAGGCATGCTGACGCATTATCCGCCACCGGAAAAGTGGGACGATTGGGTTGAATACGAAGCTAAGCGTTGGCCGCACCGAGAGGCCAAACATTACATGATCGTTCCCACCACTTGCTTCAACTGTGAATCGGGCTGCGGGCTTTTGAGTTATGTGGACAAAGAGACGCTGCAAGTGCGCAAGTTTGAAGGCAACCCCTACCATCCCGGCAGTCGTGGACGCAACTGCGCCAAAGGACCGGCGACCATCAATCAGATCCATGATCCCGACCGCATTCTCTATCCTTTGAGGCGCAGCGGCAAACGCGGCGACGGCCAGTGGCAGCGAGTCTCCTGGGATGAAGTGCTGGACGATATCGCTGGCCGCATTCGTGAGGCCCTGCAAGAAAAGCGCAACAACGAAGTGGCCTACCACGTGGGCCGTCCCGGTCACGAAGGCTTCATGGGGCGCGTCTTGCAGGCCTGGGGTGTGGATGGCCACAACAGCCACACCAATATCTGTTCGGCCGGGGCGCGCTTCGGCTACTCCATTTGGCACGGCCTGGACCGACCCTCGCCGGACCACGCCAACGCGGACTTCATTCTCCTGGTCAGCGCCCACCTGGAGTCCGGCCACTACTTCAATCCCCATGCGCAGCGCATCCTCGAAGGCATGATGAATGGGGCAAAGCTGGCGGTCATGGATCCGCGCCTTTCTAACACCGCCAGCATGGCCGATTTCTGGCTGCCCACTTATCCGGGCAGCGAAGCCGCGGTGCTGCTGGCCATGGCGAAGGTTCTAATCGATGAAGGCCTCTACAACGAAGCGTTCCTGTGCGATTGGGTCAACTGGCAACCTTATCTCGAAAAGGAGCACCCCCGCCTCAAGGTAACCTTTGCCAATTTCATCGAAGCGCTCAAGGAAGATTACAAGGAATACACGCCTGAATTTGCCGAGCAGGAAAGCGGCGTCCCCGCCAGCACGATTGTGGAGGTGGCCCGACAGATCGGCAAAGCCGGCAGCCGGTTTGCCAGCCACAATTGGCGCAGTGCCGGTAGCGGCAACCTGGGCGGCTGGGCCGTCGCCCGCTGTCTGCATTTTCTCAATGTGCTGACCGGCAGCGTGGGTACGGTCGGCGGCACCTCGCCCAGCGGGTGGAACAAGTTCAAGCCGAGCATGTTCGACAAACCCCCGGCGCAGAAATTCTGGAACGAACTGCATTTCCCCAACGACTATCCCCTGGCGCACTACGAGATGAGCTTTCTTTTGCCGCACTTCCTCAAGGAAGGTCGCGGCAAATTGTCGGTTTATTTTACGCGGGTGTTCAATCCGGTGTGGACTTACCCGGACGGCTTCTCCTGGATCGAAGTCCTGCAGGATGAAACCAAGATCGGACTGCACGCCGCCTTGACGCCCACCTGGAACGAAACCGCTTATTTTGCCGATTACGTTTTGCCCATGGGGCACGCCAGCGAACGGCACGACCTTATTAGCTATGAAACCCACTCCGGCATGTGGGTCAGCTTTCGTCAGCCGGTGCTACGTGAAGCGGCACGTAAAATGGGAAATCCGGTCACCTTCACCTATGAGGCCAATCCGGGCGAAGTCTGGGAAGAAGATGAGTTCTGGATTGAGTTGTCCTGGCGCATCGATCCGGACGGCAGTCTGGGCATCAAAGAGCACTTTATCTCGCCTTGCCGACCAGGAGAAAAAATCACCATCGACGAATACTATCAGTATATTTTCGAGCACACGCCTGGGTTGCCGGAAAAAGCGGCTGCGGAGGGTCTGTCGCCGCTGGATTACATGCGCAAGTACGGCGCCTTTGAAGTGGAGAAGACCTCCTACAACAAGCACCTGAAGGAGCTCTCAAAAGCAGAATTGAAGGGAACCAAAGTAGACAAGAAGACGCACACCATTACCAGGAAAGGCAAGGCCGTCGGTGTCCAGGTAGACGGCGTGGGCTACGTGGGCTTTGCTACCCCGTCGCGCAAGCAGGAGTTCTATTCTCAGACCCTCGTCGATTGGGGCTGGCCGGAGTACAAGATTCCCGCCTACATCAAAAGCCACGTGCACCCGGAAAAGATCGACCGTGAGAAGGGGGAATTCCCGTTGCTGCCAACCTTTCGGCTGCCGACATTGATTCACTCGCGTTCGGGCAATGCCAAATGGCTAACGGAAATTTCCAACCGCAATCCCGTGTGGATGCACACTTCGGATGCGAAGCGGCTGGGAATTCGCAATGGCGCCTTGATTCGCGTGACCACCGACATCGGTTACTTCGTCGACCGTGTCTGGGTCACCGAGGGCATGAAGCCCGGCGTCGTGGCCTGTTCCCACCACCTGGGCCGCTGGCGCCGCCCGCAGGACGCACACGGCAATCGCTGGGCGACCAATGTGGTGTCCATCGAGCGTCTGGAAAACGGCAAGTGGAAGATGTCCCACCAGGACGGCATTCGCCCATTTAAGAGTTCGGACCCGGATAGCTCCCGTATCTTTTGGAGCGACGGTGGCGTGCACCAGAACATCACCTTTCCAGTGCACCCGGACCCCATCAGCGGCATGCACTGTTGGCACCAGAAAGTTAAAATCGAAAAAGCCCACCCCGAAGATCACTACGGCGATGTGTTCGTCGACACTGAGAAGTCGTTTGCTCTTTACCAGGAATGGCTCAAGCTCACGCGGCCAGCACCAGGGCCCGGCGGTTTGCGCCGCCCCCTGTGGTTGAACCGTCCGCTGCGACCCGCGGAGGAGATGTTTTATCTGAAGGGCTGACGGCAGACGCCTGCTGCTGTACCATGCCGCTGGCCAACGCAGCTCGGATGAGAGTTCGAATCCCTTCGCGCCTGCTCGAGATTCGTCAAGCTATTCCGCAACTTGCAGGTCTGCCCGGGTGTTCGATTGTGGATTTAGTTTTGCACTGGACGACACCGAATTAGGCATCATTTGTTTTCCAATGTAGCGAAGTCTAAATCCGGCATCCGCTCATAGGCGTCAACTTAAGTCGCAGCTCTCGTGGGGCTGTCCAAAATGTACACTTTTTGTGTTATTCCCGCGGAAGCGCATTGGCGTCAACTTAAGCGCCCAAACTGTCATTTC
>JBHHYI010000060.1:0-22837 GCA_046757525.1 bacterium | reverse complement strand
GCGCGGCGGAGCCCGCAACCAAATCAAATAAGTATAAAAACTGATAAGACAAAATAATTGACGACAAAATCATTCAAAAAATCATTTTGTCTTTTTGGGTTCCCGCTTGGTCCGGGTTAGGAATTATTCAAAAGACAAAATTAAACTTTGCTAAAAAAGAACGATGTTGTCGGCTTGTAGCACGACGTGGATTTGATGAGTTGTCAAATCAAGTGATTGGATGTGTCCGGTGGGATTAAACAGTTTGTTCTTTAAAAAAAAGTCTTCGTGTACTTCGTGATGAAACAAAAAAATTGCTAACATTTGCGTTAAGCCGAGGGTGCCGAAGGTGCGTGATTCATGCGTTCTTTGACGTTTCAAGTGTTGTTTATTCAATACGGAAAGTTCTTCTCATCCGTCTGCTCAAGCAGGTCGTTTAAAATATTTCAACTGCTGCGATGAATTCGAAACTGAAAATCGATATCCACACCCACATTCTTCCTGAAAAGTGGCCTGATCTGAAAGCGAAATACGGCTACGGCGGTTTCATTCAGCTCGAGCACCACCGGCCCGGCTGTGCCCGTATGATGATGGACGGCAAGTTCTTCCGCGAAATCCAGCACAACTGCTGGGATCCGGCGGTTCGAATCAAAGAAAGCGACGCCTGCGGCGTAACCGTGCAGGTGCTTTCAACCGTTCCGGTGATGTTCAGCTACTGGGCCAGGCCCGCCGACGCGCTGGATTTGTCGAAACTCCTGAACGACCACATCGCCGGGGTTGTGGCTGAAAATCCCGGTCGCTTTGTGGGTTTGGGAACGGTCCCTTTGCAAACGCCGGACCTGGCCATCAAGGAACTGGAGCGCTGCAAGGAGTTAGGATTGGCCGGAATTGAGATTGGCACCCACATCAACGACTGGAACTTAAACGAGGAAGCGCTCTTCCCCTTTTTTGAAGCGGCTTCGGAATGGGGGGCGGCCATTTTCGTGCACCCGTGGGATATGATGGGCAAAGACAAAATGCCAAAATACTGGCTGCCCTGGCTGGTGGGCATGCCGGCGGAAACCTCGCTGGCCATTTGCTCCATGATTTTCGGCGGAGTGTTTGAGCGGCTACCCAACTTGCGCGTAGCCTTTGCGCACGGCGGTGGCGCCTTCCCCGCCACCATTGGCCGGATCGAACACGGGTTCAACGTCCGCCCTGACCTCTGCGCCGTGGACAACCCGATCAATCCAAAAGCCTATCTCGGTAAATTCTATTTGGATTCGCTGGTACACGACGCCGACGTTTTGCGCTACATGATCCGCCTGGTGGGCGCCGACAAAATTGCCCTGGGCTCCGACTACCCGTTTCCATTGGGTGAGCATCATCCAGGGCAACTCATTGAGTCCATGTCTGAATTGGACGCTGCCACCAGAGACAGATTGCTCGGCGGCACGGCGGTGGAGTGGCTAAACTTAGACACAGTAACGTGAAAGTAGATTTTCAAATCGGAAATCAAACCTGCCGCGTCGATCTCGCCCACCCAATCGACATCAGCATTCCGGTGCGGTTCCAGGGTGAGCAGCCGAACGCCTATGGCGTACCCAGGGCCAGGGCAAGAGCGTACGAAGACGGCAACTTCGTGGGCGATACGCGCCGCGGCGGCAGTTGCAATTTTGAGGAATACACCATCATCCCACACTGCAACGGCACGCACACCGAATGCGTGGGTCACATTTCATACGAAAGAATTTCAGTGCACACCGTGCTGCGGCATAGCTTCCTGCCGGCAACACTTGTTTCAGTCACGCCGGCAAAGGCCTCAGACGCCGATGATTCCTACGCGCCAGACAAAGAAGGCGGAGACCTGATGATTACGCAGGAGTCGTTACGAACGGCCCTTAAAGACAGCCCGGTTGCATTCTTGCACGGCTTGATCGTGCGCACGCTGCCTAATTCTGCCACAAAAATGTCAAGGAACTACCTGGACCATCCCCCGCCGTTCTTTTCGCTGCAAGCCATGCAAACCATTTGCGATTTGGGGATACAACATCTGTTGGTGGACCTTCCTTCCGTCGACAGAGCATTTGACCAGGGGAAGCTGAGCTGCCACCACATTTTCTGGAACGTAGCGCAGGACAGTCACGAAGTGGACCAACGCAATCATTCGTTAAAAACGATCACCGAAATGATCTACGTTCCCGATGAAATAGTAGACGGCCCCTATCTTTTGAACTTGCAAATTCCAAACTTTGTTGCCGACGCGGCGCCAAGCAGAGTGCTCATTTACAAAACAGAATTCGAATGACAACAGGAAACCTCTCGGCTGCAATCCTCTTCGCCCGCGTTGGCCCAATGCTCAATCGCGACGATTGCGTTGCAATCCTGGCGGAAATCGGCTAAGAAAACGTTGTCAGCAGGAAACCAGTTTTTGAATAAATAATGACTAAATTCTTAGGGAGGATATTGTGTTAAAACTTACCGGAGCTTTCGTTAAATCTGGACTCATGGGGATTTTGTGCTGGATGTTGGTTGCCTGGGCTTGTTCCAGGCCTCCAGTTGTGGATTCCACCCGACAGACCGTCGAGCAAAGCCAGCAAACCTCGGCGGCTGCCCCAACGGAAGAAGCCCTGCCTGAACCGCCAAAGAGCGTCAAAGGCTACATGCAAGCACGTCCCGGCGGGCCAGTGGAAGAGGTCGAGGTCGCGGTGCACCAGGTGCCAGTCGACCTGCCGGCACTGGCGGCAGACGAAGCACCGCTCAGCGACGACGATCTGGTGCTGGGCGTAGTGGTCAAAGGGCAGGCCATGGCCTACCCCATCCGCTACCTGGCCATGTATGAAATCGTCGACGATCACGTGGGCGATACGCCTCTGGCCCCGACCTGGTGACCGATCACTGGCTCGGGCGTCGTGTACGACCGTCGTGTAGGAGACCAAAAGCTAACTTTCGATTTTGCAGAAGGCTTGCTCAAGAACAACCTGCTGATCGTCGATCGGGAATCGCAAAGCATCTGGTCGCAGCTCGATGGCAAGGCCATCAGCGGCCCCATGAAAGAGACCCCTTTGCGCGTCTTTCCCTCGATTCAAACCACCTGGAAGCACTGGCGAGAAATCCATCCGGACACCAAAGCCATGGTGGTCAAAGGCGAAGAGGGCCGCCCGTACATCTACCGCAACTGGCATCCGGGAACGCCTCGACCCAAACAGCGGCCCACAGGACACGACACCTCGAACCTGGGACTCGGCTTGTTCGTGGGTACCAAGCCCATGTTCTTCCCATTTCGAGAATTAGAGGCGGCCACCAGTCCACTAAAATTGCAAATTGAAAACCAGACCATTCAGGTGTTTTATGAAAAAGACGCTTTAACCGCCTGGGCCGAAGATGCCAAAGGCAACCTGCTGCCTGGCGTTTTGGCCTACGAGGATGGCTGGCTGGGTTTTAATCCGAAGTCAGAGATTTTTCATGCGGACATCTCTAACAAGTGAGAACTTCCGTAAAAACTCAAAAGAACGGGAGTGTCCCCTCAGGTCTTGCACCGGTCAGGCCAGCCATCCGGCGGCTGCCGGACGGTCCTTGACGGGCCAGTTAGAGGTCCGGCCCTTGACGGACGCCCGACTGACAGAAATGCACAGTTTTTCAAGAACTGCCAACACAATGAAGCCACTGATTATCACGGATTGACACGGACAAAGCCGGAACCCCAAAAGACAAAATAATTCTTTGAATGATTTTGTCCTATCAATTTCTGTACTTAATGTCCAACCTCCAGTCTGGGCACACGCGAAGCTCGGCTTCCAGACAGCGAGAAGGCATGTTGACAGCGAAGCTTCTGCGGCAATGGCGTTCCGAAGCTGGAGTCTTGCAATGAGATTTTAGTGAAAAATATGAACCCTGATATTCTGAGTTTCCCATGACCGATTACCAAACAGATCAAGCTTTTGCGGCAGAACTGGACGCAAAGGATTCATTAGCCAAGTACCGAGACGAGTTTTACTTCCCCCGACCCAATAATGGCAAAGCGTGCCGCTATTTCTGTGGCAATTCTCTGGGTCTGCAACCCAAATCTGTGCGTTCCCAGGTGGAACAAGAATTGCGAGATTGGGCAACCCTGGCCGTTGACGCCCATTTCAAGGCTAAACATCCCTGGCTGCCTTATCACGAATTGCTCACCGAACCGTGTGCGAAATTGGTAGGCGCTAAACCTGTCGAGGTCGTGGTCATGAATTCTTTGACGGTGAATTTGCATCTGATGCTGGTTTCGTTTTACCGGCCTACGCCAGCGCGTCACAAGATCGTCATCGAAGCCAACGCCTTTCCGTCGGATCAATACGCCGTCAAGTCGCAAATAAAGTTCCACGGGCTGGATCCAGAGACATCGCTGGTGCCATTACAACCGCGCTCTGGCGAAGCAACCATTCGCACCGAGGACATCGAAGCTTTTCTGGCAAGCGAAGGGGAATCGGTTGCCTTGGTCCTGTTGGGCGGGATCAACTATTTGACCGGTCAGGCGTTTGAAATGGACAGAATCACGCAGGCTGGACACGCAGGCGGCTGCATGGTCGGCTTTGATCTGGCCCACGCCGCCGGGAATTTGCCTCTGAGCCTGCACCAGTGGGGTGTGGATTTTGCGGTCTGGTGTTCCTACAAATATCTGAACTCCGGGCCTGGCAGCACGGCAGGCTGTTTCGTCCATGAAAGGCACGCAAACAATCCTGCTGTGCCCCGATTTGCGGGCTGGTGGGGACACAACAAGAATACACGATTTGAGATGGGGCCGGATTTCGATCCCATTCCTGGAGCTGAAGGCTGGCAATTGAGCAACCCGTCGATCTTGCCGCTGGCGGCCATGCGTGCCTCCCTGGAAATCTTCGACCAGGTGGGCATGGAACGCCTGCGGGAAAAGAGCGAGTTGCTTACCGGCTACTTAGAATATCTGTTGCAGCAAATACCCAACGAACGCTTTGCCATCATCACGCCGAAAGACAAGAGCCAAAGAGGCGCCCAGTTGTCCATCCAGGTTAAACACGATGGACACAAAGTGCACCAGCGGTTGCTCGACGAAAACATCGTCTGCGACTGGCGGGAACCGGATGTCATTCGAGTCGCGCCGGTCCCGCTGTACAACAGCTTCGCCGATGTGTATGATTTCTACCAGGTGATTCGTCAACAATTCATCTGATTCTTTTATGATGTGATGTTAAAGGATGCCCAAATTGAACCATGAAAAAATAACTCTGGTAGGCGCAGGTTTGGCCGGCTCGCTGCTGGCAGTCTTTCTGGCGAAACGCGGCTTCGCGGTTGAAGTCTACGAACGGCGTCCGGACATGCGCAAGGAAAAAATCGGTGCCGGCCGCTCCATCAACATGGCGGTGTCGACCCGCGGCCTTTACGCCCTGCGCCAGGTAGGTCTGGAAGAGCCAATCCTGCAACAGGCGATCCCGATGAAAGGTCGCATGGTGCACGCCCTTGACGGCACCCTCACCTTTGTCCCCTATGGCCAGGATGACCGTGAAGTCATCTACTCCATCTCGAGAGCGCGGCTGAATATGATTCTCATGGACGAAGCTGAAAAGTTCGACGAGGTTACTCTGCACTTTAGTCACAAATGCACCGGCATGGATTTTCAAAGCAGAGAATTGCAGATTGTCGACGAAATCAGCGGTCAGACCTCTACCCTTTCAGCGCAGAGAGTCCTCGGCACCGACGGCTCTGCATCGGCCGTTCGAATGGACATGCTGAAAACGCGCAGATTCAATTTCTCTCAGCAATATTTGGAACACGGGTACAAAGAACTGACCATTCCACCCGATGCTGACGGCCGGTTCCTTTTGGAAAAGAACGCCTTGCACATCTGGCCACGCGGCACCTATATGCTCATCGCTTTGCCCAACATGGACGGCAGCTTTACTTGCACGCTGTTTTATCCATTCGAAGGGGAGCACAGTTTTGCCACTCTCAACGATAAGAGTAAAGTTCTGCACTTTTTTGAAGAGCAATTTCCGGACGCGGTAGCCCTGATGCCCACATTGCTGCAAGATTTTTTCAGCAATCCCACCGGTGCGTTGGTCACCATCAAATGCCAGCCCTGGCACTTCGAGGACAGTGCCTTGCTTGTGGGAGACGCCGCCCATGCCATCGTACCGTTTTACGGACAGGGCATGAATTGTGCTTTCGAGGACTGCACCTATCTCGACGAATGCATTGACAAGCATGCTGGAGACTGGCAGAAAACCTTTGAGGAATTTGAAAGGCTGAGAAAAGCCAATGCCGACGCCATTGCAGAGTTAGCTTTGCAGAATTACATCGAAATGCGCGATCGCGTCGCGCACCCCGACTTTCTTCTCCAGAAACAAGTAGGCCTGGCGCTGGAACGCAAATACCCCAATCGCTTCGTGCCCCAGTATTCCATGGTCACCTTTCATCGCATGCCCTATTCAGAAGCGCAGTCGAAAGGCCGGATTCACGAACGAATTTTGGACGAACTGTGCAAGAATGTCGAGACTCTTGAGGAAGTGGATTGGCAAAAAGCTGAGAAATGGTTAAAAAAGGAAAACCTGATTTAAAATCTCCGCCAACAGAATTAGACCATCGATTTTTACAACCCTGACAGGGTTTTTAACGGCGAAACGATAGCTGTAATCGTCAACGAAACCCTGTCAGGGTTCGCAACGACAATCAGGAATTCACTAATAGTCTAATGCCACCCCTTGATCGCCGTCAGAATGGCTGCTGAACCCGCCGTAAGCCTTTTGACCTGAATATCTTGAAAGCCACGCCCGCGCAACGCCGCCTGGTACTCGGTAATCCACTGTGTGGATCGGACTAATCCTTCCAACTCGCAAAATATGACCCGCCACTTTGGGAGCAGGGGCGTTCCGAGATACTTCATCAATTTCATGTGCACGGCCCAAAGTCTTTGGAATACGAATTTTTCTGGCAAGGCAAAATCGTGCAGAACCAGAGACCCTCCCTGCTGTAAATTAGCTGAGATATTGCCGACCAGCTTCTCGGCTGGAACATACTTGGGGATGTAGGATGAGGTTATGCAATCAAACAGGGTCTTGAATTGGATTTGTTCGGCCCGGGCACAAATGAAGTGAACCTTTTTCAACTTGCGCCTCCGTAGTTTTTGCCTGGCCACGGCTAAGTATTCCGGCATCCGGTCAACACCGACAACCTCGCACTCTGGAAATTTTTCCAACAACTTAAACGTCAAAATGCCCGTGCCGCAAGCGAGATCGAGGATGGTTTTAGCAGTCGGCACCGTGGCCAGCATTTTCTTTTTCCAATAGCGGTCGGCCCCGTAGGTAAAGAGATTGACGACGAAGTCGTAGCTGGCGCCCGTGCCGGTAAAAAAACGTTTGACGATGTCCTGTTCCAATGACCTCCCTTTCGTTAACTTAAGAGAGTGATTTGATCTAACCCGAATAGTTCATAGATCGCAACGGCGCAAAGCGTTGAAACTGCATTTGAGAATTGACCACTGAAACACGACGAATTTGCTGGAATCTTAGGATAGGCTCATTTCTTGCATCGGTCAGGCCAGTCATCCGGCGGCTGCCGGACGGCCCTTGACGGGCCAGTTTGAGGTCCGGCCCTTGACGGACGCCCGACTGACAAAAGTGAAACAAGAACTGGAACGCGGATGGCACGGATTTAACGGATCCGAACGGATTAGCCCAACTGAATCTGTTTGACCTTCACAAGAAACACATCCGTACTACATTGTGTTCTTATAGCAAAGTTCAGTTTTGTTTTTTGAATAATTCCTAAGAATCTGTGTCCCATTCATTTGCGTCTTCGCCGCGTCAGGAATAATTCAGGCTAATTGATTAAAAGGTGGTCGTGTCGCTTCTAATTCAGAACGGCCAGCAAGAAGGCAAAAAGGGTTAAGCCCATGGTTCCTAACGCCAGAATTTGGTGGGTGAACGTCTCCTTTTTCGACTCTGTGAAACCGAGGAGGGCGGCCGAGAGATACCCTCCGATGAAGCCACCCGCATGGGCGAAGTTGTTGATCCCTGGAAACAGAAACCCGAAAACAAATAGGACGATGGCCCATTGACCGGTTTGGCGATAAATAGCTGAGCCAAACGTGCCCCCGCGCTTTCTGCCGTAATAGACCAGCGCACCCAACAGGCCGAAAATAGAGCCGGAGGCCCCGATGGTAAACGGAATGCGCCAAAAATTCGAAACGACAAATCCGAGGATGCCCGCAACTGTGAAAATGATGAAACTGCGCGAAACTCCAAAAAACTCCTCAACCGCCGGACCGAGCTGGCGAATCCAGAGCACATTGAACAGAATGTGCAACAAGCCACCGTGCAGGTAAATGGCCGTAATCAAAGTCCACCAATGGCCTCGGTACATGGCCACGTAACCGGTCATGCCTAATCGATCGAGGCTTCTGCCTGAAGGCGAAAGAAAGCTCAAAAAGCCGTGCGTTTGCAACAGGGCCGATGGATCCAGTAGCAAGCTGATGACGTACAGCACGACGCACACAGCCGATATGACCGGGATGAAGCTCATTTGGCCTCCCAGTATTTTCCTGAGATAGCCGCTCATGCCCCAGAGATTGGGATTCTTCATGCCACAATGAACGCATTCCGAGGCATTGGCGCTAATGAGCTTGCCACAATTGGGACAGAGGATGGAGCCGATTTGATTATTTTCACGCATTAAGCTGGACTCAAATAGGATAACACGGTCAATTCGAATCGATGGACGGCGTCTTTAGCACAAAGATCTCATGTTCAGACTCATCTACGCCCAAACAATAGAGGTGGTTTCTTTCTAAAATCCACTTACAAGCGGGCAGGTTGCGGTGGTCTCGCGTCATGCGATTTACAACAGCTCGAGGTTTAACGCGTATAATAGTGAGCCCCGATATTTCAAGACCCCACCACAGGCGGGCCAGCAACCAGGAAGCGGCAATTAGAAGAAAACTTTTCTTCTTTGCTGACTTTTGTTTCATCACTCAGCAGCCAATTTATCGAGAAAATCCAAAAACTTTTGTATGTCCTGATAAACGATCTGACTGTCACGATGCCATTGTTTTACAGCCAGGAGCATTTTCTCCCAATTCAACTCGAAAGCGTAAGAGAAGCGAAAGGTGTGACAGAACTTGCGCAATTCATCCAGACAGGTTCTTGATTCTTGCGAGATCACTGCGAGTCTTATATCCTCTATGTCGAGAGACATTCTATTCAACAGTTGGGCATGCCACTTGGCAGGTTCTTCCACCTTGTTTTCGAATTCTTTAGCTACTTTAAGAAAAATATCTTCAAAATTTGAATAGAGGCCCGACAAATAGTACGCAATAGCAATTAAGTCTTTCTCAGAGGTGTTCTCATCTATTTTTGCCGGTTCGAGCTGGGCAAGTTTGTTGCGCATTTCGTGAGACTTGCCCAATGCGTCCAGGATTTCAGACTTCAAGGTTTTCAGGCTCTCGAATCTATTCTTCATGAACCGTTTTGCCTTTAGTAATGTACTTCCTGATTCTTGCAGAAGCATCTTCAATTCTAACCAAATCGATGTCTTCAAATTCAAGATGCTTCTCCCACCACAAAATGGCTTTCCAATACTGGGCATTTGGCAAATCGCGCACGGCGATATCCACATCGGAAAGCTCCGTAAAGTACCCCGGCCTGACCAATGAGCCGAAGACGATAATCTCAGTCACCGCAGAGAATTCAGTAGCAAATTCGGCTGCGGCCAATTCGATCTTTTGCAACAACTCCGTCCGTCGTGCTTCCAATCGCCTTCGGCGCTCTTCGTACTTTTTGGCAATTCTTTTTCTCGCCCTTTGCAGCTCAATCATAATTAAAAATAAGAAATATTTACAGCAAATGCAAACGAGTTATCGGTCCTGTCAAAACCCTTCCGAAAAAAAAGAAGCCCGGCGAAACGCGCACCGGGCCTGATGACTGCCTTGGCTCAAGCTGTGAGTTACTTGACTTCCCAGCTATCTCCGGATTCCAAAAGCGCCTGCAGATCTGGCGTGCCAAATTCTCTTTTGGCGGTTTCGATCTGCTGGTTAAGGGCATTTTCATAACACATATCTTCAACCGAACGAAAGACTCCTACCGGAACGGGCAAATCGGGATTCTCGATCATGTGGCTCAATATGAAGGCCAGAGTGGGATCCGATTTCTCATCGTGAACGAGAAGGTCTTTTTCGCTGTAATTTCCGTTAGTTAGCGGCACGACTTCCGGCTTAAAACCGTTCAGGCGTACGCCCTTTTCTCTTTGGGAACCAAAAATCAGCGGCTTACCATGCTCCAGGTAAACGACATTGTCCGCTCTGGTTGCCTTTTCTGTGTATTTCGACCAGGCCCCGTCGTTAAAAATATTACAATTCTGGAATACCTCCACAAAAGAAGTCCCTTTGTGTTCGGAGGCCCGCTTCATGATCATTTGCATGTGTGAGGGATCCCGATCCATGGTTCGGGCCACAAAGGTGGCGCCGGAACCTATCGCCACGCTCACCGGATTGAACGGATGATCTATGGAACCCATGGGTGAGGATTTAGTGACTTTCCCAAATTCAGAGGTCGGGGAATATTGGCCCTTGGTCAATCCGTAAATTCGATTGTTAAACAAGATCACATTGAGATCGATGTTTCTGCGCAGCAAATGGATTAAATGATTGCCGCCGATGCTCAATCCATCGCCATCCCCGGTTATCACCCAAACAGACAACTCCGGATTAATGCACTTGATTCCGGAGGCAATGGCGGTTGCCCGTCCGTGGATGCTGTGAAAGCCGTAGGTGTTCATGTAGTAGGGAAATCTGCTGGAACATCCGATTCCCGACACAAACACATATTTTTCTTTTGGGATGTCTAAATCGGGCAAGGTTCTTTGAATTTGAGCCAGGATGGAATAATCGCCACAACCAGGGCACCATCGAACCTCCTGATCGGATTCAAAATCTTTCTTTGTGAGTGTCAAAGAGGTCGTGCCATCCGAGACCTGTGGGTTTTCATTTGTACTCATCGCTATTCTCCAAGCATTTCGTCAATTTTGTTTTCGATTTCTGAGGCAAAAAATGGCCTTCCCTGAACTTTGTTGAACCCAACCGCAGGGAGCAAATATTTTGCGCGCAAGATATGTAACAGTTGACCCATGTTCAACTCTGGCACCAAAACTTGTTTGAAATTAGCTAAAATGTCGCCCAGGTCGTTTGGCAATGGATTCAAGTAGCGCAAATGCACTCTGGAAACCGATTTGCCTTCCTTTTGCTTGTTTTCGACCGCGGTTTGAATAGCCCCGTTGGTGCTGCCCCAACCTACCACCAGCAACTCGCCCGAGTTTTTGCCTTCGATTACAGTCGGGGGATAATCCTCGGCGATTTTCTCAACTCTTTTAGCCCGCATGGTGGTCATGTATTCGTGATTTCTCGGATCATAGCTGACGTTGCCCGTGATAGCTTCTTTTTCTAAGCCGCCGATTCTGTGCTCCAAACCAGGCGTGCCGGGCAGTGCCCAGGGCCGGGCAAGGGTCTTTTCGTCGCGCAAAAACGGGGCAAAACTCTCGGGGTCGCGGGCGAATTCGACTTGAATCTCGGGTAGGTCTTCGACTTTGGGAATAGGCCACGGTTCTGCCCCATTGGCAAGGTAGTTGTCGGAAAGAAATATGACCGGAATCATGTGTTTGAGAGCTATGCGACAGGCCAGGTAGACAGTTTCGAAGCAATCAGAAGGCTGGGTAGCAGCGATGACCGGGATAGGTGCCTCGCCGTTTCTGCCGAACACGGTCTGGAACAGATCGGCCTGTTCGGTTTTGGTCGGCATGCCGGTGCTGGGACCTCCACGCTGGATGTCGCAAATCACCATGGGCAACTCCACGCTCACAGCCAAACCCAGAGCCTCGGTTTTTAGCGCCAGACCTGGTCCGCTGGTGCCGGTAACGGCCAAAGCGCCTGCGTAGGCAGCCCCGATAACAGAGCAAATGGCAGCAATTTCATCCTCTGCCTGAAACGTACGCACGTCATAGTTTTTGTACTTAGCCAATTCATGCAAAATATCGCTGGCCGGCGTTATGGGGTAGCTGCCATAAAACAGGGGCAAGCCAGATTTCTTGGCCGCTGCTACCAACCCCAGCGCAACCGCTCCGTTGCCGCTGATGTTGCGGTATTTTCCAGGCGGCAACTTGGCTGGCTTGACCTCATAGGTGGTTGCAAACTGTTCCGTGGCAGCGCAATAGGCATACCCGGCTTTGAGTGCCAGATGGTTGGCTTCTATGAGCTCCGGTTTTTTTGCAAACTTCGTCTTGATGAGATTTAAGGCATGATCCATGGGCCTGTTGTAGAGCCAAAATACCATACCCAGGGCAAAAAAGTTTTTGGTCCGATCAACGATCTTGTTGGAAAGTTGCAACTCCCTCAATGCTTTTCTGGTCAGACCGGTGATGTCTACGGTGAACAGTTGATACTTGTCCAAGGAACCATTTTCCAACGGATTGGAATCATAATGGGCTAAATGAAGATTCCGTTCCTTGAAGGTGTCTGTGTTTACAATCAGGACCCCGTTGGGCTTCAGATTGTCGATGTTCATCTTGAGGGCCGCAGGGTTCATGGCAATCAACGCATCGTATTTTTCACCAGGCGTATGAATGTCGTAGCTGCTAAAGTGTAGCTGATAGCCGCTGACGCCTGGCAGGGTACCGGCCGGTGCTCGTATTTCCGCAGGAAAGTCAGGCAAGATGCCAATGTCATTGCCCAACAGCGCAGAGGTGCTTGCCAATTCGTTGCCAACCAGTTGCATGCCATCACCTGAATCGCCTGCTAATCGTATGGTAATTTCTTTGACCGATTCAACTGATTTTTCCATTCTCTAATTTACTCCCTTGTGATTAAAATTTGATTACATTTTTGACTTAAACGCAAGTCCAGTTTAGAACCAATGCACTAATGCCATCTTGTCTCAAAAGGTTTCGAACATATAGAATATCTAACCTCCCTCCCGATGTTTTGTGCCTGTTCGAATTGGATGCGGGGGCAAGTTGAGCACGTCCTGTGGGAAAAAGTCGACGATATAGCTGACGATATCTTTGATAGAAACCACAGCGATTGGCCGATTTTTGTCGTCCACAATGCAGACATGCCGATAGCCACCCTGGTCCATCAAGGTCAAAGCCGCAATCAGCGGTTCATCGATCTTCAGCGTGACAGGATTAGGGGTCATAAAGTCGTCAACTACCATAGACTTGTAATCCCGCTTGAGACCTGCAATTTTCATCAGCACGTCGCGTTCGGTAAAAATCCCTTTGATCTCATCCCCATCCACAATCAAAAGGCAGCCGATTCCGCCTTTGATCATTATTTGCGTGCATTCTTGAATTGAGGTCCCGGATTTCACAACGATGGGTTTTTTCAGGGGTAACGCGCTGAGTGAGGCGTTAAAGCTTTCATCGTTTAGAGAAATCTCTTTCTCTTGCATGAGTTCCTGCATAGTCTGAAACTCATCATCAAATTCTTCTATTTCAATGCCAACCAACCTAAAGCCTCCTTACCGTTAATAATCTCCCCATTCAACGACTTATTGTAAATCTTTCATTAAGTGCTTCACGATATCCTTCACCGAAATGATTCCCGCAGGTCGACAATCGGCATCGGCGAGGGGAACATGCCGGAATCCCCCCACACGCATTCTATTTAAAGCAAATGCAATCTCATCATCTTCAAACAAGTATTCCGGATCAGCGGTCATGACCTCTTTTACAACAATGGCTTCTGGATTCTTGTTTTCACCAATCACCCGCACCAGGACGTCTCGTTCGGTGAAAATCCCCACCGTTTTGCAGTTCTCTACCACGCAAACGCAACCGATCTTGTTGTCGCGCATCGTTTTCAATACCTTGCTGACTATGCTGTCCGGCGCCACGCAAATGGGCTTTGAAACCTCTAAGCTCTTAATCGGAGAACGCAGGGTTGATGAATCCATGGAACCGTCCTAATTTTAAATTCTTTATTGGATTTAGGCAATCTTCAAAAACTCCGAAAAATATAGACACAATTGAGCTAAAATGCAATGACTTTTTGAAAAATTTTATGAAGGTACCCAGCTTATGAAACGTTGAACTTGTTCAAGAAGGTCACCGTTTGATCGGCTCAGGCTTGAGTAGAGGTGGGGTTCGTGGTAAGGGCTTATGGAAGGGCAGGCACTGAACGCACGACGCCTGCCACCATGACCTGGAAGAACGCTGCCCGGCGATTCAAAAATCAGCGCCTATTGAAAACAAATGCCTGGGCCTGGAAATCCCGGCTAAATCGGTGCGCCAGGCGATGTCATATTTGAATAGAAAAATCCCCAAATTGGCCCGGGTCCCCCAGCCAAAAGACATGAGCACGTCATCCAACCTTAGGGATCCTCCCGGAGACCTTGCGAAAAAATTAAAGTTGCCGTCCCAGGCACTGCCGACGTCCACGAAAACAACGCCGCGAACGTTGGTGAATCCAACCGGCAACGGCCAGGTCATAAACAAATAATCGATGAAAGGAAACCTCAATTCAAGATTGGACAGGAAGAATTTGGAACCGATCTGCTCATAGTAATCGAACCCACGCAACGGGGTGGCAAAATTGGAAAAGTAGACCTGATCCAGGTCTAATTCCACGTCATTACGAAAATTTAGATTGATCCAGTTGTCCAACCCGCCCAAAAAGAACTTTTGAGCATGGCGCCCTTCGCTAAAACCGGCTGTCAGCCGGAAAGCAAAAGTGTAGTTCCTGGCAAAATTGACGTAATGTCGAAGATCAAATTGATACTTGCGAAAGTCCAAACCGCTGCTGCCAAGGTCAGGGCTGAATTCCACTGAGAGATAATATCGACTCCCGGCTTTGGGCCCGGTCAGGCCCCACAAAACGTTATCCTTGGTGTAAGAAAGCCCGGCCAGGAGCACGCGTTTGGACTGATTCCTGACCTCGGGACCCTCGTTCTTGAAAGCGTTTATGCCTTCACGGGAAATATTTAGAAAATCGAGTTTAAATTCCCAGCGGCGGTATCGGTCGAAAGGCCGCGACAGGCGGAGATTCACACCATAATTACGGTCGCGTACCAGAAACTGGCCACCGCTGAACAGCAAGTACGAATACTGAAAGATGCCGACGCCGTAGTCGGTCTGTCGTGGCATATAGAAATAGCTGAGGGCAAAGTCGCTGTTCTTGAAATCGACGAAAAAATCCGTCAAGATGTTGATCCGATGATTGGCCATTAAATCGCTGAACGAGATGACCGACGCCCCCTGGAATCCGAAAAAAGGGTCGTATCCCGCACCACCGGTGATGATATCCGGCGAAAACTTCACTTTATATTTGTTGACCTTATAGTCAGCAGAGCCAGATTTGTAGTCTTGGGGGTCCAGGAACAAATCGGATTTCGGTTCCCCGGCGCTTGTTGGCCGTCCCTTCTTGAAATCCTCACCAAACACAAAATGCCGGTAACGCGACTGCTTCTCTGTTTCCGATTGGGCTTTGCTTTTGTGTGCCGCCCCTCCCTGGACCAGTTCCTTCCTTTGCTGGGCCTGCTGTCGCTTCCGGATGAAATTGGTATATTTCAAGTGCACTTCGTTGGGCTCGATGCTGGACGGATCTTTCATGAAAAAAATATCGAAACCACCGTTGTAAAAGCAGGTGAAAGAGAGGCGGTCACCTTCCCAGGACAAATGATCGATTCCGGTCAACACGTTGGTAATTGGGTAGATATCCGTTTGCTGGGCCAGGGCGTCCTCAGAACCGTTGGTACTGTCGGCATCATCAAAGAAACCCATGGAGGCCAAAACGATGTTGTCTTCCTTGGTCGCCTGAGGTAGGTTTTTGACGTAAATATTGTACACACCGCTGCGGTCGGAAACAAAAGCCAGCCTGGTGCCATCCGGCGACCAGACCGGGGACTTTTCATTAGCATCCGTGGCGGTGATACGCGTGATAGCCCGCGTATGCGTGCCAATGGTGTAGATATCAAACTGGTGATAATTCGCGTTCTGGATTTTGAAATTGTCCGGGATTTTCTCTGGCTGCGTGTATTTTGACCGGTCCGAGATGAACACGATCTCGTCACCGCCCGGGGACCACCGCGGTTCCAAATCGCTGAACACGTCGTCGGTGAGTTTGGTCAATTCTTTGGAATGTAAATCACAGACATAAATATCGGAAGACCCGTTCCTGGTACCGACGAAGGCTATGCTTTTCCCGTCGGGCGACCAATCCGGCGAATAAAGCCCATCCAAATTGAACTTGTAGCTCTGGACGATCTTTTTCCGGTGCACGTCCACGATATGAAGCGCGTCCTGCTCCTTGCTTTTAGCCGCAAATGCGATCCTCGTGCCCTCCGGATCCCAGGTGATACCCGGTCGCAGCCAGTGCAGTTCTTCGAGCATACCATTCTTTTGACCGCTGACCAATTTAGCGATTTTGCTGCCATCGATGGTGGACATGAGGTAGATGTCAAAGAAACCAGTTTTGTCGGAAAGATAGGCGATTTTGTCGCCTTGCGGTGACAAAGCTCCGCTATTGTTGATGAAGTTTTTGTCTTTGTCGTGAAAGGTAATCTGTTTTGCAAAATCCGCTGGCTCTTGCCTTTTTGCAAAATCAGGCCAGTAGTTTTTCTTCAAATACTTTTGCCAACGTGCGTTCAATTCTTTGCTGTCCATGCCAATGCTCTGCTTGAAGCCACGCTCAACACTTTTGGTAAATTTGACCTTAGTGAGCAGTTCGCCAATTTTGCGTTCTCCGTATTTGTCCGCAATAAATCTCAAAACCGATTGCCCCCCTTTATAGGCCAAAAAAGCCGAAAGGTGTTCGATAGGCGGCAGGTAGCCGTTTATCACAGCATCGCGGATAAACATGTCCGACTCCGTATCCCACCCACGGGATTCGTACTCCGCCAAGCCTTCAATGAACCAGAGCGGAATTTGACCACGCGAAATGCCTGCCACAATTGCCTGGGAGCCGGTACCAAATAACATTTGCAACATGACCGCATGAGTAAGCTCATGGTGGGTGACGTGCCGCAACTGCTCATACGAACCCTCGTAAGGGATCACCACGCGATTCTTGAAGAACTCCGTGAATCCGCCCACCGACTCTTCCGGGGGGCCAAAATTCAGATTCGTCTGGCCAAAATCATTGTGGGATTTGTAGAGAATAATAACAATTCTGTCGCGCAACCGGTAATTCCAATCGTTGGAAAGGCTGACATAGGAGGACTCCGCAACGTCGGCGACAAAATCTGCAACCCGTTCAGCCCCCGGATAAAAATAGATGTCGAAATGCCTCGACTGGACGTATTGCCATTTAAAATTGCTATACTGTACGTTGTTTTTGCCAAAAATTTGTGGGAAAGCTGTCTGGGGGAAAGAAATGATCGCAGCAGCACTCAGAAGCAAGAATTTACTCATTTCGTCTCTCCACGAGTTCGTCAATGCATGACTCGGCCGGGGAATGGTTTAGACCGGAAAGTTCGGAATTCTCAAGAAATCGTATTAAATATAGTTCGGCGGTTTGCTTTGCAATCTTGATTCCCTCGCAGTATACAAAGAAACGTCAAGAATTTCAAGCAAAAAAGTTCTCATCGATGTTATAAATCTGACACGATTTTTCCAACTATTGACAATTACTATTTTTTTGAGCATATTTACCACTAAATTGGGACCCGGACATGAAAAAACGAAAGATTGTCATCATTGGCTCTGGGCCGGCGGGCATCGCAACTGCTTTGAGCTTGCGGCAGATAAGCCCGCACCTGGCCTCCGAGGTCGTGATTCTGGAGCGGGAAAAGCATCCGCGCCACAAATTGTGCGGGGGCGGCTTGACCCCCTATGCGGATGAGATTCTTGCGACTTTGGGTGTGCGGTCCAAAGTGCCGAGTTTTCCAATCCACAAAGTGCGATTTTATTTCGAAAACAGGCCGGTACATTTTCTCAGAAAAGACATGATGCGCGTGGTGCGACGGGACGAATTCGACGCAGACCTGGTCTATCAGGCCCGCGCGGCTGGCATTACCATTCTCGAGCGACAGAATGTGGTGGACGTGCGACGGAGTCACGATGGCCTGGAGGTCGCCACGGAGCGCGGCACATTCTACCCCCGGGTAATCGTAGGTGCGGATGGCGCCAACAGCCTGGTCCGCAAGAAAATGATTGCCGAAAAGCGGTCGCGAGTTTCCCGCCTGATGGAAGTGCTGGTGCGAGTCGATCCCACACAAACCCAGGAATTTGCCGAGAATATGGCTGTCCTGGATTTTCGGCCGGCCAGGTATGATTTACAAGGCTATCTCTGGAACTTTCCCAGTTTGATTCAAGGCCAGGCCTATTTGAACATCGGCATTTTTGACAGTCGAATTCACGGGGACCGGCGGGCCAAACTAAGAGAATTTCTGACCGAAAGACTACGCAACCGGGGTTTGTTAAACGAAAACATCACATTCATGGGGCACCCGGAAAGATGGTTTTCCCCCAAAGGGAGGTACGCCTGCCCCAATGTGCTCCTGGTGGGCGATGCGGCAGGCATCGAGCCCTGGCTGGGGGAAGGCATTTCCACTGCTTTGGCTTATGGACCCGTGGCCGCCGAAGCCGTCAAGAAGGCTTTCGAGAACGACGATTTCTCATTTGCGACCTATCCGAAATTGGTTTTGAAAAGTAGACTGGGAAGATTTCTGCGTAGAAATCGCATTATCGCTAAGTATTTTTATAACAGAAGAATTCAATCGCTGCTGCCGTTGATTGCAAAAGGCTGGGAAACCTACTTCAATTTGAGTTAAATGCAAGATAAGTTTTATGATGTTATTATTATCGGCGGGGGCATTAACGGCGCCGGCATAGCAAGGGATGCCGCCGAACGTGGCCTCCGGGTTTTTCTGGCCGAAAAGCACGATTTTGCTTTTGGCACGACCTTTAGATCCACCAAGCTCATCCACGGGGGACTGCGTTATTTGGAGCATTACGAAATCGGCCTGGTGCGGGAATCGCTGCGGGAACGGGAAATCCTGCTGAAGCAAGCCCCCCATTTAGTTCGACCCATTCAATTTGTCCTGCCTATTTATGAAGACAACGCTTACGGCTACGGCAAGGTTAAGCTGGGACTCCTGGCCTACGACATCCTCTCCTACGATAAGAGCCTGGAAGGTCACAAAGCCTTTGCCCCGGAAGAGCTGCTCAAAATCGAACCCACGATTCGGCCGGCTCACCTGAAAGGCGGCTTCGTGTATTTTGATGGCCAGGTCACTTTCCCGGAACGACTTTGCCTGGCAAATATCCTATTGGCAAAGAAAGCTGGCGCGGATATGGCAAATTACACCGAAGTGGTGGATTTTATTTTCGAGGAACAGCGTATCTGTGGCGTGAGAGTTCGCGACAGGCTTACCCATTCGGAATTTGAAGTTCGCGGGCTTTACACCATCAATGCGTCTGGTCCCTGGGTCGATGAAATTTTGGGAATGCTTAATTCGAAACCGGCAAAAAGAATGGGGGGAACCAAAGGAAGCCACATTCTGCTGCCGAAATTCTCGCAAGGCCCGAAACACGCGCTCTATCTGCCGGCGCATCAGGACGGGCGCCCGTTTTTCATCATCCCCTGGCGCGACTATTATTGGGTGGGCACCACCGACATCCGCTACGAGGGCGAGTTGGACCAAGTGCAAGCCTCGCAAAGGGAAATCGATTACTTGCTCAAAGAAGTGAACTTCGTCTTTCCTGGCGCCAACATAACCAGAAAGGATGTGCTCTACTGTCTGGCAGGCATCCGCCCGCTGCCGTTCACCAATAATGAAAAAGAGGAAGCTGAAATCACCCGTCGCCACATAATTTTGGACCACGAAAAAGAGGGCTTTCCGGGCCTGCTTTCCATCATTGGAGGCAAGCTCACCACCTACCGCAGTCTGGCCGAAGAAGCGGTGGATTATGTCTATGAAAAGATCGGTGAGACCACGCCGATTTGCCAAACAGATAAAACCCCGCTCTGGGGAGGCGACATTCACGACATCTCCCAGTACGTTCAAGAAAAAACAAAATTGTATGCTTGCAAATACGGCCTATCTGAGGCTCAGATCGCTTACTTGATCTCTGTCTACGGGAGCCACTTCCGCAACGTTTTGCAGCTCACCGACGAGCACCCCAAGCTCAAGGAGAGAATTTGTGAGCACAATTGGGACATCAAAGCCCAGATCGTTTTCTCCTTGCACAACGAATTATCCAGGACGCTGGCCGACATCTACCTGCGGCGTACGGGCATCGGCACCAGCGCCTGCCGCGGACTGGACTGCGCCAAAGTAGGTGCCAAGGTCATGGGCAAATGCCTGCGGTGGCGCAGAAGAAGGATCAAGCAGGAAATCAAAGATTATGTACAGCAGGTGGAATTGTTGTACGGCTGTCTGTAGGAGCCCCTGCAATCCGGTGCAACCGGATTGCTTTAAATATCGGAAACGCCTTTGCAATCCGGCAACTGCCGGATTGCGTTACGTACAACGGAGCGTTTCCTAAAAGGAAGATCAGGGCAAGTTGAGCTGTGTTGCAATATAATTCAGGACATCTTCGAGCAACACTTCTGTTGAAGCTTTGACTTCCCTGGCATCACCAAGATGTTTATGATGAGGGAATGTAGCAATATCGGGCCAATGTTCCGCATTATCCCAGCGAACTCTCAGGTTGTTCTTTTTATCCATCCAATGGAAAACATATTTTCGTTGTTCTCCACCAAAGTAATAATCCCTTACAATTAATTTGCTTTCATCTAAGAACACCACCTCTAATTTCAATCTGGAATTGTCAGTTTCACGCTCATACAGCAGAATCTTGAATGAAGAAATAATATTTTCAAAGTTCCTGAGGATTTCAAACATGGTAGAGAATATCTCTTCTCTTTTCCCAAATTCTTAACGCCTCCTCTGCAAATCTCCAGTCCAGAAAGTCATCTTCAACCTCGAAATTCTCGTCGTTCTTTTGATTGAGCAACCGTTTTTCAAAATCTTCAAAGGTCGTCTGGTATTTTTTTTGAAATTGATCAATCTCCGTCTTGTATTTTGTTATTTTGCCCAACGTGATCAGCAAGGCCCGGTCGACTAAGGCCTCATATTCTGACGATATACCAGCGTCCTTAAATATTTGCCGGATGGTTGTCCGCATTTCTTTGTTGGCGGTAATTTTTTCCACGCTTTCGCTTTCCTTTGTCATTCTTTGTTTTTGAATTGCTGTTCTCAAAGCACAGCCACCACCTGACCTGGTAGTATTGTGCCCTCATGAAAAACTATTTGGTTTAATTTAAGCTAATTTTATAGATATGTCAAGCAAATTATAGCTTGACAAAGCAACGCATTCTTTCTACATTTTCTAACTTCGTCAACACATTCAAAATGGGATAAGCCCTATGAAACGAAATTCCTACCAGGCCTGGTTTCAATGCAGCAACGGATGCCGTGGTCACTTTCCGTTGACTGAAATCATCTACCACTGCCCTGAATGCGGCGATCTGCTGGAAGTCCGGCACGACTTGGACCGCTTGCGCACCAAATCCCCGGACGATTGGAAGAGACTGTTTAAAACCCGCTTGCAGCACTCGCGCGGGGCTTGGGCCAGCGGCGTCTGGAGCAAACGGGAGTGGGTGTGTCCGCAGATCGAGGATGAGCACATCGTCGCCATTGGTGAAGGGCGCACCCCTTTGTTCACCGCCAGCCGACTCGCCCAAGAAACCGGCGTGCGCCACCTCTGGATCAAACTCTGCGGCAACAGTCACACGGGCTCTTTCAAGGATTTGGGCATGACCGTGCTGGTCTCCATGGTTAAGCAGATGATTGCATCCGGACAAACAATCAGCGCGGTAGCTTGTGCCTCCACCGGGGACACATCTGCTGCTTTAGCGGCTTACTGCGCTGCCGCCGGCATTCCTTCCATCGTGCTGTTGCCCAAGGACAAAATCTCAAATGCGCAGCTCATTCAGCCCATCGCTAACGGCACCTTAACGCTTTCTCTGGACACGGATTTTGACGGCTGCATGCGTGTGGTCAAACAGCTAACAGAATCCAAAGAGATTTATTTGGCCAATTCCATGAACTCGCTGCGAGTCGAGGGCCAGAAAACGGTGAGCCTGGAGCTGGTGCAGCAGTTGGATTGGGAGGTGCCTGATTGGGTCATCGTGCCCGGCGGCAATCTGGGCAACATTTCCGCCATCGGCAAGGGCTTCCTGGAAATGCAAACGGTGGGACTCATCGAACGCCTGCCGCGGTTGGTTTGCGCACAAACCGAACGCGCCAATCCGCTATACGAAAGCTACCGCACGGGATTCGCAAAATTCGAACCCACAAAAGCGGAACCTACCCTGGCCACAGCCATTCAAATCGGCAATCCCGTGAGCATCAAAAAAGCGATTCGAGTCTTAGAAAAAACGCACGGAATCGTGGAACAGGCCAGCGAAGCGGAATTGGCCAACGCCTGCGCCCTGGCTGACCGCGAGGGTCTCTTTACTTGTCCGCAGACAGGTGTTGCCCTGGCGGCTTTTCTGAAATTAGTGGAAAGGGGGGAAATAAAGTCGAGAGAACGGGTGGTGGTCATTTCCACCGCACACGGTCTGAAATTTACGGATTTCAAAATCAACTATCATGAAGGCCGTCTCGAAGGAGTGGAGCCAACATACGCCAACCTGCCGGTGGAATTGCCGGCGGATTTGGAGGCGGTTCAGGAAAAGATCAATTCGTTCATCTCTCCCTTGTGATGCAATCCCTTACTCACCAATTCGGCACAAGGACAGGAAACGGGCAAGCACGCGGGGCTACAAATGTTGTGCGAACAAGGGAGTCAAAAAAAACTTGCGTAGCATAACATGGCTGGTTATATTTAAGGAAACAAAGTTCTCTTAGATTATTACTTTCCATCAAAAATAGAAGCCAAG
>JBHHYI010000059.1:0-22911 GCA_046757525.1 bacterium | reverse complement strand
CGAACTTAAGCACTGCACAAAACTATAAATTGCGCACCAGCTTTCGCGTCAGGTTGATCCATGGTTAGCTGCCGCTGTGTGGCAGTAACCAATGCAGGACAACACTAATCACTGTGCATTCATTCAAACTTGAACGGTTTTCTTGATATCCGGGTGGCGGTGTTGTATGCCGAGCAATCCATCGATCGAAAGGTCTTCATCAATCAAGGGCCAATGGATTCCATATCCGGAAGGTGAAATCTCGTATTTTTGCCTTTCAATCTCTGAAGCATTAGCCAATTTCTCAGAGATAGACGAAAGTTCAAATTCGTGTTCATGCCCGTCAATTTTGATTCTAATTTTGTCATCCCGAAATTGGACGGTTTCTACTTCATGATGTTTCTTCATTTCTTGCGTTCCTTCTGAAATTTATTCCATTCTTCTTCAATATGTTCAAAATATTCAAAGATAATTTTCTTGACCTGCCGTTTATCCTTGTTGCTCAAGTTGTAACTGTAAGCTTCGTCGACATCAAAGTTACCGGTATCGAGCCAATATTTGCATTCCTTCTCGGCCTTTCGACAATGAATATGTATCGGTTCGTTTCCCTCATTGGCATAAAAGAAGAATCGCCATCCCATGACATACAAGACTGTCGGCATATTAAGCTTCCAGGATCAAATGCATTTCTATTCTCAAGGTATAGCTTATGAAAATCTAAATCAAGCATTAATCTCAACAATCCTTGATTTTAAAGCACTTACTTTGCCACAGCTACCGGTCAATTGGACTGCAACCGTTCTTTGATGATGCGATCAAAACGCGGCTTGTAAATGAGATCGAAGGTTTCCTCTTTGTCGGGGAACAACGCAAGCACGCTCTTTTTGGTTGCGGCCACCAGGGCCAGAGCCTCACCAGGCGCAAGGTGCCCTTGAGACAGCACCGCAGCCGCAAAATCGACAAGCGCGCGCAGCTTCCGCATCTTTTTGTTTTCTTCAGCAATCTCTTTTGCTTTCGACATGCTCATCCTCCAACAAGCCTTTCATACACCTGATAAAATAATCGTTTTTCTTAACAAAATCAAGAAATTGTGTTCGTGGAACATAAAACTCTGGCTATTTGTTTAAAAAAGGTGTAATGTACATGAAAGGTAGACAGTTGTGTCAGTCAATTTAACAAGAAAACGCAAAGAGTTGTTTTTGGGGTTGGTCTGGGTCATTCTCGGGCTAAATTGGACCAATCAAACCTCTGGCCAAACCATTGCAAACGAAGCCACGCAGGATACTTCCGCCCAAGAAGACAACGCCAGTGACATACTCACCAGCCAAACCAGAGACTCCAAGCTTTTCATCGAACGCAAGTTTAGATTCATAGAGAACACGGTTGCGCTTTACTCGGCTGTCGCCAATGACTCCAGTGTAGAATTTAAGTTGCAAACCAATCACGCATTAGACTTGCTGTTGACCCGTGAAGAATTGCAAGCGCTGACGCCGTTAGGGCCGGATCCCCTGGGCGACGAACTCCGCCGCAGGTACAGCGACACGCCCTCGGTGGCGCCCATTTCGCCTCTGATAGCCCAGGGTCTCAAGGCATTGTTCGGCAAAAAGCGTGAGCCGCGCAAACACTTCTCAGAACCTGGATTACCCATCCCCAAGGACATCGAAATCGAAATTCTAAAAGGACTGTGGGTGCTCCACGAGGCGACGCCCAGCGATATTTATGCCCAAGTTGACACGCTCTGGCCGATTACCGCTGAAGACCTACGGCAAGTCATGGAGGACATGGTAGCGCGGGGATTTGTGGCGCGCAAAAAGATCTCTCCCTCCCACGAATTCACGCTTTTTGGCATCGCCAGGATCGAAATGAGTTCGAAAAACAGGAAAAACAAAGTTTATCTGTATTGGCCCTTAATTTCCAAAGAAAGCTTGAGGAAATTCTTGGAATCGAAAAGATACCTGGCCCTTGCCTCAACCAACCATGCCAGCACCGACGGCGTTAACGGCATGTACACAAACTCCCTGCAAGAAAAAATATACCGCCTGTTGCAATAATTCTGGGAAATCAGATCCAGCCATTTTCTAAATACCATTCGGCCGTCTCTTCTATCGCTTGCTCCAAAGAGTACTGGCAGCGAAAATCGACAAGCCTTCTGGCCTTGGTGCTATCACAAATCCAATGGGTTTCCTTCAACTCCCGGTATTTCTCAAGGCTGAACAATGTGGAGCGTTTGAGGATCCTGCTCGCCACATCGAACCCCAGCGAAACTGTTAGGGCCAAAAATAATGGCACCGCCAGCCGGCGCGGATGGGCGTTCAAAGTTTTGGCAATCAACTCTCCAAGCTCATCCCAGGAAAAATACTGGTCATAGGACAGAAAAAACAAATCCCCGGCCGCCTTTTCATTTTCAGCGATTAGAATCATTCCGTCAACTAAATCTTTCACGTAGATAAGACTGCTGTATCTCGGCCCGCCGGTCAACACCGGGTACCAACCGTTGCGGATATACTTGAAGTAGCCCAATACGTCCTTTTCTCGGGGACCAAAAACCGTTGGCGGGCGCACGATGGACACCGGGAAAGCATCCGCGAAAGCAAGGGTCACCCGTTCCGACTCTAATTTGCTTGCGCCATAAGTTGAAATGGGTCGAGGTGGATCTTGTTCTTTCATCGGATGCCCGTTTCTACTGGGTCCCGCCGCGCCAAGACTGGAGATCAGGACAAATCGTTTGAGTTCTGAGCCCCGGCTTTCTACCGCTCTTAACAAATTTCTGGTACCCTCCACATTGATTCTAAAGAATTCCGCCTTGCTGCTCGACTTGGTCAAGGCTGCCAAATGGAAGACATAATCCACGCCAGCAACAGCCTTTTCCAACGACCTGGCATCCGTCATGTCACCGTCAGAGGTCTCAAACTCCAAACCTTGCAACCAGCCGAGGCCGTTTTCTGCGTTGCGCAAAAGACAGCGGACTTGATAGCCTTTTTCGAGCAACTGCTCCACCAGAAAACTCCCGATGAAGCCTCTACCTCCTGTGACAAGAACGTTCAAATCCAATCTCCACGTATAGAGTCTGGCATTATTTCAAAACTCTAATTTTAATCATAAAATTCCTAATAGTCAAGCTCGGCATTTTTCATAACTGTAACTTTTTGTCTTGCTTTCTTCTTTTGCATTGTTTATATTTTATATTTTAAAATCGTTTTCCTTATTATTAGCCGGAGGAGACCCTATCTTGGCAGACCTATTTGACAAATGTTACAACTTCACCAAAGCCAGAGAACTCCAGGATGAAGGCTGGTACCCCTATTTTAAGGCCATACAGTCCGGGGCCGACATGGAGGTTGTCATCGATGGCCGCAAGCTGATCATGGTCGGTTCCAACAACTACCTCGGACTAACCCAGGATCCTCGCATCAAGGCAGCGGCGATTAAGGCGGTGAACGAATTCGGCTCCGGCTGTACCGGGTCGCGATTCCTCAACGGCACCTTGTCCTTGCATGTAGAATTGGAAGAAAAGTTGGCCGCTTTTATGGAAAAAGAAGCGGCTTTGATTTTTTCCACTGGCTTCCAAACCAATTTAGGGACCATATCCACTGTGGCCGGCAAAGATGACATCATCTATACTGATCGCAACAACCACGCCAGCATCTTGGACGGATGCCGCCAATCTTTCGGACGCGTGGTAAAATTCAAGCACAACAACATGCGCGACTTAGAGCGCTTGTTGGCAGCCAGCAATCCCGACAGCGGTAAATTGATCGTCGTAGATGGCGTCTTCAGCATGGAGGGCAATCTGACCAATCTTCCCGGCATAGTCGAAATCGCCAAGAAGTACCGGGCGCGCATCATGGTAGATGACGCGCACTCCATCGGCGTCTTCGGCGAACACGGCCGGGGGACCGCAGAACACTTTGGGCTTGAAGACGATGTGGACATCATCATGGGTACCTTCAGCAAGTCGTTTGCTTCCTTAGGAGGTTTTATTGCAGCCAATGCCAAGGTCGTCGATTACGTCAAACACCACTCCCGTGCGCTGATTTTTTCAGCAAGCATGCCCCCGGCGGCGGTCGCCTCGGTGCTGGCTGCCCTGGAAATCATAAAAAACGAACCAGAGAGAAAAGACCGCCTCTGGCGCAATGTCCGGAAAATGAAATCCGCCTTTGACCAATTGGGCTTCAAAACCTGTGGTAGCGAAAGTCCAGTGATTCCCATCGTCATCGGCGAGATGATGGATACGTTTGTCTTCTGGAAACGCCTGTTTGAGAACGGGGTGTTCGCCAATCCTGCCATCCCGCCCGCTGTACCGCCGGGCAAATCGTTGATCCGAACCAGTTACATGGCTACGCACACCGACGAGGAGTTAGACAAGGTACTCGATGTCTTTTACAAATTGGGTAAGGAGTTTGGATTGATCTAACTCACGGAGTATATCGATTACCAATCCAGTGCAGCCACGGTCGTAGATTATCGCTACGACTTTTTTTTTGAGATTTGCAAGACGCTGCCGACGCCGTGGCAGGTCGTCTTATGTGGTGGCGCCAACGAAACGTTTGCGTTGCGTGCAAAGGTGGTTCACAAAAGCAAGGCCGAGTCAAATGAACATTGAAACAGTGCCGGTAAAGAACGAGAAACAACTCAAGCAGTTCATCAAGCTGCCCTGGAAAATCTACCGGAACGATCCCTACTGGGTAGCCCCTCTCCTCATCGATATGAGAAAAATGTTCAACCGCAAGAAAAATCCTTTTTTCCAGCATTCTGAAGCGGAACTCTTCCTGGCCCTGAACCATGGCGTTGCCGTTGGGCGCATTGCCGCGATCATTAACAACAATCACAACAAATACCACCATGAAAAAACCGGATTCTTTGGCTTCTTCGAAAGCATTCACGATGCCAGGGTCGCCACGGAGCTGTTGAGCCGGGCCCAGACCTGGGTTGAAGAACGAGGCATGGACACCCTGCGCGGCCCAATGAATTTCTCTACCAATGAAACCTGTGGCTTCCTCGCCCAGGGCTTTGATTCCAGCCCGGTGCTCATGATGCCCTACAATCCTGAATACTACCTCGGGCTGATGGAAAATTTTGGTTTGAGAAAAACCAAAGAACTGCTGGCCTACTATTTCGACCGCGACATGCCCATCCCCGATCGGTTTGCACGCTTTGCCCAGAAAACCCTCCAGGACAAAAGCGTCCATTTCAGAACCTTGAATCTAAAAGACGTCTGGAATGAAGTTGAACGCATTCAATCGATCTACAACGAGGCCTGGAGCAACAATTGGGGCTTTGTGCCCATGACCGACGCTGAATTCAAACACATGGCCAAAGAACTCAAACCCATTGCAGATCCAGACATCGTTTATATTGCGGAGGTCAACGGTGAATTGGCGGGCTTTTCTTTGGCTTTGCCGGACTACAATCAAATCTTGAAAAAAATCAACGGCCGACTGCTGCCATTCGGAATATTCAAGTTGCTTTGGAACCGCAAAAAAATAAACAGAATCCGAGTGATTACGCTGGGGGTTAAGCAAAAATTTCAAAAGAAAAGAGGATTAGCCCCGACATTCTATTATGAGACTTATACGCGTGGAAAAAAGAAGGGCTACGCGCTGGCTGAATTCTCCTGGATATTAGAAGACAACGTCTTGATGAACCGGGCTCTCCAGGGCCTGGGAGCAAAGCTGTACAAGAAATATGTTATTTATGAAAAAAGCTTGGATTAATCGATCCAGTAAAGGATGCGACCGCAACCTTCGCAAGTAATTACTTGTTGATCTGAACGTCCTCTGGTGTAAAGAGAGGTTGGAATTCTCATGAAACACCCCAGACAAACGTCGTCTTTGACAGGAACGATCGGCCGACGATACCGCCTCTTGAGTTTTTCATAGTTAGAAAACAGCGGTTTGCTGATTTTGCCCACCAACTCATCCCGGGCTTCTTGCAGCTTCTCCCTACCCGTCACGTCAAATCCAATTTCTTTGACCTCTTCGATGTCCCTGATCATGATGTCAATATCTTGCAAAGCAACCAAGAAATCGAGCTGATTCTTTAACATTCAGGACCCTGTAAAAATGTTGCTTAGCTCTTCGTAAGTTTGTACTTTCAACAATTGTTGGCGCTTGTTTTTTTCGCTCAACACTTCCACCAACTTTCCCAGTATGGGCAAGTAACGATTGTTTTCATCTTGCGGTGGCGCGATGACCATGAAAATCAAGTGCACCGGTTTTTTGTCTGTGGCTTCGAAATCTATCCCCTTCTCCGATTTACCGAATGCAATTTTCACGTCTACGGCTGCGGTAGTCCTGCCGTGCGGAATGGCGATGCCCTTGCCAATGCCTGTGCTGCCCAGAGTCTCCCGCTTATGCAACATCTGCAAGAAAAGCGTTTTGTTTCTGATGAGTTTGGAATCGACAAACAGATCGGCTATTTCATTTAGAGACTCCTCTTTGGTGCCGGCGCCTAAGTTCGAAATAAAAAGCTCCTTGCTAAAGTACTTAGCCAGTTCACGCTTCTCCATCTTTTCACCTTTTTTGAGCACATTTAGGGATTTTTTTTTACCCCAGACTACCTGCACTTTCAATGACCTCTCGTAATGCGGGCAAAAGGTACAAACCTTCCACGTCTAATTTTGTCTTGAGTTCTTTTGCCATAATGTTGATTTTTTGTTCCGTGGACAGGTCCTTATTGATCAGGATTTCTTCATCGTCTTTGTAGCGATACAACCCCCCCTTGAAATCTCCTTTCTCAAAACGTACCCTTAGCGGAAGCCTTTCTGCTAATTCTTCAAGCTGTTGTAACATTTCCTCTTTGGTCATGCGCTCGACTCACAAATACTGGCTAAGCTTTTTCCTTTTAGCGATATCAACGATTTCCTTGACGTCCTGCGCACGCTTTCTGTCACAGATGAGAATGGCATCCTCGGTGTCGACGATGATCAAATTATCCAGACCAACCACTGCGACCAGCTTATCGTTCGCATCGATAAAGCAACCATTTCCGTCTTTAATGATGTGTTTGCCAAGGAGAACGTTTTTGTTTTTGTCCTTCGGCAGCAATTTGTAAACTTCATCCCAACTGCCCAGATCATTCCAGCCAAAACTGCCGCGCAACACCATCACGTCTTTTGCATGTTCCATGACCCCATAGTCGATGGAGATGCTTTTGATTTGGCAATACACGCGTTTGATGACCTCATCCTGCTTCTCGGTGCCGATGTATTTCCTGATTTCCATCAAGCCGTCGTAGACGTGAGGCAAATACTCCTCGATTTCCCGTAAAATCGCCTTTATTTTCCAGACAAATATGCCACTATTCCAAAGAAAATCACCCGTTTTGAGAAACCGTTTTGCCGTGGCCAGGTTGGGTTTCTCCGCAAATGTTTTTACTTTGCACACCGGGATGCCGTTCATCTTTCTAACTTCTTCATTGAATTGAATGTAACCGTAGCCCGTTGCCGGAAAAGTTGGCTCGATGCCAATGGTTACCAAACGGCCTTGTTCTTGGGCAACTTTAGCCCCTACCTTCAAGGATTTTAGAAAAAGTCGTGCGTTCTCGATGAGATGGTCGGCAGGCAGAACCACCATAACCCCGTCAGGGTCTACGCGTTCCATAAACAGCGCCGAGAGGCCAATACAGGGCGCCGTGTTTTTGCCGCGAGGCTCGACGATCAAGTTGTCATCATTTAAGAAAGGTAACTGGTTTTTGATTTCAGCGATTTGAGATTGAGTGGACACGATAAACAACCGGTCGGTGGGAACAATCTTCTGCAGCCGTTCCACGGTGTTCTGAATCATGGTCTTTTCATTGAAGATCTTCAAAAGTTGCTTAGGATGTTTCTGGCGGCTCCTGGGCCAAAACCGAGTGCCCGAACCGCCCGCCATAATCAAGCCTAACATGTATGCACTCTCCACTTTTCAGCTTTGGCAAAAAATAAAATGCCACTGTTAATGGGATATTTATCACCGCTCAACCAGTGGCAACACTTAATAAGCATTTTGAAAAGCAAAATGTTGTAAAAAATAGTGGGATGCCGTCTTTTAGTCAATTCTTCCGCTTCTGTTGTCCTATATAGTGGGTTGCTAATTCGCTTATCAATTGCCATGAACACTACAATTCAACCACAACTAAAATATAAATTCTAAGAATTAAAATCAAGGATTTTTCCATAGAGAAGCCAGGGCCAAAGCGACCGTTTTTGTAAGAAAACCTGGGTTTTTTCGAACTATTTTAAGGATGTTTCTGCTGCTGAATTCACCTTTCAAAACTGCTGGCACCAATTCGGCGCCTAAAGCCGCCAGTGTTCTCACTCTCCGATCCCATTGAGCATCTGTGTAGCGGGCCATGCGCCTGTTGAGAAAGGCCCCCAGTCTGAATATTCTCTTGTATTTCTTTTGCCACAAGCTCTCAAACTGACCCAGAAAGGGGGCATCGAACCTTTTGCACGTTAGCGCCTTTCCGGCGACATTGCCGGCCATGCGACCGATTTCGATGGCAAATCTAATCCCTTCGCCCAGGAGGGTCGATATGAGGCCGCCAGCGTCTCCAACGACCATCATCCCATCGGTTACGGTGCGCTTCAAGAAGTTTTCGCTGGGGATGACACCGGCATGGTACTCTATCCTGCTAATCGCATTCAAAGCACCATCGAGGAGATTTGGGTTGGCAAGCAATTTCTCCAGATAGGTTCTGGGGTCGCAGTCGGAGTCCGGGTGAATGAGGCCCACGCCGCAACGCACCCGTTGCTGCCCGTGCGGAAAAATCCAGGCGTAGCCTGAAGGCGCCACTTGCGTCCCAAACAGAAAAGCGACCCGATCCTGAGGCCAATGCGGGGCCACCAGATCGTACTCTGCGCCAACTCCGACCCGGTCAAAGCCCGTGGTTAGGCCCAGGTGACGTGCCACCAAACAAGACGCCCCGCTGGCATCCACCACCAACGGCGCCCGGAAGATCTGCTCACGCCCAAAGCGGCGTGCCTTGACCCCTGCAAGGGTGCCAGACTCAAAGATCGGCTTCGTGGCCACGGTATTCACAAAAATCTCAGCACCCGCCAGGGAAGCCATTTCAGCCAGGTACTGATAAAGTCCGCGCACATCCAGAATGCAGCCTGGCGGGTCGGAATACTCAAACACGGCCTCTTCCCGCGCCGAAATGAACTGGCCGACCCGAATGGGGTGCATGAAGCGATCGGGGACGCCTAACCGCTTCAATTCAGCGATCCAGCTACCTCCGCTTGTATGAACCGGATAGCCGATTTCCTTGCTTCGCTCCAGGAGCACAACCCGGGCGCCGGACTGTGCAGCCGTATACGCAGCTGAGAGACCAGCCGGTCCACCACCAACGACTACCACATCGTATTCCATTTGTGTCAACGCGCAAAAAAATAAGGCACTTGAAATTCCAAGTGCCTTGATGTGTAAAAGCAAAGATTCTCGTTTTAGATGACCAAATCCAATTGGGACTTTATCTGGTTTTTGGGTACCGCCCCAACGATTTGGTCGACAACTTGCCCATTCTTAAAGATTAGCAATGAAGGGATGCTGCGAATGCCATATTTACCTGCAACGGCTTGATTGGTGTCAACATCTAACTTACCAATTTTCACTTTCCCACTTAACTCCTCTGCCAGTTCTTCCACATAAGGGGCAATCATTTTACACGGTCCGCACCAATCTGCCCAAAAATCTACTAACACAGGTACATCGGACGCCAGGACTTCTGATTCAAAATTATCATCAGTAATGGTAATGGGTTTACTCATAGTAGCACTCCTTAGTGATTTCTCATTCCAGTCAATTTTAATGCTTCGCAATTTAATTGTCGGCAATAATTTGATAATTTGTATTATTTCCCGCCAACTTCAGTTAGCGCAAAGATAAAAAGCTTTTTGCTAAATATCAAGGATTTTCAGCGGTGAATCGAAATGCCACCACCGAGAATTGTTGCCTGCGAGGTATTTTTGCCGTTGAGGACCTGCTCAAAAACGAAGGATAAATCGAGGACAGGGTTTAAGTGGTAAACCAACTGTAACTGACCCTTCAAGAACTCTTCCACGGCACCGGTGCCAACAAAATTCTGTACCTGGCCGTTGGCGACTCGAAAATCTTGTTGCTGTCCATTTTCTGAGATTCCTATGACTCCATACAGTTGGCCGATGAGGACGTAATTCTTGGCCAGGTCAAAACCAGCCTCAAAAGCATAAGGGATTTCATCGACCGGTTCGCCAGAACGGGCGCGATACCCGACGTCAACATTGACGTAGCCGCGATAGTCCAGAATGGAACGACCCAGCAGAAGATGGAAATCAACATCGGTCTGTCCATCCCCCAAAGGGGGTGCAGAGTTCAGTTTTTCTTCATCGGTTTCATAGCCGGAGGCGACTTTAATGCCGCTCTGGACGGACACAACCCAGGGTTTCTGCGAAAGTTGGTAGCGGAAAGCACCGTAAAAGTCGCCCACGCCCGTGGTGGTGTTGTCGCAATTGCTGGTGGCACAGGAGAAATTCAATCTTCTGAAGGGCAAGCTTCCGACGATGGTGAAGTTGTTAAACAGGCCATACTCCAAATAAAAAAACACACCGGAATCTATAATCTCGCCATTATCGGCCAGACGCTCCTTATCTCCATTTAGAAGGTATTGCGACCTCGATGCAAACCTCTGTACGCTCAGCTTAGCATAATAATGGCCTTTTTTCTGAGTCCAGGCCCCCGCAAATAGCAATTTAGTTGTGAACAGGAACGCGAAGAAATACAGCGATTTGGTCGACAACAGCTTCATAAGCAGTTCAAGGCGCATAACGAAACCGATCAGAGCCTCTTGCCCGCCAGTAACAATTTATTCAGGAAATACAATTTTACGTGGCGCAAATTCATTCTAAACGGCTTTGACTGCAAGAAAGACATGATCCCAATGTAGACAAAACCGAATTGAAATAAGATGAGAAAGGGCACGGAAACAAACAGCCCTTCTCCCAGCAAACTAAACAATGCAGCCGTAAAATAACTTCCCAACATGAGCTCTAATACAGGCAAGAAACTAAAATCTGTATGGTAGGTTTTGTGGCGCCACTTGTCGTGTGTGGTCTCGATTCTGTATTTTGGCGTTCGTTTGAAATCAGAAGTCCGGTTGAACAAAGCCTCTAACACAGCCTTTGCATTGTTGATCGAGAGCCCGATCCCCAGGGACATGAGCAATGGAATGAAAGGGATCTGTTGTTTCCAGGAAGTTTGGGTCTCCTTCAGAGCAATCAAATAGTAACAAATGATGGACAAAGTGGCGGCAAAAAAGACGAACAAATAGAGATAGACCATCCAATCCCAACCCCGACGCAACTGTAATTGCAAAATAATCGGCATCAATATCGAAGGGATGGTCATGAACAGATAGGTCAAATTGCTGATCAAATGAATAGATGCTTCCAGTTTAACCAGGAATGGAATATCGCTCTTGAATATTTGCGGCAACAGTTTTTTCGCCGTTTGCACCGAGCCTTTCGCCCAACGGTGTTGTTGCGATTTGTACGCGTTCATTTCCACCGGCAGTTCGGCGGGAGCTACTACATCGGGCAAGAAAACGAAGTCCCACCCAGCCAACTGGGCGCGGTAACTCAAATCGAGGTCTTCTGTGAGCGTATCGTGCTGCCAGCCCCCTGCCGACTTTATCGTTTCTTTGCGCCAAATGCCGGCGGTGCCGTTGAAGTTAAAAAACTTACCCGATCGGTTCCGGGCCGTGTGTTCGATGATGAAATGACCATCCAAAAAAATCGACTGAATGCGGGTCAACAGCGAATAGCCCCGATTGATATGACCCCACCGTGTTTGCACCATACCGACGTTTGGATGTGCAAAATACGGTATGGTCTCTTTTAGGAAAAGGGGGTTGGGAACAAAATCAGCATCGAAAATGGCTATGAATTCTCCCCGGGCAGTCTTTAGACCATACTCCAACGCGCCTGCCTTGAACCCTTCCCTGCCCTTTCTGTGAATGTATCTTATGTCGTGGCCTTGCTTTTGGTAGCGGGTGACACAGTTCTGCGCGACGGTCTGGGTTTCATCGATGGAGTCGTCCAACAATTGAATCTCCAATAAGTCCTTTGGATAATCCAGTGCACAGACGGATCTAATGAGACGGTCCACAACATATTTCTCGTTAAAGATAGGGAGCTGAACGGTCACTCTGGGCAATTTCTCAAACTTGCCCGGAAGATGCCTGGGTTTATTTTTGAATTTCCAATACAAATACAACAAATAATACTTATGAAAACCAAACATTACCAGCAAGAATAGTATAAATCCATAAAAACCAAACAACCCTATTTCAATTCCAGTCATTTTTTCTAATAATCGTCCTAACCTTTAATGATCCTTGTACACAACATATCGTTTAATCAACACAA
This sequence comes from bacterium, assembly GCA_046757525.1. Classification (GTDB taxonomy): domain Bacteria; phylum Zhuqueibacterota; class Zhuqueibacteria; order Oceanimicrobiales; family Oceanimicrobiaceae; genus JBHHYI01. The sequence goes on along the minus strand of JBHHYI010000059.1, from coordinate 10,550 downwards.
GCCGTATGTGAATTATTCCGCACTTGTCCGCAAAACTATCTAATGCCCAATCAACGTTGCGGAATGGTTACACTTCACTTTTGACAAAACAGTAGAGAATATATTAAAATAGCGGTTGGAAGTCAAGGAAATTCGTGTCCTGACTATGGGAAACGGCAACCCCCAGCAAGAAGGTTAGCGTTGGTTCAGGACGAGAAACAATTTGGCTCTGTGAAAAGGTAAGGTTCAAGCTGGTAATACAGCCGATCTCATACTGTGTTAGACAGAATGCACTGGCAGTGGAATCAATTTATCCGAAGCCCAATGATTTGCACGCCATGTTTTCCGAGACGGTCGCGAGTCGCCTTTAAACCGGCCCAGGTACCCTTGTTGTCGTGAATCAACAACAATACTCGCTGTAACGAGCATTTGGACTGGGTCAACGCATTTTCCAACTCGCTCAGGGGTGGTGTGTCAAGGAGAATCAGGTCGTACTCACAACTGATCGATTGGATGAACGTCGCTACCCGTTTATAGGAGTTCTGCGCAGCCAAACTCCCATTGCTTGATCCACCCACCACCACGTCGATGTTGTGACAGTCAGTCCGCTGGATGATGCGTTTGTCTGTTGGAAGTTCAGATAGACCGCGGTTGTTTGCCACATCAAACAGTTCATGATAGCTATGCGATTTGGAATTAAGATTTATCATGAGCAGGCGCTTGCCGTCGCTTTTTGCGACGAGCTTGGCGAAATAGCCCAGAATCTCTGTGCTCGAGTTCGGTGTGTGAGGAGCATTAAAGAGCAAGAGTTTTGCACTCCCGTTGTGACTGGACTGCAAGATGCGACTCTTTAGAATCAAGAGGCCAGGCACGAATTCTCTGGGTACGATGTCACCTAATGCTGTTAACACTTTGGCTTGTTCTTCTGATGGTGAGATTAGTTCACGCGCCAAGTCTAAACTCTGACACAGGGACTGCTTAAAATCTTTAACGAAGTCAATGTCAAAATATGGACCGGGACGTGAATGATCGTCTGCGAAAAGGTGCAAACTGGGGACGCTGTCCATGCTGTCATCTAAATAGGTCTTTGGGTTTTTCTTTTGCACATCTAAAATTCTCATCTAAATCAACCTTCCATTAATCGATTTCTTTTTGAAAATTTTCTTGACAAAAATCACATCGTAAGGATTCAGTTCAAAGTTTTTGTTCTTGCCCCACTTAGAAGCCACATGTTGAAGCTTTAACTTGAACATTTTTATGCCTTCTGGGCCCTGGTTTCTAAAGATGGTCACTTCATACTTGCCCGAATTGTTGTTCTTTACCCCCCCTGCCAACAATATGGCCCGGGCAACGGTTAACTTGCCTGCATAGGGCAGCCGTCCGGGTCGGAGCACTTCACCACCTACATAGATGCTGAACCTTGCGGCAGGCACTACCTGCACTCGAATCCTGGGCCGAGAGAGCCAGGCTCCGTATTTCTCCTTTAGAACAGCCTCGAAAGCTTTGGCTGTCAGCTCAGCAACTTTGAACTCCCCCACCCCCTTCAGAGAGACTCTTCCATTGCTCGGTACGTGGAGCGTTTGGTTTAATTCAGGGTAACGCCCGAATTGAACGACGACCATGTCTCCCGCTTTGATTTTATAACGCATGTTTTGCCCTAAGGAGGCATTTGAAACCAACCTGGCTGAATTCGAGCAATGGGTTAGGAGAGAACCAATAATTCCTAATAAAGCAAAGAGTCGCAAATTCCTTTTGAACGTTTCCATGGGCTTTCCCTTATCGCTTAATCAATCTCACACCCTGAAAAGCAAGGGTTGTGCCATCTGAGAAAACCGTTCTCATTCTCTGGAATCTAATAAAAACCTTAGACTTAAGCTGTTAACGCAGGTTAATAAATAGTTTTGTAACAACCTAAAATTGTCGTCAACGGGGAATTTGTCTCACGCCCTTACAAGACATTGTTCAGCAATGTAAAAAAAGAAAGACGGTGTGTGAGTCGGCGAGAAATTTGCTAGCCGGAGACTGGTAAATAAAGCAGGCTAATGAGGAAAGATCACTTATCTAAAATGGCGGCGCGGGTAATCACCTGATCGCCATATTTGTCTTTGAGCGTGTCCAACAAACTGGTCAGCTTTTCGTCCAGGGGTGTTTCAGGTTCAAACAAGGCCAGTTGTTCTCCGGAAACCGAGCTTAACTGGGAAACCCCGATGCCCAACAGGCGCACTTTCAGGTTCTTCCGGTCAAAGTTGTGCAAAAGGTCGATGGCCACGGCTTTTAGTATTTTGGTCGAATTCACAAAGTCCGAAAGGGTTCGGCTGCGGTTAAAGGTCGAAAAGTCTTCCAGGCGTATCTTCAGGGAAATCGTCCTTCCTTTCAAATGGTTCTTGCGCATCTGCCTGGAAAGGTCGTCTGCCAGGCGCAGTAGCGTCTTCTCCAGGACGGCCAGATCCTCCACATCTGTTTCGAAAGTGGTTTCCTGGCTGATGGATTTCTGTGGTCCCCAGCTTCCTACCGGGCGCTTGTCAATGCCATTGGCCAGCCGCCAGAGAGCATTGCCCCATTTGCCAAACCTTCGGTGTAACTCTGGTTCCGGCAATTCAGCAATCTGGCCAATGGTCTTGATGCCCATCTTGTTCAAAGCTGCTTCGGTCTTTTTGCCAACCCCCCACAGTCTTGCGATCGGCAAATGTTTGAGAAAATCTTTTTCCTTGCCGTCCTCGACGACCACCAGGCCGTCCGGCTTTTCCAAATCAGAAGCTATTTTGGCTATGAATTTATTGGAAGCAATCCCTACCGAAGCCGTGAGTTGCAGTTCTTCCCGAATGCGGTTCTTGACCTCGCGCCCCATGCTTTCTTTTCCTGCAAAGAAGTGCAAACTCCCGGTCATCTCCACGAAGGCTTCATCGATGCTGATTTTTTCAATCAGTGGGCTGAATTCGTGCAAGATTTTCATCACTTGCCGGGAAACCTGGGTATAGCGTTGGTACCGGCCCCGCAGGTAGATGCCGTGGGGACAGCGCCGATAGGCCTGGGAGATTGGCATGGCGGAATGAAGGCCATATTTTCTTGCCTCGTAACTGGCCGTGGCTACCACGCCCCGTCCTCGACCTCCCCTGGGATCAGCTCCCACAATGACGGGTTTGCCGCGATACTCGGGGTGATCCAACTGCTCCACCGCCGCAAAAAAAGCATCCATGTCCAAATGTAAGATGGTCCGCGACATCAGCTTAAGTGCTCAGAGTTTGGTTGGTTAAATTGACCGTGCGCAGTTCTCGCTTGCCCGATACCAATAAATTAGACCGTTCGTGTCGTTACGTAAGATTCTTGCCTGCGAATCATGGTCCAATATGGTTGAGCAAGACTATTTCATAAACGATTAAAATTGAATACAAAAAAAGAATGGCCAGCAAAATATATTTCACGCTTAATCTTCCACCGAAGGCATAATAATTCTTGTGAACAAGAAACCAAACCAGACAGCTTCCGGTGAGAAAATATTTGACCAACAAGAAAGGCAGCGGACCCAACTGCAACAGAAAATCCATGATGGGGTTGATTTCAGCAGCCCCCATTCTGATCAGCCGCAACGTAAAAAAGGCATCGAAAATCGAAAGGAGTAACGCGCAAAGCACCACCAACGCGGACCGCAGACTGTAACGGTCAACGTAGTGGTGCGTGGACTGATCTTCTTGTCTTCTGGAATATCTCCTGGATCCCGTAATACTCGAAATGCTCAACGGCGAGGTAGGCTTATTTCTTCGATCTCTTTTCAGGCGACGGTCGACTGGCCGGGGTCCATTCATTGGAATTAAGTATCTCCCAGGCTCTCTATTACTTGGTGGATTTCTTCATCTGTGAGCAACCGATTTGATGATTTGGCCTTTTCAAAGATGGCTTTTATCCATTCTCTTTTCGGTTCCAAACTATTTTTCTTTAACCAATAGACTACATTGGACTCGCCGCTCATGGGACCGATTTCAATGACTTGATGACTACCGAACATCTCAGCAGGAACCCCGGAATAGATTCGGTCGGCCAACCAGTCCTGGCCCTTGCTTTCAGCCTTGATGATCGCCGCAGCATGAACGCCCGTACCCGTGCGAAAGGCATCTTCTCCGATGACAGGATAATTGTTTGGCTTCGGTACGCCCAGGTATTGGGAGGCTTTTTCACAATAGCTCTTTAGAGAAGTCAGGTCGTTGTCGATATAGCCGAGCAATTTGCAATTGACCAAAATCAAATCCATCGGGGTATTGCCCACCCGTTCGCCGGCGCCTAAAGCGCAACCATGGACACGGGTAGCTCCGGCCGCAATGGCAGCAAAGGTATTCGCCAATGAAAAGCCGCGGTCGCGATGTCCATGCCAATCGATTTGAACCTCTGCGCCGCTTGCCTCGACGATTTCGCGCACGAACGTGACCAAATTCTTAGCGCCAACGGGAACGGCATGACCCACCGTATCGCAGACACAAACGCGCTTAGCGCCGCATTCAATGGCCTTGGTGTACAGCTTGCGCAGATCCTCCGGATGGGCGCGAATCGTGTCCTCGGTGACATACATGACCGGCAGGCCGTGCTGTACGGCAAACCTTACCGCCGTCTCCGTTTGCCGCAGCAGAAAATCCATGTCCCAATCTTCGGCATATTGCCGAATGGGACTGGAACCGATGAAGGTGCAGGCTTCAATGGGAATACCGACCTTTTCAGAGATCTCGATGATGGGAATGATGTCCGCCTCCATGGTTCTGGCGGCACAATTGGCTTTTATGTTCAACTTGCTGTCCACGATTTCTTGCGCCAGGCGGGTGACATCCGCCTTTGCCCGTGGACCCGCACCAGGCAAACCAAGGGCCGCGGTGTGAATCCCCAGCGCGTCCATCAAATGCAACATTTCGATTTTGTTTTCGATAGGCGGATCGTTGACCGACGGCCCTTGCAGGCCGTCCCTCAGAGTCTCATCGTCAAACTCAATAGGCCTTCCAGGTTTAAACTCTGTGCCTGCGTGGGTATTCCAGTCGTAGATTAACTCGCTCTCTTTGAGATTTCCCATTCAAAATCACCCTGAAGTATTCTTATTTGCCTTTAAAATCCGGCTTTCTTTTTTCGATAAACGCCCGGGTGCCTTCTTGCATGTCCTGGGTAGAAAAACACAAGCCAAACAAATTGGACTCCAATCGCCCACCTTCTTCCAGCGTCATTTCCAGGCCATGGTTGATCGCCTCCAGGCTCAGTTTTACAGCAATGGGACCCTTGGTCAGAATGGTCTGCAACAGTTCTTCTGCGGTGGCAATGAGCTGTTCCGGCGGGGTCACTTTGTTAACCAGGCCAATGCGATAGGCCTCGCGGGCATCGATGAAATTACCTGTCAGAATCAATTCAATGGCCCGGCCCTTGCCAATCAACCTTGGCAGTCGCTGGGTGCCGCCATTGCCCGGGATGATTCCTAAATTGACCTCTGGTTGCCCGAATTGGGCTTTCTCCGAGGCCACCCGCATGTGGCAGGCCATGGCGAACTCGCATCCGCCCCCCAAACAATAGCCGTTGACCGCAGCAATCACCGGCTTAGGAAAATGCTCGATGAGACTTAGACTGTCCTGGCTGGCTAAGGAGAATTCTTTAGCCCCCACGGGGTCCAGGGTGGCCAGTTCTTTGATGTCTGCACCGGCGATGAAGGACTTGTCCCCGGCGCCGGTGACAATCACGCCGCCCAGCAGCCTGTCCATCTTCACATGCTCGAGGGCAGCTTGAATTTCCCGCATGGTCTGCGTGTTTAACGCATTTAACACTTTGGGACGGTTGATGGTGAGGTAAGCTATGCTATCTTTTGCTTCAAATAAGATATTCTCGTAGCTCATGAAGTGCTCCTTTGCTTCGAGTCCCCGGCTCGGACGAATCTACTTTGCGCCAATTATGACCACATCATTCGGCACTGGTTTCTCACCCGAATAATCATAAAACCCCTTGCCAGTCTTGCGGCCATAAAGGCCAGCCAGGACCATCTTCTTGATGAGCGGCGGCGGTGCGTACATGGGGTCGCGATATTCGTCGAACATGATGTTAGCGATGTAATAGGTGGTGTCGATGCCGACAAAGTCCAGCAGCGTCAGCGGACCCATGGGATGACCGCAGCCCAGGGTCATGCCCTTGTCGATATCCTCAATAGAGGCCACGCCATTTTCCACGGCCCGAATTGCGGAAAGCAAGTACGGCACCAGCAGCAGATTCACCACAAATCCGGAATTGTCTTTGCAGGCGATGGGCTCCTTTCCAAGCGACTGCGCAAATGCAAATGCAGTGTCAAAAGTAGCCTGACTGGTTTGAATGGTACGCACGACTTCCACCAGCTTCATGATTGGCACAGGGTTAAAGAAATGCAAGCCGACAAACTTATCCGGTCTTTTTGTGGCAGCAGCCATCTCCGTAATCGTCAGAGAGGAGGTGTTGCTTGCGAAGATGGTTTCTGCGAGACAGATTTTGTCCAACTCCTGGTAGACTTCCTTCTTGACCTCGATGTTCTCAATGATCGCTTCGATGACCAAATCGCAGCCCTGCAGATCGTCCAGATTGGTGGTGCCGGTGAGATTTTTTAGCGCCGCGGCCCTGGCCTCATCAGACATTTTGCCTTTGTCAACGGCTTTGGCAAGAAAGCCTTCGATTTTGGCCAAACCCTTGTCTATTAATTCCTGCGTCACTTCTCGTACCACGGTTTCATACCCCGCCACTGCCGCGACTTGCGCGATGCCCGACCCCATCAAGCCGCAGCCTAACACACCGACTTTTTTAATTGCCATGTACCCTCCTTGAGAATTGCATTAACGACTTTGGGTTTTTACATTCCATCGGATGCTTAATTCTATCATAAATCAACTATCTTTTCTGACTAAACTTTCCAAACGTTCGAAGCGAACTTCTAAGTCCGTGATCCTGTCACCATAGTCAAGACGGTTTAGGTACTTACAATAACATTTGGTTCAAGCCAAGCATCAAAAAGCTTCAACTACCACCGACATCCCCTGTCCGCCACCGATGCAAGCAGAGGCCAACCCGTATTTGCCACCGCGGCGTCTTAGCTCGAGAAGAATGGTCAAGGTTAGTCGTGCGCCTGTTGCTGCCAGGGGGTGCCCGATGGCGATGGCACCGCCGTTGACATTGGTCTTCTCGCGGTTCAGGCCCAGCGCTTTTTCCACGGCCAGGTATTGCGGTGAGAAGGCTTCATTGATCTCCACAAGGTCCATTTGCTCCAGAGTCAGGCCGGCCCTCTTCAGAGCGATCTTGCTGGCGTCGACCGGACCGATGCCCATAATCGAAGGCTCCACGCCAACGTTGCCCCAGGAAATCAGGCGCCCCAGCGGCTTAAGACCGCGCGCTTCGGCTTTGGCCATCGTGGTCAAGACCAGGGCTGCTGCGCCGTCGACGATGCCACTGGCGTTACCTGCGGTCACCGCACCGTCCTTCTTAAAGTAAGGTGGCAGCTTGGCCAACGCCTCCAGGGTCGTGTCGGGCCGTCCATGCTCATCACGATCAAACACGACCGTGCTGCCCTTTTTCCCTTTGATTTCCACTGGAATGATCTCTCCGGCAAGTCGGCCAGAATTCCACGCCTCTTTTGCCCGCATCTGGCTGGTGTAAGCGTATTGGTCGGTTTCCTCCCGGGTTATGCCATATTGGTCGGCCAGATTTTCCGCTGTCATGGCCATCTGACAGTCGCAGTACGGATCCGACAAAGCCTCCCACAAATAGTCCTCCAGCTTTCCGGCGTTGAGTCGCAGGCCCCAGCGCGCGCCACGAATCACATGGGGTGCCTGACTCATGCTTTCGGTGCCGCCTACCAACACGTAATTTGCTTCCTCAAATTTCAACATGCGCGCCCCTTGCACGATAGCCTCGAAGCCGGAACCGCACAGACGATTCACCGTCAACGCAGGCACGTGCACGGGAACCCCGCTCTTCAAACCGACGTGGCGGGCCAGATAAATGGCGTCTGCTGAAGTCTGCAGAACATTGCCAAACACCACATGGTCAATCTCCTCGGGTTTCACGCTCGACTTTTCCAGTGCGCCCTTGGCTGCAATGGTGCCCAGCTCAATCGCGCTAAAATCACGCAACGATCCACCAAAAGTCCCAAACGGGGTCCTTAAACCCGATATGAAAACCACTTCATGTGCACTCATGTTTACACTCCTTTGGTTCAGATTCCTAATGCCCGGTGCGCTTTTTCACGTAATTGACCATACCCCCTGCGTTGATGATCTCCTGCATGGTCCCCGGGAAGGGCGCCGCCTGGTAGGTTCGATTCTTGGTCGTGTTGAGAATGGTGCCTGCAGTTAGATCAATTTCGAGAATATCGCCGGCATCCGTACCGTCCACGGCTTGCGGGCATTCCAGAATCGGCAGGCCAATATTGATGGAATTGCGGTAAAAGATTCTGGCAAAATATTTGGCAATTACACAACCCACGCCAGCCCCTTTAATGGCAATGGGCGCATTTTCACGGGAGCTACCACAACCAAAATTGTTACCAGCCACGATAACGTCATCGGGCTGCACCTTGTTGACAAAGTCTTTGTCCAGATCTTCCAGGCAATGTGCGGCCAAATCCTCCTCTTTGATGCTCACACAATGACGGGCCGGGATAATGACATCGGTGTCGATATTGTCGCCGTATTTGTGAACTTTGCCCTTAATGCTTGTTTTCAACTTGCTTCTCCTGTTTTCAAGAAAATTAACTTTCTGCACGACTCAACCCAGGAATTGTTGCTTAGATTTTAAGAAAAAATCTCCTTAAAATCAACCAGAAATTCCGCGCTCCTATTTCAAGAACCAGACGAACTTTTGACGTAAGTTCCGCTGCGACCGCCGCTTTTCTGCAGCAGAAAAATGTCGCCGATGACCATTTCTTTGTCGACCGCTTTGCACATGTCGTAAATGGTGAGGGCTGCCGCGGCAACAGCGGTCAAGGCCTCCATTTCCACGCCAGTCTTTCCCACACACACGACCCGACTCCGGATTTCCACCCCTGCATCTGTTAGAGTCAAATCGACCTCGACCTGGGTCAAGAGAAGGGGATGGCAAAGCGGAATCAGCTCGTGCGTTTTTTTCGCCGCCATGATGCCTGCGACTTTTGCCACCTCCAAGGCATCGCCTTTTTTTAAGCTGCCCCCTTCAATGAGCTGAACGACTTCCCGGGACAACTTGACCCAACCGTGGGCAACCGCTTCGCGCACCGTGTCGGACTTTTGCGTCACTTCGACCATCTTTGCCTTGCCCTGGTCATCCAGGTGAGACAATCGTTTTTTCTCTCCACTCTTCAAGGGTTCTCGCTCCTGGTTTCCATTATCGGATTGGTGCCCCTCACACCCACCCATTAAGAGGCGATTGGTACATTGTGATTTTAACTTACTAAATAATTCAACAGATGTCAATCAAAGAATTCAGTACAAAAATTGCGCAGAATTCAGTTCAGTCCGGTGTTTTCCACAAGATTCACTTGCATAATTACGAATTTCAGCTTACATTTGCATTGATTGTAAGAAATTAACTTTGAGGTTCAATACATGAATGAGAGAATTTCAATCGATCCAAAAGTCTGTCATGGACAGGCGTGCATTAAAGGAACTCGGATTCCCGTGCACCAGATCGTTAGTATGCTCGCCAATGGAGACACAATAGACGATCTCCTCGACGCCTATCCTTCAATAAAACGTGAAGATATTCTCGCCTGTCTCGAGTATGCCGCTACACTCGCCGAGGAGCAAGTTACTCCAATAGAGTCCTTAGCGAGTTAGAATATGAGAATACTGGTGGATGAGAACATACCCTCGATTACAGTGAACATTATGTCTTAATACAATCAATGCGTTTCAAGAGCCTCGTACAATTCTTACTTATTTTTGCGATTGCGGTTGTTCCGGGATTCAAGACCATCGACCCTTCCCCGGGACCACGCTCGCATCTGGTTTCCGTCTGTGTCTTTAAGGGATTTGACCAGCAGCCCAGCAAACAACGGCTCTTCAGCGGTCATTACGCCCGGCCCGCCGCTTACCAATTTCCTCCTCTGGCGACAATCCAATCGATAGACCCTGAGAATTGCAAAGCTTTTGTTTCAACCTACCCCGCCATTCTGCTCAACACCCCACGCAGAGCGCCTCCGCCTGAGATCATTGAATGCACCTGACTCAGCAATTTCCTTTGCAAAAAACCTGATTTCGGCCCGGGGAAGGTAAACAGTTCCAACTCCACCCCTTAACTCACTGCGGGCTGCGAGGACTTTCAGGTCATTTTTTCGGTAATGACAGGTTGTCGTTGCGAATGACCGCAGCGTCTCATAAAACCGCTGTGCACGCTTGGTGGGCTTTTACATGAAAGGAATCAGGCATCTGCCTGAAACAAGACGTTTGCGTTACGAAAAGCAAGCGTTTCCTGAGAGAAGCATTGTGCGAGTCATCCCGAGTAGGTCACTGCTTCTCAAGTGACGCTATCGAGGGGTGACGGGCGTCGATACGAAATCCCCTTTTTTAAACTGGTCTTTACCCATAACTATATACTGGACACCGGGAGACAGTCATAACATG
>JBHHYI010000058.1:0-22976 GCA_046757525.1 bacterium | reverse complement strand
GTGTATGTGTCTTTGCCTTAAGAAACAAATGTTACCTTTGCCAGATACAATTGCCGTAACAGTTCAGCACGATGTCATTCCTGCATGTTTTTAGCAGGAATCCATTTGGAAGGCCGTTGTGGATTCCCGCTCAAAAGATTGCGGGAATGACAAAACACCAACCTCACATTCCTTACGGGATCGTTAGGGCAGGTGAACGGTTACCAATTGCCAACTTAATTTTGCACACCCACTTAGCACATCCTTTCACAATTGCGATGACGTAAGAATTTAGACAGGATGAACAGGATAATTTAAGTCTCAAGATCGTGTAAATCAAACCGGTTATCATAGCCTAACGAGGTTTTAATGATGAAATACAAGGGTTTGACTGAGAGGATAATGGCTGTGCTAATCGAGTGCATAACGGGTCTATTACGAGGATGAGGTTTTGGGAGAGAGGGTAGTCAATGCAGACAATGGTCAGCCGCTTGTCCTTGTACAGGTTTACCTTTGCGGCTTGCAGCGTGGCGATGTGACAGATGACGACGGGCACTTTCGAATTGCCCGGTTAAAAGCCGGCACGTATTCGGTAACCTTCCAGTTGCAGGGTTTTCGAAGATTGCTCAAGAAAGAGGTCGTGCTACGGGCGAACGAGACGGTTGAGCTCAACGTGGCCATGCAGGAAGAGGCGATCGAATTCGACGGCCTGCTCGTAACCGCCAACTGCAGTCACAGGTAGTTTTGGCTCGAGCTTTAGGGTCGCCGATGCCGTTGCTTTTGTGGCCAACAGTGGTCAGGGTTTTCGTGCACCCAATTTGGACGATGTTTCGAAACTGGATTCCGGCAAGGGGAGCAGTTTCTCCGACATCCCTGATCCCGAGGTTAAACATGAAAGAACGTTGAGTTTTGACGGCGGATTTAAGTTTGACTTTTGGCGTTTGCGCGGCAACCTGATCGGTTACTACAATGACGTCACCGATTTGTTGCAGCGGCGCCCCGCTGAACTCAACGGCTCGGCTTTTGTGGTTGAGGCAGGCGGCACTTTGGCGGTGTTCAGGAAGGAGAATCTATCTAAAGGCCGCAACGCCTAAATAAAAAATGTTGGCGTCTAAGCCCGGGTTCGAATCCGCCGTGTTGGCATTGGACAAATGGTGCAGTTTGTAACCAAAGGTAACGGCCAGGTTTGAGCGGGTGATCATTTGCACACCGAGGCCCAGGTCAAAAGCGAAATTGAATTTGCGCGCATCCAGGACCGGCACGTCTTTCAGGAAAGAAAGAAAGCCGCCGGTGCCACCAAAAAAGAGCCTGAGACGATTTCGTGGCCACATGTAGAGCTGTAAACCAATCGGCGCCAATCCCGCGCCATAAACCGAACCCCGATGTACAGGTTGGTTTTCCCCGTTTGAAAGTGGGGCTCCGTCCACCTGGTGGATCGGATTGTTGGTCACCACAGCCGCAGGAATCAGGTCGAACACATATTCCAGGGCCACGTTCCTGTTGGCCGCCACGATGGTGCCGAAGCGAATTCCGGCAATGAAGAACTCGCGATCCCCGGTAATCCCCAAATAGTAGCCTGAAGGCGAGTTGAACGAAAAACCTGCCCAAAGGCTGAACTCCCGCCTGCCTTTGACCAGAGGAACCAAGGCCCGAGAAGGCTCAGCATGGACTTGTTTGGCATTGTTTTCATGAGCCGAATTTTGCACATTTTGGGAGAAACTGGGTTTTGCAATGAGGAGCACCAGCATCAACAGGTGGTATTTCAATTTCATTTTCCTTTAGCGAACTTGAGAGCTTGGCTGCACCGGTTTCGAAGTCAGATTGAAGGTAAACATTTTGTGCGATTAACTCAACAGATTTTATATCGACCCCTGAGTAGCCAACATAAACTGCGGATGGCCTAAAACTCTCAATTCCACTTCAGGTGCGCAAGTAGGAGGCGCCGTTGACGTCTACAATGCAGCCGGTGAGGTAATCGGTGCCTTCAGAGGCCAGGAAAAGCACGGTGCGGGCGACCTCTTCGGTCCTGGCAACGCGTCCCAGCGGACTCTGCTGGCGGATGGCTTCGCCCTGGGCACCCTGCAACAGGGGTCTGGCCATGGCCGTCTCCACAAAGCCGGGCGCGACAGCGTAAACAAAAATGTTGTGCGGTGCCAGCGCTTTGGCTAGAGATTGGCTCAGGGCGTTAAGGCCCGCTTTGCTGGCCCCGTAGGCTGGAGCTTGCGGCTCACCGCGAAACGCCCCGCGCGAAGTGACGTTGACAATGCGCCCGCCGCCGTGTTCGAGCATATTTTGCACCACCCAGAAGGTGACATGGGCCGGGCCTAAGAGATTGGTGCCCAGCGTACGGTTCCACGCGTCTTGCCAGTGCTCAAAATCGATCTCCGCGATACGGTGGTGCTCAAATATGCCAGCGTTGTTCACCAGCACATCAATTCGCTGCATTTTGTCAACGACGGCTTCAACGAGTTTTTGCGCTGCCTCTGCACGCGCCAAATCTGCCTGCACGACGAAATGTTGCTGACTGCCGGAGAGCGACCTCAGCGTTTCTTCTGCGGCCGCTTTGTTTTGGTGGTAATGTACGGCCACGCGCGCCTCTGCTTCTGCGAACTGCCGGGCAACGGTGCGCCCAATGCCACGGGAAGCTCCCGTTACCAGGACGGTTTTGTTGGAAAACTGCATGTCATGCCTCCTTTGACGTAAAGTTCTTCATGTCCCGCATTACATCCTGGAATCTGACGCCTTGTCAACGATTTTATAGGGATGCAATCCTGAATTCAATTATTCCCCTTTGATAGGCTCAGGATCGGCGCAGGGGGATTCCCTGGTGGGTTGAGCACGGGGGTAATCCACTGCGAGCGTGAGATGGTTGGAGCTTTTATCTATTTTCCCATTCGTATCTAGAACGGAGCCGGTTATGCCATGAGTTTTCAAAATAACCATCATGCTGTAAACGTCCTACGACGATGCCCGGATCGATCCCCAAGCGACATGCAAAGATTTCGATGTCTCGTGGATAAAAAGCCTTTGCTTTGAGAAAAGATTTGTAATCTTCCGGCGGAATTAATATGTCCGCGGCAAATCTATCGGCTTCCTTCTCAGGTTTATCTAATTCGTGTTCCCGATCATCTCCTTCCAAAAAAACCATTTGCTTGCTATGTAACAGAAGGTGACCAATCTCATGAAAAAGGCTGAACCAAAAAATATCTGCCCAACTGCACCGAATTGTTAGCATTAGAACTGCCTTGTTCTGACCCAACCAAAAAGTAGCACCATGTAGATAGGTTTTTGGTAAGTGCGGACAGAGAACAAGTACGACACCAGCATCTAAAAGAATTTGGCGTAGTTGAGTTTCAAATTTTTGTGGGAATAGTTGCGTCATGCCACGAATAGACGGAAGTGCGCCTTCTAAAACATCCTTTTTAAAAGGCACAGACTCTGTCTTTTGACCCTGTAATTCTCCGATTCTTAACCACGCTGAGGTCGCTTCAGGTGATCGCTTCCCAGTCCCTTGTCGAAAAGCCACTTGGTAACGCTTTAAGACTGAAATATTTTTTAGCGAGGTCACGCCAAAAAAATGTTGCAATTCCTGGACTTTCTCTATCACCTTAGTTTTCTTGGCGACAAATCCTAATTTAACTAGTTGCGGGTAGCAAAACTTAGTGACTAAACGGCTTTCGTCACGTAGTCTTTGCATTTCAAGAACTTCCTGATTGCGAGCTAAAGTTAATCGATATTCAGCTTCCAATCCCGTCCAGATATGGGCAGGCACACCAACAACCTTTTCTAACTGTAAAGCAGTATCTGGAGTTATAGCTTTGTCACCAGCAAAAATGGCACTCAGCTTAGGAGCAGGACGGCTCATACGCCGAGCCAGCTCATTCTTGGTCATGCCCAATTCGGAGATAACTTCTTCTAAGTACTCACCAGGTGGTATTGCCAAATCGGAGTGAGTGTGTTCTTTAATCATCATAATGTTTGCTCACCTCCTCTATATGCGCGATTTCTAACCAGTCAGTGGTCCGCCCAGTCAGTAGCCCAGTCCTTGACGGGCCCTTGGCAGGCTTTTTCCCCTCCAAAGTGAATATCAACCTATAGAATCCCGTTAGCTTTACTGCCCACTGTCCCTGTCTGTCTCCTTTCAGTGGATGGCAACGCAAGCCAGGCAAAGTACAAAGTTCATTATAACCGTCGTATCAACCAAAGTAAACTCAAAAGAAAGACACGCATTCTCTCAGACTAAGGATAAGCTTCAAGACCTGCTTTCATGGCTCCTTCAATGGTGCCGTCTACATGCCCTGCCCCAGGGAAAAACCATTCCTCTGAGTCATAACGTTCTGAACTGTATTTGTATATCGCAAAATCCCAACTCTTCATATCTCCATTGTACCTTAAACGACAAACGTGGGAACTCACTCCATGATCCTCTCTATCAAGATACAGAAAACTTCCTCTGTATCGCGTCAGGTAAAAGCAATTTGGGTCTCCTATTACTTTTTTGTTAAAACGTTCCACGATCTCATCAATTTGCTTTTTGATGAGATCGGGAATCCCTTGCTTGCCCATTGATTTTTTCTCCTTTCTTTGAATGTTGCAGTCTTCAAACACAAAAAGAAAATCGAATCTTTATGCTTCCTTATCCTTCGGTATATAGGGAATTAAACCCTTTTGATAGGCTATCTCTTGTATCTCACGTGGTAATGTACGAGCATCCACAGCGAAATTATCAACCAAAATATACCATGCCAATGGGTTGTCATCCAACATGCTGGGCAAACACCACTCAGGGTCTAATTGGCTAAAATCTAAAATATCCCGTACCGCTTTAGATTTGGTAGCCCCTGTACTTTTGCTTACGCCGAATCCTTCACATAATTCAACGGCGCTCATATAAGGTTCAGTGCCTTTATCAAACAAAAAACTGACAAAACCCAAAGCATAAATAATACCACAAGCCCAACTGTTCGCACTCCCTCTCAACACAGGAGACGGACGTTTGCGACATAAAGCCGCAGTGGCAAATCGAGTTAATTGTTTATACTCCTCATTCAGATGGTTTTGACAAAATTCATCTGTGAGTGTTACGATACTATCAAATATAGATTGCATCTGTTGCGGGACTTTTTCTGATTTCTTCACCTTAGCCATGAAATGTATTTCCTCTTAAAAGTGTTCAACTGAATTATTTTGTCTTTTTGATTGAGCAAAAACCTAATGCGGCGTTGAGCGGTCGCCTCCCGCTGGCGGCATCGGTTCGAGTGCCTGGTTCTGCCCGGGCGTAGCGAGGGCACCACGCTCGCGGGGGATTTGTGGTCCACCTGCACTGCCCGCCAGGGGATCCCCCCGCGGAAGCAATGAATAAGGAATTGTATTCCCGCATGAACTCATAGTAACCGTAACAGCTCTACCTTTAAGATAGAATCATCGCCCACGACATAATTACGAGCGCTGCGGTAAAGCCAACATTTTTGCCTCTGCACTAACCCTTTGCGACCCGGATTGGCTACCAATGTTTTAGTAGGTTGGAGTATTTCTAAGCTCAGAGTTTTTCTATAAATTGTTTTAGGCTGAGTACTTTTATTCCCGTATAATTTTTGACCTTAAGAACTGCTTTATCGCCTGAAACAATGGTTTGGGCCTTTAGGGCGACAGCACATTCAAAGAATTTATTATCATCGGGGTCGCTCTCCACAATTTTTAGATTAGGCGTTTTGGCTGTAAATAATGAATGAAAATTACGGGCAAACAATTGGAGAATTTCTCCAACTTCTCTTTCGCCACTCAACCCCAATCGTTCAAAGAACTTCAACGTGTTCATCGAGGATTTCTTTTGGAAGGCAAATTGTGATTTTTCCTTCTTTCCAGAAGTCGATTATCTTACGCGGGCTTTCAGTTCCTATAAACGACGAAATGAATACGTTCGTATCGAGTACCACTCTCAGTCTTTAGATGCTCTACTATTACAGATGGCACGTTCAATTTCCCTACTTCCGACATTTCGAGCTTTCAGTTTTTTTCCAACTCTATCCCACAAATCGTCAATGTAGGACCCCATATCACGATTTTGTATATAATCTTCAATGAGCTCTCTGACAACTTGACTGGTATTTTTGCCCTCAGCATGTGCAAGTTTCGCCAGCTTAGTTTTTGTCTCAGAATCCAAACGAATGATCATTTGTGTAGTCATAAGATATCTCCCAAGTCTGATATATCATATATACAATATATCCAAATGGTCCTCGAAATGCAACAAATTGTTATTACCTTACTTCATTACGGGTAACGCTCTTGCTCTACTGCACGCGGGAGTTTCAGCACGGACTTTGGTAACGGCACAAGACTCAGCACTACTACAAAACGAAATTAGCAGCACGGGCCCCGCGTGTCAGCAGCAGCAAAATGTTAGACAAACTGCCCATCTTTACGAGAGTATTGGTCTATCACAATTCCAACACAATACTTCATCACCATCTATGAGGTTCGATAAATCGATCAGAATATCTGCATTGCAATGCTTGCAATCTACCCAGTTATTGTGAATAAATCGAGCCAATGGAATTGTCTGATGTATTAGCCTTTTGATTCTAGGATCCAAAACATGGTATAAATTAGAAGGTTTCTTGGATCCAGCCACTTGCGTACTACCAACTTGTTTGACTGCACCACTTTTGATCCACTCGGTGATTTTATTTCTACTCGTATTTTGATGTGAAGTTTTAAATACATCATTAGCCAAATAATTTACAGTAAATAGATCACGACCACATCGCTTTAAATCTCGCAGAATATCTTCTCCATACAGTTCTTTTGAAACCTCATTTGAAAAACTAATACTGGCTTGGTCTAACGCTTTAAAGGTAATATGGTTTGATTGGGTGTCGAGTTGTAATTGATGGGATATCGTTTTGTCACAAAATCGGATTACATTTCTTGGTGACAGCCAGCCGAGAATAGATACCACAAAATCCGGTTTCAAATCTGTTTGATCTTCAAAAACCTGGTAAAAATGCTGCACTTGTGACTCTGAAAAAGCAATTAGTCTTTTTGAGAGCATTTTTTCCAGTTCTCTTCGAGACCATTTCAGAGAAAACTGTGGTACTCTATCCGGTCGAGCAGCTTTTAAATAATAAGAGTAAATCTTGTCCCAGAGAAAAAATTTAAAACCATATCCTTTAAGACCCAGAATGTCTAGGTCTCTTAACAATGGCTCTATTAGCTTATAGGTTTTTTCCGAATCGTTCCCGGTCAACTCTGTTTCATCAACTTTGTCCACTAATATGGTAAATGGCCTTGTAACCTAAATCATTCACTATTTCTCTGATGAGTTCAAGTTGATATTTATATGTGCTTTCGAGCTTTTTCTCTTCTTGTTTGAGTTCTGGCAAATCGATGGATTCAATGTCAAAATGCTTTAAAATGATGTTTATTACTGGCTCAAGAAATCCAACATTTTTGCTCCAGAACTCTTTAATTCTCTCCGGGATAGATTTGATGGAAGCCATTGCTTCACTTACAGATTGCCCTGTCATTTTGCCTAGGTAGTTGTGACAAAGAATCGACAGGTTTTTCTTTTTGTTTGCTTCTAAACTCTTCAATACTTCGGGTTTATCAGAACAGACAGTTAGCAGAGTGAGCAAGATTCTTGTTATAATATTTCGAATGTGATAAGGTAGCCCAATATCAGTAATCTTTTGCCCAACACCGAATTCAAATCTATCATAGGTAACAGCGAGTACAGGATGATCTTGTGACCATATTTCCATCATCCTTCTCTGTGCTGATTTGCCGCCGCCTCTTGGAGCAAGAACTACCGTGGAATTTGGAGAATTAATATCACCGACTACCGCATCAAAAAATGGGGGAGGAACAAAGTAATCGCTAAGCAATTCTTCTTCATCTGCATTTGTGAACGCGAATGGGTTTGTTGAGAATCCCAATTTGTTATGGAATGATTCCATTCTGATACTTAATTCTATTGTCTAACCACTTAGTACATAGCTTCTCTCTACCATTCAACAAGTAATGGTATTCAGAAACTCGCTCATCATAACCGAATGCCAAAACCACTCTATATCCAACCATGAAAATCTTCTTCAGAATCAAAAGCATTTCCGCAATAGGGTCCAACAAAAATATACAAAAAACGCTCTGAGTTTACAAGAGCTATTTAAATGACAAGGAAACTTGAAGCAACGAAGGAGACATTTGATGCAGATGTTGGCCCATTTTTGGGGGAGTTTTCTGCGTTCGTAGGTAAGTCGATTCCAGAGTAGGGCAGTGGCTTAACAAAAAACCCCGGGGTCTCTGAGCGCCCGGGGTTTGGTTCGGCTGATATTCGGTCAGGTTGTTTTCTCTTTCTTCTTCATCAACTCTTTGCGCTTCAGGTGCAGTTTGTCGAAGCTCTTAGCAGAAATCACGTAGTACCACCTGGCAAAGCGGGCGTTGAGGTCGTCAGAAATCTTTTGCCCCTTGTCGATCTTCTCTTGCCATTTGTCGTGCTCGTTTTGTAATTCTTTGTTCTTGCGGTCGGCGTCGGTCCACAAGCTGTCGGGTTTGTTGGCAAAATCGGTGTTTTTAGGCTTGCTGGGTTCTTTAAACTGGGTCGCATCGAAGTCCGTGGTGATAAACAGATAGCGGTTTTCGCCCGGGCCACTCTTTTTGTTGCCGTCTGTTTCTGTGCCGGCGGTCACCGCCTCGCCGCTGCCGTAGACGATTTCGCCAAATCGCAGCGTGTAAGTCACGCCATCTTTGGTGCGCGCCTTGAGCTCCCCTTCGTTTGAAAGCAACTGACCGTCGCGGGTAAAATAATACCCCTTGCTTTGCAGCGAAAGCACAGCTTGCTGCGTGATGCTGATGCCATTGCTTTCTTTGCGTAAACTCCGGGACAAACCGCCCGGTTTAGGACGTACCCCCACGATGGACAAGTTGTCCAGGGCAGAGAGCAAACTGCTCATTTTGGTCTGGTCGACTTCCTGGTTGGCAGCCATCCGATTGGCTTTCCAAACGTCGTCTTTCTTATCCAGGATCAAAACATCGCGCTGATTGACCGTGCCCGTTGCTTCGTTGATCGAGTAGTCCTTTAACACCACTTGTTTGATGTCGTCTTTGTTGATTTCTAAAAGGTCTTTTTCAATCCAGTCGCTGAACTCGGTGGAAATGTTCAGGTCCACGCGCGCCGCATAAATGCGTTTCTGGTCCGGGATGCGCACAAAACGGAATTTGTCGCGACCTTCAATTTTCTTGCCGATGATGATGTCGGCCAGCACCTGATCGTTTTTTCCTTTAATGATGACGCGTTTGCCTCGACCTTTCAGCGCAGCAGAGGTTTCATCCAACGGATCGATGACGCCACAGGCCTCGTAATCCGACACGTTATCGGAGCGAAAATCATCCTTTCTTAGTACTAAGACGCCGGCGGCTGTCTTGGCCAGGCGATCCTTACCGTCGGCCGGATAATCGTGGTGCGACGGGATGGTCCATCGGCCGTCTTTGAAAGTCACCTTGAACGGCTTTGCCGCTCCGGTTTCTTCATCGTAATCGATCACTTCCAGCGTTGTGGCAGTGTTGGGGTCGGTGAAATCAGGGAAGAAAAGTTCTCCTTTGTCCAAAAACGCGCCGGGGGTCACTCTTTTGGGCGCAGTGATGAAGGCCAGCAAAGCCAGCGCCACAGCAGCCCCTCCGAATATCAAGGTCTTTTTGGTTTCGTTCATAACTTAACTCCTTTGAACCTTTTGGAAATTCAATTGAATCGTGCGTTTAACTGCGCAGTCTTCTGGCCGCAGCGGCCCCTTCTTTTTCGCGCTTTTGACGCCGTACAAAAATCAAGACGCCAAATGCAAAGACCGGGATTGGCGGCAGCAGCACGGCGAATGTTTTGATGTTGCTTTCAATGTTGCGAATCTGCGCTTCCATATTCTCCTTGCTGCGCTGAATTTTGATGTCCTTTTGAGCCTCGATGTTCGTTTTCAACGCTTCAAAGCGTCGTGATTCCACTTCCTGGATATTGCGCGCCATGATTTTTTTGGTCTGCTCGTCCACATCGGTTCGTTGTCGAACTTCGCTGACCTTTTCGTTCAAGCGTTGCTGGGCTTCCGCCAGTTCTCGTTGCGCCTCCGCTTCGGCCTGCTGCTCTTCCTCGGCGCGCTTCTGTACGAATTTCTGGGTCTGTTCTTCCACGGTTTCCAGGGTTCGGTGTTTGACCCGTTTGTCTCTCAGGGTGATAAACGATTCATCGCCCACGAGAACGTCCATGCAGTTGAGGAAAAAGCTGATGTTGTCGAAGTTCAAGTTGCCAATGGCTTGATTACGAATTTGGAAAAATTCCTGTGAGATAAAATCCAGGTCCGCGATTACAATCAGGTTGACCTGCTTGGCATCTTGGGTTGAATCTTGCTGAGTCGAGTCTTGTTGCACCACGCTGCCTTTGACTTGTGCGGCTAAGGTGTAATCCAAAGTGTTGGGTCGATGCCGCAGGCCCCGGGTCACCAATTGCGCGCCGAAGAAACTACGCTGCACCATCTGGCTGTAATTGAGGCTGCCGGAGATGCGCCCTGATTTGATCAGCGGTTGAAAATCGTAGGGGGAGGCTGCTTTGTTAATTGACCCCGGAAAAAGAAAAACCACTTCTTGTAAGCCGGCACTGGCTTTGTTTTCATTATTGAAGGCTTCCGGGTTCCTATTGCCCTTACCCACAAACACAAACTCTTTGGGCAGGTGTGCCAAATCCGGATGCGGGTTGTAAGCATCCCACACGATCTGAGTTGGATTCCAGGTAACCCCCAATTTGAACAGGAGCTGGCGGATGTTGCCTTTCGGTTTTGGCGGCGGCCCCTGATTTCTTTGAAATGGGTTCTGGTTGGCGCCGCTTTTCTCGGAAGGGGAGAGGGCGATGTCCGTCACCGGCAGGGGATCGATCAGAAGCAGGGTGGGATGACCCGCCTCGATATACTGCAACAGGTGGTCCATTTCTGCTTGCGGCAGGGAAGACGGCAGCGCCACCAGGAGGCCGTCCAATTGTTCGGTGATGCTGTCCGTAGCAGAAATTTGTACGACTTCATATTGTTTTTTCAACTCATTGATGATTGGCCAGGGTGGATTGCTGCGAAAGCTGGTGAAGTCGAAGCCGCCGTTGATTTTTGCCGCGGTGTTCAGAATTCCAATCTTCTTGCGGTCGGTTTTGGCCACGACTCGAATGCTGCGGGTCAACTCGTATTCAACAGGCAGGCCGCGGTCGAAGAAGGGGATGACCTGTTCTTCCGCGCCGCAGGTGAAGGCTACGCCCAGGAAGACCTGGACGATACTGGTGCGCGCGCTGCCCGGGTTCGGAATTTCTTTTGGCAGGATGCCAAATTTTTCCCGGGCTTCACGGGCCTCATCGGTGAAGGGTTCGGTGTCGTGAATCCAGACTTCGACCCGATTCCCACCGATGGCGTCCAGTTCCTGCAAAATGGCAATCAGGTTTGCCCGCGTGGCAACGTATTGTTGCGGCACATCCTTGCTCAGGTAGGCCTGGAGGAATACCGGTCGATCCGCTGGGATCTCTTGGATCAGGCGACTGGTCTCAGAGGACAAAGAATGCATTCGTTCCGCGGTCACGTCCAGACGCCAACTGGTGCGGTCGAGAATGGCATTGAAGCTGATGACCGCGACCACCAGGGCCACGGCCCGCACGGTGTGATGCATCCACATCTTGTAGCCGTCGGCCTCCAGCGGCCAATGTCGCCTGCTGATGAGCAGGACATTCAAATAGAGCATGGTCGCGCCTAAGGTGAGAAAGTACAAAAGCCCCGAGAAACTGATTACGCCTTTGGTAAAGTCGCCAAAATGTCCGGAAACCCCCAGAGGCGCAAGAAACCTTTGCAAACTCTGACTCACCACAAACGCGGCAGAATCGATAAACACAAAAAACGAACAAAAGATGGCGCCAAGAATGAAAGCAATGGTTATGTTGGAAGTCAGCAATGAGGCAAGCATGCCCACCGTAATGAGCGCTGCGCCGATGAGCCAGTAGCCCACGTAATTTCCGAACATGAGCCCTAAGTCGGGACTGCCCAGCCAAAACAAAACCAGCACATGGCTGAGCGACAACAACAGCGAAGCCGTGTAGACGCTCAGCGTGGCCAGGTATTTCCCAAGCACCACTTCGAGGTCGGTGGCGGGCAAAGTCAGAAGAAGCTCGTCGGTGCCCTGCTTCTTCTCCTCGGCCCAAACGCTCATGGTTAAGGCAGGAATAAAAAACAATAATAAGAAAGGGAAGAGGTTGTTCAGTTGGTCAAGATTGGCCAGATTGTTCAGGAAAAAGCGCTCCTGCCAGAAAGCAGCAGCCGCGCTTAAAAAGATGAACAAGGTAATGAACACATACCCCGTTGGGTTGCTGAAGTACATGCGCAAGTCGCGCTTGACAATCGATCTAATGACCTTGAAATTGATGTTGATTTTTGGGTTCATTTTTACGTTCATAGACTTTCCGCCTCCTGATACCAGAGGGTCGTGACATTCACTTCCCTCATTGTTTTTCAATTCTTTTGAGAATTGTTAAAATGTTCACTGGTGAGTCTATAAAAGGGCTCTTCCAAAGAGCCATTTTCTTTCAATTCATCCGGTGTACCGTCGAAGATCAGGCGACCGTCGTGCACAAAGAGCACGCGACTGGCCACGGCCTCCACTTCATGTAAGATGTGTGTGGAAAGCAAGACGGTCTTGGTTTTGCTCAACTCCGTGATGTTTTTGCGAAAGTCCCGAATCTGGTTAGGGTCCAGCCCGGCTGTGGGTTCGTCCATGATCAACACGTCCGGATCGTGCAGCAGCGCCTGGGCCAAACCCACGCGCTGCTTGTATCCACGCGAGAGTTTGTTGATGGGTTTTTCGAGGACTTCATGGAGGTCACACTGTTCGGTGACAGATTCAATTTGTTTACGCAGAGCACCTGGATCGAGGTCGCGCGCTTCGCCGAAGAATTGCAGCAGTTCCAGGGGTGTCATGTCCGGGTAGAGCGGCCCGTTTTCCGGCAAGTACCCCAGGTGTTTGGCGGCCTCCAATCGATTTTCTCTGATATCCAGGCCTGCTATGGCTGCGCTGCCTTCGCTGGGGGCCAGATAGCCAGTCAGGATCTTCATAGTCGTGGATTTGCCAGCCCCGTTTGGTCCCAGGAAGGCAACGATTTGGCCTTCGGGAATGGTGAACGAAATGTCTTTGACTGCAACAAATGGACCGTAATATTTGCTCAGGCCCTGCGCTTCAATCATAGGTTTTGCAGATGTAGTCGCCATGTCCTGCTCCTCAAATAATCTTAAAATTCATACACTAAAAATGCAAGTTTCAAGTTCGCAAATAAATTATTAATGCTGAATTTTAACAATAAATCTTGGTTAAGGTATTAATAAAGAATTCGGTAAGAAATCCAACATTAGAAAACGCTTCTGACAAAAAGTAGGTTCCCGAAAATTTGATTGCAGTCATAATTTTTTTAACCTGCTCAATTCCTGGTGCGGCGATACCTCAAAGAAATGGCACGCGGATTTCGGGGATTGAACGGTCTTACGGGGATTTACTTCTTGTGGAAATTGACCAGCTCATGCGCCGTTCAGTTTCCCCAACAGATTCAACGAACTGATTCCGTGCGGATCGGTTAAATGCGTGCAATCTGCGTCATGGGTTTTCGGTATGGGTTCTCTGTTTGGTTCCGGTTTTGTCCGATTAGGGATTGACTTTTAGGAGAAAATTAAATAATTTAATAATATTTCTCACTTTACCTGCGGTCAAAAATAATCTACCGCAACTGTCATTCAGTAGAAATCTTTTTGATTTTTAGCAAAGACGCTGCTTCGACACTCATTTCTTAGAATGTAACAGTTCAGGCCGTAGATGGATCGTTCAGTATGTCTATGCTGAACGCACATTAAGTCGGGATATTTATCCCCATCGAGACTGCTGCGGGAACAAATGACAGGTAGGATCTTGATTATATGATAGTTTTATTATCTTGTCGAAGTAAGAAATGCTATTAGTTTAAGAACATGGGCCCCATAAATTTTGCCGATCTAATTCTCTGGTATGTTGCTTTCATATTCTCAGTGACTGCCCACGAAGCTTCACACGCCCTGGCAGCCATGAAAGGCGGCGATTTGACCGCCTACCTGGGCGGACAGGTAACTTTGAATCCATTTCCTCACATTAAGCGCTCGCCGGTGGGCACCGTGGTGGTGCCGTTGATTTCATTTATTTGGGGCGGCTGGATGATTGGTTGGGCCAGTGCGCCATATAGCCCTGCCTGGGCCGATAGTCATCCCAGAAGAGCCGCCTGGATGGCTGCTGCCGGGCCGGCCGCCAACCTGGTGATTGCCAGCACGGCTTTTGTCCTGATTAAAATTGGGCTGTCCCTGGATGTTTTCTCCGCCCCTTTGAGGGTGAGCATTTCGACGCTGGTGGCCGCTGAACCAGGCGTCTGGCAGGGCGCTGCCAAACTGTTGAGCATTCTCCTAATGCTCAATCTAATACTGTTCATCTTTAATCTGTTTCCTTTCCCGCCATTGGACGGCAGCAGCGTCATCACCCTGCTCATGTCCGACGAGATGGCGCATAAGTTTCGCCAATTCATTTATCAGCCTGCGTTTTCCTTTTTGGGTTTGGTATTGGCCTGGAAATTCTTTGGTTACATTTTTGGAGACGTTTTTTCTCTGGTGTTGCAGTTGCTCCATCCTGCCTCGCGCTACTTTTGAGCGGT
Source organism: bacterium (assembly GCA_046757525.1). Classification (GTDB taxonomy): domain Bacteria; phylum Zhuqueibacterota; class Zhuqueibacteria; order Oceanimicrobiales; family Oceanimicrobiaceae; genus JBHHYI01. Next base: position 8,275 of record JBHHYI010000058.1, on the reverse strand, counting down.
AGTGTCAAAAGTTTCTGCTTGAATGTGGAGTTAACGAACCGCCCTTTGGAGTGTTGAAGCCCAGCTTCAGCGTTTGCACGGTTCGAAGGCGCAAGCAGGGCTTGCGCACGCCAAAGCCGACTCTCCCCTGGAGCGAGAAAGGTCTTTTTTTGAAATCTTCTCTTCATATTCACTATTTATCAGGTATTTAAATTGTACGAAATTGAGACACGTGCTTCTGAAGTTAACGTTTTTGTGACAATTGCAGAGTCATTCTGTTGACAGTCTCTTCATATTTGGTAATGTTAGACGATTTGGCATTCATTTTGCTTGTCACGCGCATATAATTCCAATTTTAAAAGAGGAGGGAGGTACCATGAAGCTTCTTCTCAGGACTTCGGCGGTTTTGATGGTTTTGGCTTTGGTGCGCCTGGGCTTTGCCGGCATCAGGGTAGAAACCACCATAATCAACCGTCAACTGGAAGTCTTTTTTCTCAGCGATTTCGACATCAACAGTCCCACCACGGGTCCAGTCATTTTTGCCATCGACATCTTCAACGAAGACGCGCAGGCGCGTCAGGTAGAACTAAAATTGGAAATCTTCAAGGACACCTCGGAACGCCTTTCCAACGGCTTGTCCGGTGTCTTTACCCTTCAAGCCCATGAACACCTGCGCCTGACCAATCAAAATCTCTTTTCGAGTTTGGACCCCTACCGCCTGATTGAGTACAGTCTGGATGAGGCTGGCAATAAATTAATCGACAGCATTCTGGCGACAGGCAAGCTGCCATCCGGCACCTACACCTTTGCTGTGGTTATCCGGGAAATCGATACTCCTCACGGCGTGTTTCCGGCTAATGAAGATATCGATATCGTGGTTACCAACCCCAACACGCTGGACTTGATTTTCCCGGGCGATCCGGTCAATGCGGCAAACGAGGACTGTCCCGAGCTTTTTTCGACGTTGCCTCAATTCCGGTGGGAATCGGATTTCAGGCGCTTCAAAGTCGTCATCGCGGAAGCGCGGTTGGGCGAAGATCCCGAAGACGCCTTGAATCAACGGCCCAGGTTTGAAAGGGTTTTAGAGGTTGGTACCGACATCCCTTCCACGACTTTTCAGTATCCATCTTCCGGGGAGGAGTTGTCGTTGCGGCCGGGAGGGTCTTATTACTGGCGCGTTACCGGAATCGTTTCAACCTCCAGCGGCGATGTCCTTTTCCCCAGTGAAATCTACTGTTTTAGAGTGGCCAACCTGGACGACTTGCAATCGGGCAACAGGGAGCTGGAGATTCTATTGGCAAACTTGTTGAGTTCCCTGGGCATCGATCCCAAGAAGCTTTTTGGTGAAAACGGCGAGCTTTACGGTTACCATCCTACCCGGGTATTGTACAACGGCAAGAAAGTAAACCTGCCGGATTTGATCGCCAAGATAAATAAGCTCAGGTCGAATTACAAAGGCTTTCGGGTTGAAGATCAATAGTTGATTTTGAGAAACTAATTTTTGTTTGAGGCCATGCCATGAAATTATTTTTTGCGAGTTTTTCTGCGGTCGCTTTCTGCGCGCTTCTACTTTGTGGAAACGTGTTTGCAGATAACGACAAAGACGTAGCCCTTATGATAAAAACCAAGGGCAAGGTGGAAATACGGCAAAGCGGCAGAAGAAACTGGGTGCTTGCCAGACGAGGCAATCGGTTGGATTCGGGGCAGGTGGTTCGCACGGGCGCCAGCTCATTGGCGGCCGTGGTTTTCACGGATGATAAGACCTTGATGAAAATCCGGGCAAACTCCAGCGTCACCATTAAGGGCAAAAGAGAAAAAAACAGCATCATAAAAACCTTGACGCTCAACGCCGGTGAGTTGTGGGCAAAGGTATCCAGGCAAAGGAGCGCCGCCATGCGCATAGAAACGCCGTCCGGGGTGGCAACGGTCAAAGGCACCGAACTCAACTGTCTGTATCTAAACGATACCTTTGTGGTCTTTTGCAAAAAAGGTTTGATCGAGCTGATCAACCAGTTGGGTTCGCTGTTGTTAGGCGCCAACGAGATGGGGCGCATCGTGCGCGGCTCTGCGCCTCAGCGATTCACAGGAAATCCAAACGACGTTTTTGAAATGGGAGAAGATGAGTTAGGTTCGAAAATCGAGATATTCTTCGAAGATAAGGATCACAACAAGAAAAAACTCATTTTACAATTCTGAGTGACTTCAACTCGCGGGGACAACCTAAAATGAGAAAGCTATTTTTTGTAATCATAGGCATTTCGGTAGGCCTTGATCTTGGATCGGTGATGGGGGCGCACAGTTCTTCCGGGAACGAAACAGCCAAGGGGTACATCGTGCACGCGCCGGTGTCCTCTTTGAGGGAGAATGAAAAACTGGTGGTGGAGGCTAATGTGGCTGGCGCCCTGCAAAACGTGATCTACATGCGCCTGTACTACCGCTCTGAAGGGGAGCAGACCTTCAACTACATCGAGATGACCAGGAGTTCGACCAAATACTTTGCCGAGTTAGACCCCGGGGAATTTTCGCCTCCAGAACTGCAATATTTTATTTTAGCCCTTTTGACGGACAATTCTGTGTTGACCTATCCCAACTGGAATCCTTACGGCAATCCTGTTGTGGTGAAAATCGCTGCGGGTATGGTTCCCACAGCTCAGCCTTCCAATCAACCCGATTTGTCGGGTCAAAAATCCAACCTGGAAGAATATCTCAGTACGGATGTTGAAGATGTGACCTCCGAGTCACCGATTCTGATTTTGAGTCCGGAAAAGGGTGAGAAGATTAGCAACGAAGAAGATATTGTGATCGCCGCATCTCTGATGGCAAGCGAAGACTCTATCGATTCCCAAAGCATCAACATTTTTGTTGATGGGTTGAATGTTACCCTCAGCGCCGATGTCAATGAGAATCTCATCACCTTCATCACCTCGGATCTCAAACCCGGTCCGCATTCCGTCCTGATCCAGGGATATTATGCTTCGGGCGCCGAGTTGCCGCCGGCGAAATGGTCGTTCACTGTGGTGGGAGAGACCAAGACTGTGAGACGGTCTACCGTACTACGTGGGAGAGTTTTTGCGGAGACGCGTCAGGAGAGCATTAGCAAGCGGAAATACAGCGACAACAACATCGGTGGCAACCTGCACGGCCAGTACGGTGTGGCCGAATACGACGCCCGTTTGCTCTTGACCTCGCGCGAAAGCGGTCGTTCGCAGCCACGGCACCGCTACACCCTCAACGTGCAATTGCCCATCCTGGGCGTTACCTTTGGCGACACCTATCCGCGCTTCAACGATCTGATGCTGTGGGGCAAACGCGTTCGCGGCATCTACGGCAGGTTACACCTGGGATTCTTCAACGTGGACGTGGTGCACGGTCAGACCGTGCGCAAGATCTCGGCCATTCGCACCGCGGTCATCGATCCTGCCACAGGTTTGCCGCTTATGAATGCTGTGGGTTTGGACTCCACACTGGTGACCACCACAGGTACCTACAAACAGCGGTTGTTCGGTATTCGGCCGAGTTTTGGCAGTGGCAAACATTTTCAATGGGGATTCAACTTTGTCAACGTGCGGGAAGACACCAATTCCTTGAAACTGTCGGAATCGAGCCGGCCGCCGCAAGACAATCTGGTGGTCGGGACGGACATGTTGTTTGCCTTCGACAATCGGCGCTTCGAAGTGCGCGGCGGCGTGGCCACCAGTTTTTTTACCAAAGACATCAGCAACGGCGCTTTGAGCAAACAGCAGTTCAAGGACAATTTTGACGTAGACCTACCCATCAATCCGAAAGACTTCGAGGATTTCATCATCATCAATTCCAGCACCACACCGTTGGACCCAAGAGAATTGACTGCGTTGGCGTGGAATGTGAATGTCCGATTTAACTATCTTAACAACAACCTTCAGTTTGGCTATAAGTCCGTGGGGTCAGAATACATTTCTTTAGCAAATAGCTACTTGCGCACCGACCTCAGGGGCTTTTCACTTCAGGACCGTCTCAGGGTGTACCGAAACAAGGTCTTTGTCAATTTTGGCTTTGAGCGTTACCGGGACAATTTTTCCCGGGACAATGGCAGTCCGAGCACCAAACTCAACACGTTCTACTACGGGATGACCCTCTATCCCGGACAGGGCCTGCCCAATTTTAGTTTTAACTTCCGCAATCACAATCGAGATAACGATATCAATCAATTCCTGACCACGGATCCGGTGGACCCAAGGGAAAACAACACCACCAAAGATTTGTCGGCGCAGGTAAACTACGATGTGCGGCTTTTACAGTTGGACCACACGGTTTCGTTCAGCTACATCAAGTCGGACCGGAACGATCACTTCGGCCGGGTGCTGTCCGATCTGGCTTCTAATGTGGAGCTCTTCTCCATTAGAACCCAACATCGAATACCACTCGTCACCACGTTCAGTTTTGCCAGAAACGACAACAAATTTGGCGGGGGGGCCAACACGTTCAATTTCAAGATGTACGGTCTGAAAATGGAATATTTGCTCTTCAATCGTCGGTTGCGTACGCATCTTAATTCGAATTTTACTTCTGGTTCGGGCAGCAATTTAGCCGGCACCGTGCTCACGATTTCCGATTACAGTCGCGTTGCTCTTAACCTGGGCCTGCGGCTTGAGATCACGCCCGGTCAGTTCGTCACCATCGATGGACATCTTATTAAGTTTAGCGACAACGGTCGGACGGTGGACAATACCACCAATCTGGTTCTTTCGAGCAATCCCTCGTTTACCGACCGAATCCTGCGGGTTTATTATGAAAAAAGATTTTAGAACTTTTTGACCATTTACAAGTTTAAAGAGGCAGCGGAAATCAGTTTCCCTGCCTCTTTTTCAATATTACAGCGATGAAAGATAGTTATTCGAGCCTTTTAGCTAAATTGGGTAATTTTTGGTCGAAGAAGTGGCCGTTTGGCATCTTTATCGCCGTCATATCGGCCCTGCTGGCCATCATTCTTTCCTACGTGCCCCAATTCGAAAGCTTCGAGTTGAAGACCTACGACGCTCGCTTCCGGCTGCGCGGGGCCATGGAAACTCAACAAGACAATATCGCCATCGTTGGAATTGACGATCAAAGTTTCGTCTCCTTAAAACGGAGATGGCCGTTTTCCAGGGCGCTTTATGCGAAAGCCATTCTTAATCTTGCGGAAGCGGGGGTCAGGCTGATCATCTTAGACGTGGAGTTTACCGAGCCAGCCAGAGATGAACGGGAAGATCTGGTGCTGGCCGCAGCCATAAAACGGGCGGGCAATGTCATCCTGGCCGGGAAACTGGTCAAGGAATATGCCTCCAACGATATTGTAAACTCCTACATGCTGCCCCCCATCCCCCTGTTGCTGAGGGCGGGCGCAAGCTGGGGCCTCATAAACGTCATCGAAGATCAGGACGGCTTCATTCGGCGCTATCTGCTGTTCGAGAACCGCAGCAATGATCTCTACTTACCGCTTTCGGTGCGTACCTTCCTGGCCTTGCAAGGCAAAGCCAGGCAGCGGGTCAAAATCGACAGTGATGGCTATTTCATCGTTGGCAATCGCCGCGTTCCCAAGAAGGATTTCAACACCATGCTGGTGAATTTTCGCGGCCCGGCGAAATCGTTCCCCACCTATTCTTTTTCCAGCATCCTTGACGACGCCAGTTTTGACTTGCCAGACGACGAGGACACCGATATTTTTGAGTTCTACAAATTGGACGGCACTTTTAAGGACAAAATCGTATTTATTGGCGCCTCTGCCGAAGAACTGCAGGACAACAAACTGACGCCATTTTTCGAATACAAGGGCAAGAAACGCAAAGTGCCGGGCGTGGAAATGCACGCCAATGCCTTGAGCACTTTGCTGAGGCAAGATTATATCGTCACGGAAAGCCCTCTTCTGACCTGGCTGCTGGTATTCATCGTTTCCCTCTTGTCCATGGTGCTGACCAAGTGGTTGAAACCGTTTCGGGGCATGTTTGCGGTCATCGGGGTGCTATTGGCTTATTTCATTTATGGCTTCTACGCCTTTTTGCACCACCTGGTTTGGGTGCAGGTGACCGCACCCACGCTGGGGATTATGTTGAGCTTTGTGGGCAACGTCATACACCAGACCCTTACGGAACAGAGGGAACGGATCCGAATCAAGAAAACCTGGCAGCACTTCATGGCCAAAGATGTGGTCGACAAGATGCTGGAAAGCGGCAAGATGCCCACCTTTGGCGGTGAAAGGCGTGAGCTGACCGTACTCTTTTCTGATATTCGCGGTTTCACCACTTACACGGAACGGCACAGCTCGCAAGAAGTGGTGCACCGCTTGAACGAGTACTTGTCCTCCATGGTGGACGTCATATTTGAAAACGAAGGCACGCTGGACAAATTTGTGGGGGACGAAATCATGGCCATTTACGGGGCGCCGCATAAATTCAAAAACCACGCTGAAAAAGCTTGCATCACCGCTTTGAAGATGGTTGAGCGGCTCAGGGCGCTGCAGCGGAAATGGTCTGCCAACAACCAGGACTATTTTCAAATCGGCGTGGGCGTCAACTCTGGCAAAATGATCATCGGGAACTTAGGTTCGTCGCAGCTTTTCGATTACACCGTCATTGGCGACGAAGTGAACCTTGGGGCACGATTAGAGGGGGCGAACAAACAATACGGCACGACGATAATCATCAGCGAGTTTACCTACCGGGCGGTCCGACGCAAAGCCATCGTCAGAGAGTTAGATCTGGTGCGGGTGAAAGGGAAAAAGAAACCGGTAAGAATTTACGAACTGCGCGGTCTGGGCTCAATTCCTTCCATCGAAAAAGAATTGGTCATCGATGTCTACACCGAGGGTTTGAAATATTACAAGGCGCGAAAATGGTATCAGGCCTTGACCGAATTTAAGCGCATTTTGCAATATTTTCCAACCGATGGCCCGTCACGGGTTTACATTAAACGCTGTCTCGATTGCATCGAGAATCCCCCGCCTGAAAACTGGGACGGCGTTTTTGAGTTCACTACCAAATAATATTATCGGCGAGCAGAATCTTGCATGCGTTGCCTCCGCGTGGCATTCGGTGCTTGCGTGGCAACCTTAGGCCACCTCCCCCCTGCGAAGTTTAGTGTTTGTGAGAGTCGTTTGCTTTCGGCAAATGCAGCGTTTTGTCGATATAGATTGAAACCTGGTTCTGAAATTGAATAATGTGGTAGACCGTTGGCAGCAGGGAACTGCTTGACAGCAGTCGCCAATCAAGGTCTGGAGGCTCTGGGCCTTCTTCGCCTGGCTAACAATCACCGGCAGGCGTGAGCCGTCCTGAGTACTCGTAGTACAGAGTATACTGTCTGTAATCCACCGAATATCTGATTTGCACTCACCCCTACAACATCTCTTGTCCAAATTAGCACTGACGGCAGTCGGGCATTAGATTTCGGAATTCGGGCTACATATCTTCAATATTAGAGGGAATCCTCACAAACTACGAGAGGAGGTGTTTTGACATGTCTCAAAGAAGTCCGCCCCAATAGGTGCTGTTGTGCAATCTTTTTTCTTAGAGTTGGAAGGAATATTGGTTCTTACATTTAGGAGGCTACATTATGTACAAATGTACTCAAACTTCAAGCCGAGCATGGCGTTTCAGTGCTTTGGCTTTTCTCGTATTTGGACTGCTCGTCTTTTTGCCCGGGTGCAGCGACAGCAACGACAATTCTCCGGTGCAGCCCCAGGAAGACTTGCGCACGCGTTTCAATCTTCAAACCCTGGGTGAAATTCCCTATCCCCCGGACAACTTGCCGCGGCAGGAAAGGATTTCTCTGGGCAGGTTGATTTTCTTCGATCCCATTCTTGGTGGGGAAAAGAATGTCGCCTGCGGTACCTGCCACCATCCCGATTTCGGATTTGCTGATCGCCGGCAGTTTGGTGCAGGCACCAGTGGGTCTGGCCTGGGGCCCAACCGCATCGTCTCGCGGTCGGACATCACTGGCGAGGCGATTCAGTTAGAGCCGCGCCACACGCCTTCGATTTGGAACACGGCGTTCAACGCCGACGAAAGTGGCGTGCCTTCCGCAGTTGGCTTCCAGTTTTTGGACGGACGCACCCGGGGCCTGGAACAACAGGCCAAGAAACCCATCGGTTCGCGGGTCGAGATGAAAGGGGACGCCTATTCGGCTGCCGCTGCTCTGGACAGCGTCATCGTCAGATTGCGAGCCATTCCGGAATATGTCAAGCGCTTCCAGGACGCCTTTCCGGAAGATGTGGCCAGTAAACCGGGGGCAGCGATCATCGACACTCTGAATTACGGCCGCGCCATTGCCGCTTACGAGAGGGAAC
>JBHHYI010000057.1:0-23447 GCA_046757525.1 bacterium | reverse complement strand
ATTTTCTTGCATAACAGAATTTTATGGTTTATATTTGGCACATCTTTGCATTTACCGCACCTGGTGACATGGGGTGCAACATCGAAATACTTCTATCCCAAATCAACGCCGGAAAATCCACGTTGGTTCATGGTAGACGTCAAATGGAAGGCGGCGTTTAAACGCCCGGTTAGCTTGCGAGAGATCAAGGGAATGCCCGATTTGCAGAACATGTATTTGGTGCGCCGGGCGCGTTTGTCCGTCCAACAGGTGGAAAAGGCTGAGTTTGAGCGAGTCCGTGAAGTGGGTATGAGGTAACATGGAAAACAACCAAAGCCAACCCGAAGTGGTGCAACTTGAGCTCTTCACCAACCGTTTTCGCACCATCGCCCGGGAGATGGGGGAGATGCTGCGTCGTACAGCTATTTCCACGAATGTCAAGGAGCGGCTCGATTTTTCCTGCGCCCTTCTGGACGCCGACGCGGAGCTGGTGGTGAATGCGCCGCACATGCCCGTGCATCTGGGCGCGCTGGGGATGTGTGTACGCCGATTGCGCGAAGCCATCTCCATGCAGCCTGGCGATGTTGTCGTGACCAACCATCCCGCCTACGGCGGCTCGCATTTGCCGGACATCACCGTGGTTACGCCGGTCTACACTGGCAGCGATGCTCTGCTGGGCTATGTGGCCAGCCGGGCGCACCATGCCGAGATCGGCGGTACGCGGCCCGGCTCCATGCCACCGCATGCCACCCATCTAACTGAAGAAGGCGTGGTGATTCCGCCGCTGCATCTCATCCACGACGGCCGCGAACACTGGGACGACATCCGACAGTTGCTCACCGGGGCTGCGTACCCTACCCGGGCGGTCGAGGACAACCTTGCCGACCTGCGTGCCGCGGTGGCGGCCAATCACCAGGGGGCAGCAAGTTTAAAATCCATGACAGAAAAGTTTGGCCAGGGGTCGGTGCGGCACCACATGGCGGCGTTGAAAAGCCTGGCCGAAAAGCGCATTCGAATCGCGTTCCAGAGCCTGCCGGACGGCACCTACCGGGCCCTGGAACATCTGGACGATGGTTCGCCTCTGCACGTGCAAATCGAGGTGGCTGGCGACCAGGCTTCGATTGATTTTGCCGGCAGCGCTGATGTGCACCCCGGCAATCTCAATGCCACGCCAGCCATCGTCACGGGCGTGGTGATCTACGTGTTGCGCTTGCTCATCAATGAACCCCTGCCATTGAATGAGGGTCTGATGCAGGCCGTGAGCCTAAAGATTCCGCCAGGCATTCTCAATCCGGATTTTCCGGAGGATGTCAGCCGGGCGCCCGCCGTGGTGGGCGGCAACGTGGAAACCAGTCAGCGCTTGGTGGACACCCTGCTCAAAGCTTTGGGACTGGTGGCTTGTAGCCAGGGAACGATGAACAACACCCTGTTCGGCACGGACAAATTTGGTTACTACGAAACGGTCTGCGGTGGTTGCGGTGCCGGGCCTACTTTTGACGGCGCCAGCGCCATCCACAGCCACATGACCAATACCCGGATCACCGACCCCGAGATTCTCGAACACCGCTATCCGGTGCGGGTGGAGCGCTTTGCCATTCGCCAGGGTTCTGGTGGTTGCGGCAAACACCGCGGTGGCGACGGCGTGATTCGCGAGCTAATTTTTCTCAAAGAAATGGCCCTCTCCGTCCTGAGCCAGCACCGTACCGAAGGTCCCTACGGGCTGGCGGGCGGCCAGGCAGGCAAGCCGGGCAGGCAACGCCTGCTGCGTGCTTCAGGTGAAATGGTGGAACTTAAGTCCGTCGACGGCTGCACGGTATATGCCGGCGACCGTCTGATTCTCGAGACGCCAGGAGGCGGAGGATTCGGAAAGCTCAAATAAGCTGAAAAGCAAATGGCGAGGGAATGAAACGCTTCTTCAATGTACTGTTCTGGTCGGTGATCGCGGCGGCCTTCATCGGGCCGGGCACGGTCACCACCGCCGCTTCTTCCGGAGCGCGTTTTGGGTACACCCTGCTGTGGGCGCTGCTGTTTTCCACGCTGGCAACGCTGGTATTGCAGGAGGCCAGCGCGCGGGTTGCCGTGGTTTCTGGACACAGTTTGGGCGAGGCCATACGCAGGCAATTTTACGGCGGCGCCAGGGGCCTCTTAACGCTGCTTCTTGTGTTGGGTGCCATCGTTTTTGGCTGTGCTGCCTACGAAGCCGGCAACATATTAGGCGGCGTTGCCGGCGTGCTGATGGGAACCGGCTTTTCCGCCATGGCAGTGACGCTGGCGATTGCGTTTGTGACCGGGGTGATGCTGTGGCTCGGATCGCCCCGCGCGGTCGCCTATTTGTTGAGTCTGGTGGTGGCCTTCATGGGCGTGACGTTTCTGGTGACGGCATTCTTGCTCAGGCCGCCCCTTATGAAACTTTTGTCCGGTAGCCTGGTGCCGGGGATTCCGCACGGCTCGGGTATTCTGGTTCTGGGACTGATCGGTACTACGGTGGTTCCGTACAACCTTTTCCTGGGTTCGGGCCTTGCCAAAGGGCAGACGCTGCCAGAGCTGCGTTTTGGACTCAGTATTTCCATTTTGCTGGGCGGCGCTATTTCGATGGCGGTGCTGGTGGTCGGGGCTGCCATTGCAGAGCATTTCTCATTTGAGGCACTGTCCGCTACCCTGGCCGCGCGAGTCGGCCTGTGGGCCGCCACGTTATTCGCGTTTGGGCTTTTTGCGGCGGGTCTTTCTTCGGCTATTACCGCGCCCCTGGCAGCGGCCATAACCGCCCGCAGCCTTTTCGAAAAATCGGGCCAGAACCTGTGGCATGACAAGAGTGTCCGGTACCGAAGCGTTTGGTTTGGCGTCTTGCTGGTGGGTGTGGGCTTCGGCCTGGCAGACGTTCAGCCGATTCCGGCCATCATTCTAGCACAGGCCCTGAACGGCATTGTGCTGCCATTTGTGGCCGCTTTCTTGCTTTTGGTGGTGAACGACCGCAGTCTAATGGGCCGGGACAACAGGAACGGCAAGATTTCCAACGCCGCAATGAGCCTGGTGGTAGGCGTGACCGTCGTTCTGGGCGTAACCAACGTACTGAAAGCGGCAGCTTCTGCCCTGCACCTTTCCTCCCCTGATGAAATCTCAATTTTCGGCATTTCCGGGATATGTGCAGCGGCGCTTTCTGTTCCTATGTTTCGGAGCGTGCGTTCCCGCCGAAACCGTTCCGAGTCGGAACCGAGGCAAAAAGAACTGCAGTCGCCTGACTTGAGACAAGAATTTTAGACAGGGTAAACAAGATCGATTGGATGCAGTGAAGCTTAAATCCGGCAAATCAGTATAGTCAGCAGAACCCTAAGCCGCGGCAAAGTTTTAGATTGTTCCCTGGCGCGTTCACGACTCCGCATGCTATTTCCAATCCAAAAGAATAACAAAATCATCTTATCTTAACACTCTTGCAATCTGGATTCTTAAAAATTTAAACGGACAAAATAATGGATGACAAGATGATCAAGATTTTACTCCGTAACACATCTGAGTCATAACCAAACCGGAAAAAGTTTCACACTATTTCTGGCTTGTCTTCAGGTACGTCACCAAATCTACCAAACAGAGCGCGCAGACTATTTCACAATTGGGTATTAAAGATTCATTCGTAGCGCAGCGACTCCACCGGGTCTACCCTTGCAGCCTTGCGCGCCGGGAAAAGCCCGGCCAGTAAGCCAATAAGCGCCAGAATACTGGTGGTGAGAAGCATGATGCCCTGGGACAAAATGGGCCGACCCAGGAATTGCATAGGGCCATCTTCGGCTGGAATCAGCCTGAACAGGGCCACAACCGTCCAGGAGAACAGCAATCCGATCAGCCCGCCGATGAACGCGATCAGCAAAGCCTCGAAAATGAACTGAGAGAGAATGTGCCGCCTTCTGGCACCGATGGCCATCTTAATGCCGATCTCGCGTGTGCGTTCTTTCACCACGATGTACATGATGTTGGCAACGCCGACGCCGGCGATGAGCAGGGTCAGGAAACCGACAGCGCCCAGAAAAATCGAGATGCCTAACGAGATCTTTCGAGACAGATTCTCCTCTTCGATGAAATCCCAAACGCCCAGCGCCCGTTCATCTTCTGGATTAAACTTGTACTTGCGGCCGAGCACTCTGAAAATCTCGCCTTTCACGATTTCTTGTTTGGTGGGATCTTTAGGACGGACAACGATCGAATTCAAGTATTTGCGGCCATAGCGGGTTTTAAAAGTGGTGTACGGAATAATCGCTCGTCGCGTGTCCGGGCCGTTATTCATACTGGTTTGCAATTTTGCCTGCATGATACCGATGACGGTAAACGGGATGCCGTCGAGCAACAGCGATTTGCCCACGGGGTCTTCGTCCTTGAAAATGTCTTCAGCGATTTTTATGCCCAGGAAGAGCACCCGGCGCTGCTGCAGAATGTCCTGATCGTTGAGAAAACGGCCGCCAGCTGTAGGGTACATGCGACGCATTTCTTCAAAGCCTGGATTGACGCCTTCACATTCGGTTGTAGTAGAGGATTCTTTGTAGGTCAAGGCCACGTTTTTGCGATACTGGGGGCTGATCATACCAATCAGAGGGATTGCTTCTTTTAACAGCTTGACGTCCTCCTCGGTCAACCGGATGCGCCGGCCTTTGGGCAGCCCTTCAAATTCCAGGCCCGTTTGCCCACCGTAGACGATCATGATGCGATTGCCGGCGTTCATCAGGCCGTTCATCATCTGTGTGCCCAAACCCTTGCCGAACGAAAGCAGCAGCACCACGGCCACCGTTCCCCAGGCAATCGCCACAACGGTTAGAATGGCCCGGGTTCGTTGGGCCCTGAGATCGAGAAAAAAATCTTTAAACAGTTCTCTCCACATGGCTAAGCCCTGATACAATCAACCACATTTAAATTGGCGGCGCGCCTGGCGGGCATCAGTCCAGCCACCAGGCCGATGAGCGTGAGTACAGCCATCGTCGCTAAAGCTACTTCCGGGGAAAGCTCTGGCGTCCCGACGAACTCCTTTATGGGAATAAATTGCAACCCTGTGGTGATGCCGTACGCGATGGCGAAGCCGATGAGCGCGCCAGAGGTGATGATGAAAAAGGTTTCCATAAAAAATTGCAACAAGATGTTGAATTTCCTGGCACCGACGGCTCGCTTTATGCCGATCTCTTTGGTGCGTTCTTGCACCACGATGTACATGATGTTGGCAACCCCGATGCCGCCTACGGCCAGAGTAAAGCTGCCGATCACGCCCATGAAAATATTAAACGCGAGAAAGAAATAAAAAATAAACTTGTCGAACTGCGACGTGTCCCAAAGCCAGATGGCATCTTTGTCGGTTGGATCGAATTTGTAGCGCCGGCCGAGAACCTGGCGCACATGATCGTTTACCGCTTCGGCCTGGCGCGGGTCGCGGTGTTGGTAGATGATGTTGTTGATGTAAATGGCTCCAAAGACCGAAGCAAAAGTCGTTGCCGGAATAAAGACCCGATCTTTGTCGCGGGAATTGTAGGAGGAATTCTGGGTTTTCTTTTGCATAACGCCGATGACGGTAAACGGGGTTTCGCCAATCAGAATTTGCTTGCCGATGGCATCCTGGTCGCCAAACAAATAGGCTTTCACGGCGTCGCCGATTACCGTGACCCGGCGGCGGTATTGCATATCCAAAGCGTCGATGAAGCGACCGCCCCTCTCAGGAATGATGTTGCGAATGTCACCGTACACCGGGTAGATGCCGGTAATATTCGGATTGAGAATGTTGCCGCCAACGCGAACCGGCGTGTTCCAGCGACTGTATTCTGGACTGATGGCTTTGATGCCCCAAACTTCTCGCTGCAACAAATCTGCATCACTGGCTACCATGCGAATATATCGGCCCGTACCAAAACCTTCGAAAGCTTTGGTGGTCTTGCCCGGGAACATGATGACGATGCCTTCGCCAATGCCGTGCATGTTGATGGCGAGCTGTTTTTTAAAACCGAATCCAAATGCCAGCAGGACGATAATAGCCACGGTGCCCCAAACGATTCCGAAGATCGTCAAGAAAGTGCGCAGTTTTTGTGCACGAATGTCCTGAATGAATTCTTTTAGAATGGTGATTAACTGGTTCATCCGTTACCCTGTGTCTACTTTATCTTCTTGACAGGCTTTTCGAGGACTTCGTCCCCTTCCTTGAGTCCGGAAACAATTTCTACGTTGAGGGCATCGCTCAGGCCGGTTTCGATGTAGCGCTCTTCGCTCTCCCCGTTTTCCAGAGCGACTGTCACAAACGCTGAATCGTTGCGAAAAGTCACCACCCGTTCCGGCACCACCAGCACGCTGTCCTTTTTTTGAATGATGATGCTGGCGTTGGCCGAATAGCCCGCGCGCAAGGTCGTGCCATTGGCGGGCAAAATGAGAATCTCAATGGGGAAAACCGTGCTGTTCTCTTTCTTTTCCGCCTTTAATGAAATCTTTTTCAAGGTTCCTTTGATTTTGGCGTTTGGTAAAGCGCCAATCTTGATTTCCGCCTCCATGCCCTGGTTTAGTTTACCCACATCGATCTCATCCACGGTGCCTTTGAACAACAAATGTTTCATGTTTGCCAGCTTCATCAGCACCGTGCCTTCTTGAAAGGAGGTCAGTGGCGTCACCGGGTCGCCGACTTCGACGGTCTTGCTCAAGACGTACCCGTCGATGGGCGAGTTGATGATCGTTTCAATTTCTTTGCCGCCAATATTGACTTTACCGCTTTCGATCAGCGCGAGCTTTTCCGTGGCAATTTTGAGTTTTAGCTCAGATTCCTGATATTTTTGCTCGAAATTGTCAAACTCTTTGGTGGAGATGAGCGCTCCCTTTAGAAGCGATTGTTGCCGCTTCATCTCCTTTTTCAGGTTGTTCAACTCTACCTGGGCTAATTGCACGTTGCGCTTGGCTTCGGCCAATTCCAATGGCGTTGGATCCGGTTTCACCTCTAACAAAGGCGCCCCTGCCCGGACAAAAGTCCCGGGCTCGGCAAAGATTCGATTGACCACGCCCGAGATCTTTGACTTAATCGAGATCTCGTTTTTGGGTTCAATAGTGCCCACGGCAAGGGCTTTGTCTACAATATTGTCTTTCTTGATCTTGATTGTTGGCAAGGCATCCTCTTTGCCATTGCTGGAGCGCCGCAGAAATACCCCAACAGCTACGACAAGAACCACCGCTCCGGTGATTAAGAAAAGCACTTTTTTCTTTTTCATTTTTTACCTCAAAAAAAGATAGACATTTGATCGCAGTAGGGATAGATTAGGGCTGTTTGCCAATAAAAAGGTACGCCGATAAAATTAAATTGTTTCTGGATAACACCGGCACTGGCTAACAAGTTAATGTTATCTGAATTCGGCTTGACCATAGGGAAGCGTACGTATTAGGCGAAAGAACATTCTCGAAGTTTCCGGTCTGGCAACAATTAGACAGTTCAACAAGTGAAATGGTTGCCGTGTTTACGGTTGAAACGTTGAATTTATTTTGCTATATTTGTTTTAGATTAATGATTGTCCGAGAACTCTCAAAACGTCATTTCGACGCAGTCCGGCAACTGTCCATTGGCGTCAACTTAAGCGCCCAAACTGTCATTTCGACCCGGCAGCCGCCGGGGAGAAATCTAATTTGTGCCTAAATCAGACCCCTCGACTACGTCCGGCAACTGCCGGACTCCGCTCGAGGTGACAATATGGTGGTTAGACGCCCCTTAAGTGGACGCCATAAGGCAACTGCCGGACGGAGGAGAAACCTGGCTACACAAGTTCTTGCTATTTTGGTGCTTAGCCAGATTTCTCATCAGGCATTCGCCTGATTCGAAATGACAGTCTCAGATGAGTTTTCGTTCAAACACGAATTAACAGTTTTCGACACAACCCTGAGGCCCCAAAATGGAACAAGAAAGGGTATTCTTAAACAGAGATTTCAACAAAGACGCTGTGCTAAGTAGCTACGCAACCGTTGCAAAGATTTATAACCTCTGGAGCTGGCTGACCGAGACAAAAGCAGCCAGGATGGCTTTACAAATGGCGCAGATTCAGGATGGCCAAACCATTCTCGAGGTGGCCGTGGGCACGGGTGTGGTGTTCGAGAAGATCACCAAACAGAATCCGAGGGGCACGAACGTCGGCATCGAGTTGTCGAGCAACATGCTTGAGCGGGCGGTAAAGCGGCTGCACAAAGGCAACCCGCCGACGGCTTATTTGCAAATCGGCAGTGCTTACCACCTGCCATTCAGGGATGATCATTTTGATTTGGTCGTCAACAACTTCATGCTGGATTTGCTGCCGGAAGCGGATTTTGAGCCGATCCTGCTGGAGTTCAAAAGAGTGCTTAAGAAGTCCGGGCGAGTGGCCATCTGCACCATGGCCCAAGGAAATAAAAAGGTGAACCAAATCTGGTCCTGGATCTCCAGGCGCTTTCCCGAACTGTTAACCGGCTGCCGTCCTGTTTCCATGCGTCCTTATCTTGAGCAAGCCGGGTTCACAAATGTTCAGGTCGTGCAGGTCAGTCAAAACACGTTCGCCTCCGAGGTTGTGAAAGCGGAAGCCTGATTCTAAACGATTTGGTTCTTGTTGAAATCAGTCAGTTCGTGATTATTTCTTGCCAGCAAATGATTTGGCCGATCTAAATTCATGAAGATAGAGGAGTAACATGAACGATTTCTCCCGCAAGGCAAGTCCAATTTCAATCGGGGGAGCGGATTACCACCTGTTTCGTGCTTCAGGTGAATATGACGGGCACCGCATCAATGAAATAAAGCTCATGGTACCTTGCAAGGAAGCGATTAAAGCTGCGCAGGTACTCAGGGATTTAGAGATTCTCCAATAGGAGCGCCATCAAGGTTGTGAACATCATCGTTAAAATCGCCTGGCGCAACATCTGGCGCAATCCAAGACGATCGTGGGTGCTGATTACTTCGATCATCGTGGGCGTGTTCGGCTATCTCGGTACCATCGGGTTCAGCCGCGGCTTCATCACTCAAATGATAGAAAGCACCATCAATCTGAATGGCGGACACATCGTGATTGCCCCCAAGGGGTACAGCGACAACCCGCAGATCCGGCTGTTTATCGACGAGCCTGAAAGGATTGCTCGGACTTTGGACGAGCTCAGCGGCCTTCAATACGCGCCTGCAGTTGCTATTCAGGGTATGATCAACAGCAGCGAAACCGCCGCCAGAGTGGTGATCAACGGGGTAGTCCCCCATCAGGAATCACAGATCACCGTGATTTCTCGCGCCATCACTCAGGGGAGGTATCTCCTGGATACGGACAGCCAAAACGAAATCGTGATCGGTGAGGCCCTGGCCGGCAAACTCAATGTAGAGATTGGGGAAAAAATCGTCCTGTTGGCTACCGATCTCCAAAACAACATCAGCTCAGGGGCCTATCGTGTGGTCGGTCTGTTTCGCACAACCAGTCCCGATTTTGATAAAGGGATCGTCTTTTTGCAGATTAACCAGGCCAGGAAGCTAATAGGCTACTCGAAACAAGTGACGGCATTTTCAGTGCGGTTGAAACCAGGGAGCGACCTCGAAGCCACACTGGCTCAACTCAAATGGAAGTTGCGTTCGGAGGACCTTGAAGTTCTCTCCTGGAAAGACCGCAATCCACTGCTGGTGCTGTCCATGCAAGCCTACGACAACTCGGTGGTGTTGATCGTGGGTATTTTGTTTACGGCTATTGCGTTCAGCATCGCCAATTCTTTTTTGATGGTGATTTACGAAAGAATCCAGGAGTTCGGCATCATGATGGCCAACGGCGTCCTGCCCAGAAAAATTCGCTCCATGTTGTATTTCGAAGCGTTTTTTATAACCTGCATTGGCACCGCGCTGGGATTGCTGGTCTCTGCGGCAATCCTGGGCTACCTGGGCCACGCTGGTCTCGACCTTGCCGCTTTTGCCCAGGGCCTGGGTAAGTTGGGCGTAGGGTCGCTGGTTTATCCAGACGTCGATCTCTCGGACATCGTCATCGGCCTGATCGTGATCAACGTCGTGGTGCTCTTGTCTGTGATTTATCCGTCGATAAAGGCCAGCCGCTTTGACGTGGCAGAAGCCATTAGTTTTGAGTGATTGCCAATGTCGTAAGAAATGGAGAACCAATGAGCATTGTGCAACTCGGGAACGTCGTCAAAGTCTACGAAGACAAAAACAAAGTGCCTGTCAAAGCCCTGGACGGTGTCGATCTACGGATTGAGGCGGGAGAATTCACAGCCATCGCTGGACCGTCGGGCTCTGGAAAGACCACCTTGCTCAATATCATTGCCGGTCTGGACCGACCCAGCTCGGGCACGGTGGTGGTGACCGGTCAGGATTTGTTGGCGCTGAACCGGAACCAACTGGCTGAGTTTCGCTTGCATCATCTGGGTTTTGTTTTCCAGGCTTACAATCTCATTCCCGTTCTTACGGCTGAGGAAAATGCCGAGTTCACGCTCCTGCTGCAAGGCGCCAAGGCCGATGAACGGCATCGGCGGGTGCAGGAAGAATTCGAGGACCTGGGCATCGGCGGGGAGCTGCTGTCGCGCCGTCCAAACGAGCTCAGCGGCGGGCAGCAGCAGCGCGTGGCCGTAGCCCGGGCGCTGGTTGCCAGGCCTGAGCTGATTCTTGCCGACGAGCCCACCGCCAATCTCGATTCCAAAACCGGCAGTCAACTGCTCGATAAAATGAAGGAGATGAACGAGAAGAAAGGGGTTACTTTTCTGTTTTCGACCCACGACGTGCAGGTCATGCAGCGCGCCCGCCGTCTGCTCATCCTGCGAGATGGGCAAATTGTGGAGGACCGGAGGAATTGACTTCGGAGTAGAAACAGAAACTTGAGCGCTCAGATTGCAACGACGCATCCGTACCTCTGCATTCAAATTGTTACTGAACTATTGTGAATTTCATCTATTGGCCCAGTGAATGTCATTCCTGCATGGTGTAAGCAGGAATCCATTGGAAAATTAGGCACAAGGATTCCCGATTAATCCGGCCTACGCCCATAGGCGTCAACTTAAGCCCCAGACTGTCATTTCGACCCGGCAGCCGCCGGGGAGAAATCTGGTTTGTGCCTAAATCAGACCCCTCGACTACGTCCGGCAACTGCCGGACTCCGCTCGGGGTGACAATATGGTGGTTAGACGCCCCTTAAGTTGACGCCAAAAGGCATACGCCGGACGGGAATGACAAACTTCGTTGCGTTTAGATGCTTATCTAATTTTTACAATAGTCTTGTTGTTAGTTCATGAATTCAGGACTATTCTTGATCACCGACCATGATGCCATTCTGTGTTCGAGTCTTACCCTTGTTGCTGATTGGAGCTTTTGCTCCGCTACCATCGTCCGCTCAAGAAATTTCCTTGCAGTTAAGTGGCTACGCAAAAAATCTGGCTATTCTCACCAAATCATTTTTTACCCACCAATCCGTCTTTCTCGATATCGGTCGCTTGCGCACCAGGAGCTTGCTGGATCTGGGCCCGCACTTCCACAGCGAGGTCTGGCTCGACACCGAGGGGTTAGCGGGTAACTTCCTGAACACCCGGGATTATCAGATGAGCCAGAACCTGCGACGTCCAACCTTCGCTGATCTCGACTGGAGCATTTCCGAGGGAAACCAACACCATGTGCGCCAGGACCTGTTTCGGGCATTTGCAACCCTCTACACCGAGAAGATGCAGATCACCCTGGGTCGGCAGCGCATCGCCTGGGGCACGGGCTTTGCCTGGAATCCGACGGATCTGCTCAATCCGTTCAATCCGGCGGCCATCGAACTGGAAGAAAAGGCTGGCGTGGACGCCGCTTACGTCACCGTGCCTTTAGGCGCCCTTTCTCGCTTCGAAGCAGCCTTTGCTCCTGGCCGCGGTCGGCTCGAGTCCAGCACGGCCGTGCGCATGAGTGGCAATTTCCTCGGCTACGACGTTTCGGTGATGGCAGGCGATTTCCGCGAGGACCAGGTTGTTGGTGGGGACTTTGCCGGCTATGTGGGCGGGGCCGGCTTTCGCGGTGAGTTCGCGTACACCAGGAAGCACGGCGCTGCCAACTACTTCCGCGCTGTTCTCAACGCCGATTACAATTTTCCCAACGACATCTACGCCTTTGTCGAAGTCTACTTTAACGGCCAGGGTAGTACGAACAAGGCCAACTACGATGTTGCTGAGCTGCTTACCGGCGACACCTTTAATCTGGCTAAGAACTATCTGGCGGCGGCAGTAAACAAAAACCTTACGCCTCTCCTCAACGTTGGATTTTACGACCTCTTTAACCTAAACGATGGCAGTCAACTCTTTGGCCCCTCGTTAACCTATTCCCTGGCCACCAACCTGGAAGTGGCCTTCAGCGCCTATTTCTTTCTTGGGGCCGCGGACAGCGAATTTGGGGCGCAGCAGAACAGCTATTTTACCTTTTTGCAGTATTATTTTTGAAGCAGCCAATCTCCGATCGCTTCGTTTCCGCGCAGAGCATGGAATCCGGACTCTACGGATTAGCGCGCACTTGTTTCACCATGCCTGGGACGGATTCAGTCGGGCTAACCCGTTTGATTTAGTACCTCATTTCCAAAATACGAAGCCGTATTATATCCTTTTCATTTCTTAGCCCTTCTCATCTTAGACAGGGGTATTGCAGGTTAAGAATGTGAGAGACCATTACGATTTTTCCAAAACGAAGGGACGCAGAAACCCTTACATTAAATATCTAAAGCAACCGGTAACGATTCGTTTAGACCGTGATACAGTCGCCTATTTCAAGTCTATGGCGGAGGAAACGGGTATTCCTTACCAGAGCCTGATCAATCTTTACCTTCGCGATTGCGCCGTTCATCAGCGCAAACTGCAAATGAAATGGGCTTCCTAAGTAAGCCACAACAATCGTTGTGGTCTAAGAAATCGGTGGTCAGAAAAACCCTCCCCCATCCTTACTTTCCTGGTAACAGTTCAGGCCGTAGATGGATCGTTCAGTATGTCTATGCTGAACGCACATTAAGTCGGGATATTGATCCCCATCGAGACTGCTGCGGGAACAGATGTTCCCTATTAATTTACGTTCAGGATAAATATCCTTAACGATCGCTATCGGGTGAACTGTTACCTTTCCTGAGCAATCAGTCGTAAACCAATGCCCCACGGTTCTGCTCTAACAGCTCGAGCCTCTCCCAGTACCAGTCGGTTCGCTCCTGGATTTTTTTGATGACTTCATCTGAGCCGTTTTTGAAAAGGTGGCTAAACCTGCCCTGTAATTTGAGGCAGTTTTCAACAGGAACCTTCTTGTCCGGCACATGATTGAGCCGGTACTGTCCTCTTTCTACCTCATAGAGCGGGAAGAGCTTGCTTTCGACGGCCAGGCGGCTGATGGTTATGGACTGCGACGGATCGGTTTTGTGTCCCGGCGGGCACGGTCCGTCCACCATGATCAATCGGAATCCACGCGTCGCTTTGGCTTTCTTTAGTTTGGCTCTGAAATCCTCCAGGAAGGCTAATGAAGCCGTTGCAGTGTAAGGGACATTGTGAGCCGCAACGATGCCGATCAAATCTTTTGGCCAGACCTGCCTGTAACCTGGCTTTGGGTCCGTGGTAGTGACAGCGCCGTAGGGGGTTGCGGTGCTGGTTTGAATGCCGGTGTTCATGTAGGCGCCATTGTTGTTGCAAATGTACAGCATGTTTTCTCCTCTGGCCGCAGCGCCGGAGAGGGATTGCAAACCGATGTCGAATGTCCCGCCGTCGCCGGCCAGTACCACCACGTTGGCGGATTTCTGGCCCCGCCGGTCCAGCGCTGCCCGGATTCCAGTTGCGGTGGCCGGAGCTGCCGCAAATACGGTGTGAACCACGTTCCCTTTCAGTTCGTTCATCGGATACGGTCCCGCGATGATGGAAAAGCAGCAAGCGGGAACGACATAAACCGTTTCTTCCCCGAGAATGCTGGAAATATGCCTGACCATGAGCGACCAGCCGCAGCCCCGGCAGCTCAGCGCTCCGGAGTAAACGTTTTCTTCCCTGATGAGGAAATTGTCTTCTGTTGTCATGGGCTCACCCTTGTTTTTCGTTTGTCTCCAATCTTACTGGTT
Source organism: bacterium (assembly GCA_046757525.1). Lineage (GTDB taxonomy): Bacteria > Zhuqueibacterota > Zhuqueibacteria > Oceanimicrobiales > Oceanimicrobiaceae > JBHHYI01. Next base: position 9,438 of record JBHHYI010000057.1, on the reverse strand, counting down.
AAAATCACTTGAAAAATCTGAAATCGCAGAGGCTCGGAGCCATTCAACGTCATTCATTGGGAATGTGCCTTTGTTGTCATTCAATCCTCCACATCGATCCAGGTGATCTCCTCGAGACCTGCCAGACCCCTGGCGATGATTTTCTCGATGGTGGCCGGCGGCACATCCTTGCCACCCAGGCCGGCGTAGACGCCGTATATTTTGAAGCGTTCGCCGTACAGCGCCTGTTTCATTTCTTGCATCAGCGCGCCTTCGTTGTCGCCGAGAAAATTGCGGTCGATGGTGATGATTCGGCACCGCTCGCTGTCCACATTCTGTTCTGCGATCAGCGCCAAAATTGACTTGCGCGGGAAGGGTTTGAACAACCTGATTTTGAGCAAGCCAACCTCCGGGTGCGACCGGATGACACCCCGGACCGTGGTGGTAATGCTGGAAAGCGTCACCAGGATCATTTTGGTGTCAGCGTTGATGTTCACGCCTTCGATGGCGCCGTACGGCCGGCCAAAATGCTGGCCGAACTCCTGGCCGATGCGCTTGGTTAGATCTTCCACTTTGTTGATATGGCGCCAGTAGCTGTGGTTGAATTCCTCGTAATGCTGCGGCGGAATCAGGCCGCCAAAGGCCTTTGGGTTTTTCAGGTCGATCTCGCCGCCTTTCAACGGGCGCGGCGGTAGGAATTCATCGACCAGTTCCGGGTCGGGAATCCAGATGTTTTCGCTGGTGTGACTTTGATAGAAGGCATCGAGCACCATCATGACGGGCAGGTCAAGCTGTTCGGCCAGTTTGTAGGCCTGAATGATGCCGTCCAGGACTTCCTGAGAGCTTTCGCCGTAGTACTGCACCCAGCCAGTGTCTCTCTGCGCGATGGAATCGGTCTGGTCAGACCAGATGTTCCAGGGAATCGAAGGCCGGCCCACGTTGCAAACAACGATGGGAAGTCTGAAATGGGCGATGGCATGCAGCACTTCGTGGGCGTAAAACAACCCTTGTCCGCTGGTGGCCGTAAAGACTCTTTCGCCGGCCATGGCGCCGCCCATGGCTGCGGCAAAAACGGAATGCTCGCTATCCATATTGGTAAAGATCGCATCCATTTCGCCCCGGGCCACCTTCGCGGAAAGTTCTTCCACAATCGTGGTTTGCGGTGTGATGGGGTAGGCGGGAACAAACCCTGCACGGCACAGCTTCGCCGCTTCCGCCGCCGCATAGTTGCCTTTCATGATCTTCTGCACGTGTCTTTCATACCTGGGCGTTGCAACCGGCTTGACAAGAGAATCGGTTGCGTCTGTTCCTTGGCGCAGTTCACCGACTGCTGTGGCGTTGACGTCTCTCTCACTCATAATCAACCTCTTGCTTTCTTAGTGTAATGGCAGCGCACGGACATTCCTGGAAGCATATTCCGCAGCCTTTGCAGTAGTCGTAATCGATTCTCAGGCGGTTGCTCTCGTCGATGTGGATGGCGGCGTCGGGGCAATAGTTGTAGCAGTTTCCGCAACTGTAGCAGTCGCCGCAATGCAAACATCTGCTCGCTTCGGCACGCACTTCCTCGGCTGTCAGGCCGCCAACCACCTCGCTAAAATCGCCCATTAGGTGCCCATTGCCTCTCATTGGATTGTGGTGGCTCGCGGTAGGGAGGTAGTAAGCGAAATTAATCTCGTTCGGCAGCACGATATCTTCCTGGAGATGCTTTTCGGTGAACGCTTCCTGCCTGAGATAGGCATGCACTTCTTTAGCAACGCTGTTGCCGCTGCCGATGGCTTCCGTGACCGTGCCACCCCAGGCCATATCGCCGCCGCAGAACACCGGCACGTTGGCTGAAAAATCGCTTCGGCCCTGACGAGGTTTTATCCGTCTTCCGGAGAAAGCAAAATCGTCATACTTCTGGCCCACGGCCATGATGATCTTGTCCACGATCACGTCCATTTCCGAACCGGCCACGGGCAGCGGTTTTCTGCGGCCGGAGTCATCGGGTTCGCCCAATTCCGTATGAATCATGGTCACGATGAGGTGGCCGTCAACGCCTTTTTCGATTTCCACCGGTGCTCTGAGAAACTCTATGCTCACCCCCTCTGCTTCTGCTTCCTCGACCTCGTGATGAATGGCCGGCATCTCCTGCCTGGTTCTGCGATAGTAGATGGTGGGTTGACCGCCCAATCTGAGCACCGTTCGCGCCACATCGATCGCCGTATTGCCGCCGCCGATGACCGCCACCTGGTCGCCCTGGCGCACGCCGCTGCTGTCGCCGTTCAGCTTGAAGTCGTGCAAGAACTTGATGCCCTCCAGTGCCAAAGCTTCATTGGGGATATTCATTCTCGTGCCGATGTGAGACCCCGTGGCCACAACGATGGCCGAATAGTCGTTCTCGAGCTCTTGCACAGTGACTTTCGAGCGCAGTTTGATTGTCACGCCTTCGTTGACGATTCGCGCGATTTCCTGGTTCAGAACCCTTTGCGGTAATCTGAACTCAGGAATGCCGCTTCGCATCATCCCGCCAGGCTGTGGCAGCGCCTCGAACACCGTGGTCTGGTAGCCTTTTTGCCGCAGCCGTAGCGCTGCGGTGAGTCCCGCCGGTCCGGAACCGATGACCGCGATTTTTTCTTTGAATCGAATGTCAGCAGGCCGAGCCTCCTGCTGGACGCCGTAATCCCCGAGAAATCGTTCGATGGCGCCAATGTTGAGTCCTTCGTCAAGTTCGATGCGGTTGCAATTCTGCTGACAGAAATGGGGGCAGACCCGGCCGCAAGTAGCCGCGAACGGATTGTTCTGATAGATCGTTTCATAAGCCGCTTTGAAGTCGCCTTCGGCGGCGAGCTTGACAAACAGGCGCACATCCGTTCCCGCCGGGCAATTGGTGATGCAGGGGGCTTGCCTGACCTCATATTTGGGGGTCAGCGCGCGCCAATTTCCCGTTTTGTTGCGTGACATGGGTTCGCTCCAGGCGGGTGTGGTGGGGAAGTCCGCTTCAGCGTGGCGCACGGTTCTTTCCGCTGCGAAGTCGCTGACTTCAACCGGGGCGGTTGAGGGTTCATCTTGCCTTAACAGGGTAGCTAAGCCTGATTCAGTTCCTTCCCCTTCGACAACGCTATTGTAGGCAAGGCGGGCCGCTTCGGCGTTGGCTTGAGGTTTGGCCGGCACATTCTCGCTGATGATCCTGGCCGCCACTGCGATGTCGGCTTTCAGAATTCGGACGATCGCACCCATCATAGCGGCGTTGACAATCGGCAGGGATTTGCTCCCCAATCCTTTGTCGATGGATATTTGTGTCGCCGGGACGGTGTAAACGTTCTTGGCTTGCTTTTTGAACTCTGAGGCTCCTCTTTCCGTGTTCAACAGGATGGCGCCCTGTTCGCGTAAGCCTTCAAAGACAGGAACTTGCTCGATGAGCGTCTCGTCAAACACCACGATCAGGTGGGGATGGTAACCATTGCTGCGGTTGAGAATTTCATGATGGGCAATGCGGAGGAAGGCTTGAATGGGTGCTCCGGTTCGTTCCACCCCGAAGGCGGGAAAGGACTGCACCTGCAAGTCACCGATTTGGCTGAATATTTTGGCCAGAATTTCGAAAGCGGTGACCATCCCCTGGCCACCGCGCGCGTGACCTCTCACTTCTATCATGACAGGATTGCTCCCTTTTTGTAAATTGAAAGAGCCAAACGAGCAGACGGAATCAGCCTCCACCCGGTGAGGGTGTGAACTAGCGCGAAACCAACGGACATTATCGATTTTTGGGGCAGATTTCTGGGGGGTAAAAGCAAGGATCGTACCATTCTAAGGCTAATCCAGACGTTTTGTTTTTTAAGAACCTATGAGGTGTCATCTGAAAAAACGACGACGTGGCTTTCTCAAAAATAGGAAAATCGCTGGCCTGATTCCGAATTTTAGGAATGGCATTGAGCCATGCAGGTGGCTAATTATTCTTTTTCCAGGAGGGGTGCGTGATTTTGTGAAAATTGATTTTGTAATTCAACGCTCTGGCAGAGATGCCCAGCAGATTGGCTGCCTCTTTTTGAACCCAATTGCACACGGTTAGAGAACGCAGAATTACCTCCTTCTCTACCTTTTCAAGATTAAGGGTATTCAGGTTCAACAACTCTCCGTTGGGATGTTGGCGGCGATCGGTGCCACCGGCGGCAAAGTAGTCTTTGCCGGACATGGCCAAATCCTTCGGAGTGATCAACTTGTTTTCTTCAGCCACCAAAACGGCACGTTCGATCAGGTTACGCAATTCACGGATATTGCCCGGCCAGGAATGATTCTTCAGCAGGGCCATGGTTTCGTCGCAGAAGCCGCGGGTTTCCTTGCGCAGCTCTTGTGAAAATTTTCTGCGAAAGAATTCAACAATGATGGGGATGTCCTCTTTGCGTTTTCTCAGAGGCGGTACGTGCAGGGAGACGACATTGAGACGATAATAGAGATCGGCGCGGAAATTTCCGGCTTCGATCTCGTCGATGAGTTCCTTGTTTGTTGCAGCAATGATGCGCACGTCGACACAGATGGTTTTGTTGCCCCCCAGTCTGGTAAAAGTCTGATCCTGAAGCACGCGCAAAATCTTCGCTTGCGTGGCCAGGTGCATATCACCAATCTCGTCCAGGAAGAGCGTGCCACCGTTGGCCTCCTCGAACTTGCCGATGCGGGTCTGGTACGCCCCGGTAAACGAGCCTTTCTCATGCCCGAAGAGCTCGCTTTCCAGCAGATTCTCTGGCAAGGCCGCACAATTGACTTTCACAAACGGTTTGTTGGAACGGTGACTGATGAATTGAATCAGGCTGGCGATCAGTTCTTTGCCCGTTCCAGTTTCTCCCTGGATGAGAATAGAAGCGTTGCTCTTGGCAACCTTCTTAATGAGATTGAATATTTCTCTGATTTCGGGACTGCGACTGACCAGAGGATAATGGAAATCAAAACCAAAATTCTTTCCAAAATTATGTTCTGCGTCCTTAGTCTTGTGCAATTCTTTCAATTTCAGCATTGAATGGCGTTTTATCTCTTCCAGAAGTTCGAGGTCGTAGTCCTCGTCAAAGTATTTATCGACAAGTGCAACTGACATCTTAAAGTTTATCCCCTCGGTTAGTTCGTACTGAGTTGTCGGAGTTGATTTAGAATTCTGGTTAATAGAAAAACAGGAATGCAGCCAAGTAAAATCTTTATTTAGCAAGGATTGTGCCAACTTGTGATTTGGCGCCACTCGTGTACTTATTCATGCAGTCGATCTTGTTCTATTGGCCCGTATGTAATTTTTAAGCTGTCTAAATATAGTAGGTTACATTTCTGAAATTGTTCATTCTTAGGATTGGGAGGAAATTATACGAACGGTGGAGAAATGAAAAGGAATTAGCCTGGGCTCTGTAAAAATCGGCTGTTTTTCGTGCACTGGATGGTTTTGGGTCACCTGCAAGGTCGAAGCGGATTCTCAGTTTGGTTGAGCACTGCTCTTTCTTGCCAGCGCCTGCTTGAGTTTGGGTAGATCAAAACAGGTTTCGTTTGAATCAATCCACCCCCTTTCTCTTAACATTTTGGCCAACTTTTGGATTCTCGGCACTTCCAGCCCCGTGGCTTGCAAGACCCCTGGCTGGTCAAACAACTCAGTTGGGGTGCCGTCAAAGATGATTTTCCCGGCCCGGAGCACCACGACTCGCGGAACCAGGGCGGCTACCAGCTCCAGGCTGTGTGAAATCAGCAGAATCGAGGTGCCGCGGGCGTGTAGAGATTTCATTATTTTCGTGACAGCCTGCACACCGGAATAATCCAGGCCGGCAGTGGGTTCGTCCAGGGCCAGGAATTCCGGCTGCATGGCTATGATTCCGGCTATGGCGACGCGTCGTTTTTCACCCTCACTCAAAAACAAGGGTGAACGCTCCTTGAACTGCTGGAAATTTAACGCCACAAGCTGGAGCGCCTGCCGCACCCTGTGCTCGATCTCCTGGTCGGTCAGCTCTAAGTTACGCGGCCCAAAGGCCACATCGTCGTACACCGTGGTTTCAAAGAGCTGGCTTTCCGGAAATTGAAACACCAGACCCACGCGCCGCCTGATTTGATCCAGCCTGGTGGACTTGGCCCGCAGGTCGACGCCATCGATGAGCACTCGGCCCTGGTCCGGTTGCAACAGCCCGGTAAGATGTTGCATGAGCGTGGTCTTGCCCGATCCTGAAGCCCCCACCAGAGCCAAAAACTCGCCCGATTCTATCTCTAAATCGACACGGTCTAAGGCGTTGCGTGGGCTGGCACCCAGGGCCTTGAATCTAAATGACACGTTTTCAAACTTTATCTGCAATTCAGATCAGACTTTTCTGTAATGGTTGTTGGTTGGCAGAGTTCTCCGTTCCCAGCGCGAAGTCCAAGTGGAGGTCGGACACTTGAATTTTATCCTGGCGAGAAATTCGTTCGGCTTCGTGAATGGCAAAGTTGTCCGTCATCCCTGCAACATGGTCGCAAATCAAGCGCAAAAAAAGGTCGTCCTGCTGCAGATTCAAGACCTGGCGTTCTGCTTCGATAGACGCTTTGGAATAGGCCACTCCCTTGTCCAGAAAGTACTTTTCCAGCACGTATTCAGGCAGCAAGCCGGGATAGTTGAAATAGGCCTCAAACAGTCGGGAGAGAAGCTTTTCTCCCATTTCATCCTCCCAATTGAGCCTGGAGAATTCAATGATTTCTTTGTAGATGAATTTGTTCAACTGTTTTTGCAGCGGATCCATTTCAGCGCTGAAATTCACGATCTCACAGTCGAAGGCTTGCAGCCTGGCGTGTTTTGTGGCGTATTTTGTCAGGTTCGCGAAAAAGTGCCGAATAACATCGTCCACCAATTCATTGATTAATCCCCGGATCATCAGTCCCAGATACAGCCAGCCATCCGTCTTGGCCAGGGCAGTCAAGTTGCGCTGGTTTTCCACCTTTTTAACGATGGGCAATTCTCGCACCCGATCCATAGGCACCAGACCTGCGCGAATGCCATCTTCCAGGTCGTGGGTTCTCTGCGCGATCTCGTCGCAAATGGCGACCACCTGACCTTCTAAATTCGAAGCCCAGTCTTGCTCGAAATGCAGACCCTGGTAATTGAAATCGGGGTAGTTGTAGTGGCCGCGTTTCAGGCGGGTGTGTTTCAAGATACCCTCACGCACCGGGGCGGTCAGATTGAGCCCGTTAAAGGCGTACTTCTTTTCCAAATAATCCACCACGCGAATGCTCTGGTAATTGTGCTTGAAGCCGCCAAAATTGTTGCCTTTTTGTTGGCCTCTGAGAGTCACCTTGCCGGTCATGATTTTGTCCAGCACAACTTCGCCCAGGTGACCAAACGGCGTGTGCCCCAGGTCGTGTCCCAGTGCAATGGCTTCCACCAGATCCTCGTTGAGCCCCAGCGCGCGGGCGATGGTGCGGGAAAGCTGCGCGACTTCCAGCGTGTGGGTAATCCGCGTACGATAGTGGTCGCTGGCATTGGTGAGAAACACCTGTCTTTTGTGCTTCAGACGTCTGAAAGCGCGGGAGTGGATGATGCGGTCGCGATCCCTCTGAAAGGCCGTGCGGTAAGGGTGTTCTGGCTCCTCAAATTGGCGGGTGCGGTGTGCAGCCCGACTCCTTTGTGCGAACGGGGCTAAGGCGCTTTCTTCTAATTTTTCCAAGTCCTGGCGTGTGCGTTGCCTGAAAGGGTCTGCGCTACTCACTTGTGGCTTCTTCATGCGATTCTTCTTCAAAAACTTGCGCGCCAAAAATCATGATTTCTGTGTCGTCTTTTTGCCAGGCGTCTTTGGGCAACCCGGCCTTGATGCACGTATGTTGCAGAAAGGTTTTGCGGTCCCAGTGGTTGTTTACCGCAACTTGCGGGAGTAACAGGCCATGCGCCTCCCCGGATTTCACGAAAATCCCGTGTCGCCCGATTTTTATTCTCTTGAAGTTCTTGATTTTTTTGAGCGGGGTCAGCACGGAAATTTCGATGCTGATTTTCGACAACTCCGATTCGGACAAGGGTTGAAATCGCGGATCCTGAAAGGCTGCCGCTTGCGCCACCTCCTGAATGGTCTCATAGAGGGGCTTGGTACTGGAAATTGTGCCAATACACCCCCTGAGGTTGCCTCTGTTGTACAACGTAACGAATGCGCCTCGTTGCGCTTTTAAGTTGGAATAATCTGCCTCAAACCGTGGCGGGTCGGCTCCTCTTATCTTGGCTTCGATGCTCTTTCTGGCAAAGTCTAAAATGTAGATTTGTTCTTCTTCTGAAAGGACATTTCTGCGTTTTTTTTTGAACAAGATCACCACCTCCTGAGGGCAGTGTTGCATCAATATTGGGTGGTGCAGCTAATTTAGTTGAGAAAAGGCTGCCGACAGATATCCTACCACAGCCGTGTAATCTCCGGTTACATCCCCGGAATTCCTGTATAATAGAACTTTTGCGGTGTCGGCGCCGATGTTCTTGCCGGCGATCATGGCGGTGACAATAGGCCCTCCGCCACAGGCTTCACAGATTCCTGTTTCGATCGCATCTGCTAACTTGTGTTCTTCGAAGCTCTCGACCAGGTTGACGGTTTTGTTGTCGATCTGCACCGCCTCGAAATAATTGTGGTAATGGGACAGGTCAGAGCTGGCGACGACCAGGGCGGGTACTTCCTCCAGAACGACAGAAAGAGCTTCCCCCAACAGGGCGCAGGTCTCATAGTTCTGATCGCCCATGACGATGGGAATCAACTTAAATGCCCCCAAAACTTTTTGCAAAAAGGGTAGCTGCACTTCCAGCGCATGCTCGGTCTTGTGTCCCGCCCAGGAGGAGACAATCCTTTGATTTTGAGCAATCAGCAAGTCGGCCAAATCGGAAGCCACCGGCACCACGCCTAACGGCGTCTGGTAGCCCTTACCGTTGAAGACTGAAACACCCGGGAAATACTCGCGATGGCTGGGAGCGATGATGGCAACCACGGGAAAGTCGCCAGTCAGCAAACATTTGTAACCTGTGGCCGCCACCGGCCCGGAGTACATGATGCCCGCGTGCGGACTCACCAGTGCCTTGATGCTTCCCTGAAGCTCCACCGGTTTTACCTGATTGAACAATTCTTCAATCTCGTGATCCAATATCTGTGCCTCACCAGGATAAAATGCGTTGGCAACCGCAGGCTTACGAATTTCATCCTTATTTACTGCACTCATGGCAAATCACCTACCTTTGAAAAAAATAAGCAGCTTAAATTCAATTTAATAAAATAAACTGTTAAATCAAGTAAAAATTACGTGCAACGTTCGGTAAATTTTGGTGAGCTTCAGTGATTGATTTTTGTTTTTAATAAAACACCGAAGGTCACTGAAGAGCACCGAATTTTCTGAGATTAGCAGTGAAGGTTTGGTTTGCGCTTTTCGGTGATTTTCGGTGACCTTCAGTGTTTAATTTTGGATTTCAATAAAACACTGAAGGTCACTGAAGAGCACTGAATTTGTCCAAGTTTTGCAGTGAGGGTTTAGTTT
>JBHHYI010000056.1:0-23448 GCA_046757525.1 bacterium | reverse complement strand
AGAGGCTGGCGCTGAATGCGAATAAGATCGAGCTGGCCACCGAACATTTTCGCCGCGATCTCCACCAGCGGGAGTTGTTTGCGGCGGTTGTGAGCTAACCGGGTTGGGTCATAAATCGGTGATATTGGAATGCAAAATATAACACCCCTGAGTCAGTTGCTGCCAACTCTTCCGGTCATCACTTTTATTCCAAGTGACTGAGAGGGTTGCGTATAGAGCCAGATTTCTCCGTTACCCACTGCTTTTCGGTCAAGCGCTACTTTTTCAATTGTGCAAAATTCGAGCACTGTTAGGGAACCGGCGCGAAATAATCGGAGTTATTTTAGTGAACTTTACAACTGAACCTAACGCTGCAAATTGGAGCGTAATTCATGAGTAGCACCGCTTTTGACTTTCAGCGAGACGTCATTGAAGCAAGTCGCAACACCGCGATTGTGGTCGATTTCTGGGCTGAATGGTGCGCACCGTGCCGCCTGCTGGGACCCGTGTTGGAGAAGTTGGCTTCGGAAGCAAACAGCACCTGGAAGTTGGTAAAAGTCAATACGGAAGAGCACCCGCAGGTAGCGGCGCAGTGGGGCATTCAAGGTATTCCGGCGGTTAAGATGTTCTACGGCGGTAACGTGGTGGCCGAATTCGTCGGGGCTTTGCCAGAAAGCCAGGTGCGGCGCTGGTTAGACGCTAACGTGCCCACAGAATCCAGGAAGCTGCTGCAAGCTGCAGAATCAGCCCTCTCCAGTGGAAACGTTGAGAACGCCCGCAGATTGCTGCACCGCGCGGTTGCAGCCGATGAGAACAATTACGACGCGAGGATTCTGTTAGCGCAGATTCTCTTCGAGCAGGAGCCCGAAGAGGCTTTTGCATTGGTCAAGAACGCACCTGAAGGGCACCCGCAATTTGATATGGCACAAGCTATTCAGACGCTGCACCGTCTTATCAGTTCTTACGAGGCTCTAACTGAGACGGCAAAGCAGGACCCCTCTGCAAGGGACGCCTGGAATCTTTATTTGCAAGGCATTCAAGCGCTGCAGCAACGCGACTACGAGGAGGCCCTGAAGAACTGGATTGAGGCGCTGCCCATGAACCGCCAACTGGACGAGGACGGTGTGCGCAAAGCGTGTGTGGCGCTGTTCAACTGGTTGGGCCACGATCACGAAATCACCAACAAATACCATCGTGCCTTCACGTCAGCGCTGTTTTAGATTCGGTGTTGCGGAATTAAAATTGAACACTGAAGAACACCGAATGTCACCGAATAAAAGCGGCAGGTGCGGCACTAAAGTTCAGCGTTGTTTAGTGTTTGCTTTTTTTGAATTTCGCGGATATGCCTTCGGCTCCGCCGGGTTGGGTTTTAATGACAAAAATTAAAACCTAATATTCTTGGTTTTTTGCATCCTGTCTATCCAGTTAATCCTGTCAAAAAATATCGTCTCAATTACCCGTGCAAAACAATATAGAAGCCAAGAAGAATTCGCTGATTTCTCAGATAATCAGCTTCATTTCCTGTCGACAAAGTTGTTGCTTTCAACAATTCAAATCGTTATTATTTGACAGGACTGTTTGTCTTGGTGAGGTTTAGCAGAGCCTGCGCTTCTGCGAAAAGGTGGCATCTTTCTGAACAGAAGAAAAGCCAATCGTTTTGAACAAGCTTGCTGCAAAGTGGCGCAGTCCAAGCACAGGAATTCACTTAACCGTTTTATTATCAGGAGTAGTTAAGAATGGGTAAGGATAGCTTTCACAGTTTAACGCCTTTAAGAGCTGGTGAGAAGTCATTCGATATTTTTCGTCTGAGCGCCTTAGAAAAGGCTGGTGTTGGGCAGGTTTCCCGTCTACCGTTTTCCTTGAAGGTTCTGCTCGAGAATCTGCTGCGCAATGAAAACGCGAGTTCTGTGACTGCGGCAGACATCGAGGCTGTGGCGAACTGGGACCCCTCCAGAAAGCCTGAGAAGGAAATCGCCTACACCCCGGCCCGGGTTTTGATGCAGGACTTCACCGGTGTACCCGCAGTGGTGGATTTAGCGGCCATGCGGGAAGCGATCAAGAATCTTGGCGGCGACCCAAAGAAGATCAATCCCCTGGTCCCTGCCGATCTGGTCATCGACCATTCGATTCAAGTGGACCGCTTTGGGAGTGCCGGTGCCATGCGATTCAACACGGAGCGGGAGTACGAACGCAACCAGGAACGCTACGTTTTTTTGCGCTGGGGGCAACGTGCCTTCAAAAACTTTCGCGTCGTGCCGCCGGAAACCGGCATCTGCCACCAGGTTAACCTGGAGTACTTAGGTCGTGTCGTTTTTACCGCGCAAAACGACGGCAAAAGTGTGGCTTATCCCGACACCCTGGTAGGCACCGATTCGCATACCACTATGATCAACGGTTTAGGCATCGTTGGCTGGGGCGTTGGCGGCATAGAAGCCGAAGCCGCGGTTTTGGGCCAGCCGATCTCCATGCTCATCCCGGAAGTCATCGGCTTCAAATTCACTGGTGAGCTTGCTGAAGGCGCCACGGCTACCGATTTGGTTCTGCTGGTCACGCAAATGCTGCGGCAAAAAGGCGTGGTTGGCAGATTTGTGGAGTATTACGGGCCAGGCTTGAGCAGTCTGAGCCTGGCGGATCGCGCAACCCTGGCCAACATGTCCCCTGAGTACGGCGCAACCATTGGATTTTTTCCGGTAGATGACGAAACTTTGAACTACCTGCGCACCACCGGCCGGGACGAAGATCACGTAAAGTTAGTCGAGGCCTACACCAAAGAACAGGGGCTGTTCCGCACGGAGATGACACCAGACCCCGCTTACACCGACACCCTGGAACTGGACCTGGCCACCGTTGAACCCAGCATTGCCGGTCCCAAACGGCCACAAGATCGCATTCCGTTGAAGCAAAGCAAGAGCGCTTTTCAAGCCGCATTTCAAGATTTGAAACTGGCAGACACCAAGGAGCGCGTACAAGTGCGGGAAAACGGACGCGAGCTGGAGCTCAGCAACGGGCAGGTGGTGATTGCCGCCATCACCAGTTGCACCAACACCTCCAACCCTTCGGTGATGGTGGGAGCAGGCTTGTTGGCGAAGAAAGCCGTGGAACGCGGCCTGGAGACCAAGCCGTGGGTCAAGACGAGTTTAGCGCCAGGCTCAAAAGTGGTAACCGATTATCTCAACGAAGCCGGCCTCACGCCTTTTTTGGAGAAACTCAAGTTCAATCTGGTGGGCTACGGTTGCACCACCTGTATCGGTAACAGCGGTCCCCTGCCGGAATACATCGCCAATGGGATTAAGGAAGGTCACCTGGTCGCCGCTTCGGTTTTGAGCGGAAACCGAAATTTCGAGGGCCGGATTAATCCGCACACGCGGGCGAACTATCTGGCCTCGCCACCGCTGGTGGTGGCCTACGCACTGGCCGGTCGCATGGACATCGACCTGTACCATGAGCCCATTGGTCGCGACAAAAACGATAGCCCGGTTTACCTGCGGGACATCTGGCCCACCCAGCAAGAAATCCAGGAAGCCATGCGGAAATCCGTGAAACGGGAGATGTTTGTCAAAGAATACGCCGCGGTGTTTACCGGCGACGCCCGCTGGCAGGCTTTGGAAATTCCATCAGGCGACTTGTACGACTGGGATCCGAAATCCACCTATGTCAAGAATCCGCCGTTCTTCGAGAATATGTCCAGAGAAGCGCAACCGCCCGGCGACATTCAACGCGCACGGGTGCTGGTCATGGTGGGCGACTCGGTCACAACAGACCATATTTCCCCGGCCGGAGCCATTCCAGAAGAAAGTCCGGCAGGCCAATATTTAATCTCCCACGGCATCGAACCGAAGGATTTCAATTCCTTTGGTTCCAGGCGGGGAAATCACGAAGTCATGATGCGTGGCACCTTCGGCAATATTCGCTTGCGCAACTACCTGGTGCCCGATCGTGAAGGCAACTGGACGCTACATCTGCCGGACAAGAAGTTGTCTTCCGTCTACGAAGCCGCCATGCAATACCAGGCGGACCAGGTACCGTTGATCGTTTTAGCGGGAAAAGATTACGGCATGGGTTCTTCGCGGGATTGGGCGGCCAAAGGCACCGCCTTGCTGGGCGTCAAAGCGGTCATCGCTGCAAGCTTCGAACGCATTCACCGCAGCAATTTGATCGGGATGGGCGTGCTGCCGTTGCAATTCGTACCAGGAGAAAGTCGTGAATCGCTGGGCCTCAGCGGATTCGAAACCTATGACATCTCCGGCATTGCAGAAGACCTGCGGCCTGGCAAAGAGCTACAAGTCACAGCCCAAACTGATAACGGCACGGTCAAGAAGTTCAAGGTCATCACCCGCGTCAATACACCCGAAGAGCTCAACTACTACAAACACGGCGGCATCTTGCAGTACGTGCTGCGGCAATTGCTGTAACAGAAGTCCGTTCTCAGCACACGGGTGACCCGGATTTCACTGGTCTTTGGGGCTACAAAAAAACAGGGAACAGCTTGCATTTTATACGATAATATCGTATAACAGAAGATCATTCTATACGATGTGGTATGACTTTCTGGACATATCATGATCGCGATGGCGGAAATGCTGTTCAAGTTCAATATCTGGTGGGAAGAGGATTTTCAACCACACCTTTTTCCCAGGCCGCGGTACAGCGACTTTCTACGGAAAAATCTCAACAACAAAGAGGTCATCTTAATTTCGGGCTTGCGTCGGGTCGGCAAAACATCCCTGATCAAGTTATTTATAGCCTACCTCCTGAAAAACGTTGAGGCCAAGCACATTCTGTATATCTCACTGGATTCGCTGCCACTGGAAAACTTTTTGATTGCAGAGATTGTGCGCGAGTACCGAAAGATTCATGCTCTGCCGCTCTCCGCTAATGGCCTGGAGCTGGATTTTTTGTTTCGATGATACTCTGCTTGAAGTCAAATTTGCCAGGACATTGGAAGGAAAACAACAAGCATTCTACGAGAATTTTCCAGCCGGTAAAAAGATCATGGTGAAAGGCATGGAAGATTATTTGCATTTTGAATCGGGGAAGTGACTGGTACTTGAAGCAAGCAAGAGTGTCTGTGGTATCTGACACATTGAATCATGAAGAAGTCGGGCGGGGATGGAATACGTGTTGTGTTCAAGCAAAGCAATAACGCGAGGAAGGAAATGGACCGTTTGTTTTTTTCGTTAGGTGCGGGGTCTGCGTTTCTGGGCGTGGCCGCCGGCGCGTTTGGCGCTCATGCTTTAAAAGGGCGACTTTCCGCCGAGATGTTCGCCATTTTTGAAGTAGGGGTGCGCTACCAGATCTACCACGCCCTGGCCTTGCTAACTGTGGCCTGGGCTTGTACGCGCTGGCCGGGCGGCCTCGCCAGTGCCAGCGGCTGGCTCTTTGTTGGCGGCACGGTCCTCTTCTCCGGCAGTCTCTACCTGCTCAGTTTGAGCGGCTTGCGCTGGTTGGGCGCGGTTACACCTTTCGGCGGGCTTGCTTTTCTCGCTGGCTGGTTTTGCTTAGTGCTGGCAGCGGTGCGAGGATAGCATGAACCAGGTAAACATCCAGGCTGAGGTGTCCCCGGCTACCACAATTGACCAGGTCGTCGAAGAATTAAGCAGCATTATCGAGCAGTCGCTTGGACAAAACAGCCGGCTGGGTTATTTTCCGGCCCTCTACCGCAAGGTTACTGTACGGGCAAAAGAGGGCATAGCTGCGGGACGATTTGAAGACGCTGAGCGCATGCAGCAGCTCGATGTCGTTTTTGCCAATCGCTATCTCCTGGCGCTGCAACAATTGCAGAATGGCTTGCGACCCAGCAAAAGCTGGCGGGTGGCCTTCGAAGCCAGCGACTCCTGGCACCTGCTGATTTTGCAGCATCTGCTGCTTGGCATGAACGCCCACATCAATCTCGATCTGGGCATTGCAGCGGCCCAGACTTCTCCCGGCGAAAAGTTACCGGGACTCGAGAGAGACTTCGGAGAAATCAACAAAATTCTTTCCGAACTGCTGGATGAAGTACAGGCGGAGATCGGTACTCTTTCCCCCTGGTTGGGCCTTCTGGATCGCCTCGCTGGCCGAACCGACGAAGCGGTCGTCAATTTCAGCATGCAGAGAGCGCGGGACGCAGCCTGGAATGTGGCCGAGAGATTAGCCTTCTTGAGCCCGGAAGCACGAGAAGCGGAGATTGCCCGTCTGGACGGCGAGGTGGCCAAGTTAGCCAGGTTTGTCCGCAACCCCGGCAAGATTCTGCAAATCATCACATTCCTGATCAAAATTCGCGAAAGTAACGATGTGGCCAAGAACATCGCATTTCTGTCTTAAAATTGCCAGATTAACTCAGAGGAATTGCACATGCCGCACAACTGCGTAGTGAAAATCAAAGCGCTGTGCCCTGAAGCGCATCTTCCGGAATACGCCCACCAAGGCGACTCCGGCGCTGACCTGTTTGCCGCCATCGATTGCACTCTGGCACCGATGCAAAGGGAAGCCATTCCTACCGGCCTTGCTGCTGAAGTCCCCCGGGGCTTTGAATTGCAAGTGCGGCCCAAAAGCGGGTTGGCCCTGAATCATGGTATTACCGTTCTCAATACACCGGGCACCATCGACTACGGTTACCGCGGTGAAATCAAAGTGATTCTGGTGAATTTAAGCTCTGAATCTTATGAGATTAAGGCTGGTCAAAAGATTGCGCAACTGGTGGTAGCGCCGGTGGCTTGCGCACAATTTCGAGTGGTGGAACAGCTCTCGCAAACCCAACGGGGAGAAGGTGGTTTTGGCTCGACCGGGCTGAATAAGTGAGAGGGGCTTGCCGCCGCAGATGAACTGAGAAAATAATGCTTTCTTTTTCGGACTTACATTTTCGGAGGGAAATCATGAAAACGCTAAACGCTGTCCTTGGGTTGGTCGGCATTTTGTGCCTCATCGGCTGCACTTCCCCCAAAGCCGATTTTCCGTCGGGCAAAATCATAGACCTCACCCACTCTTTCGGCGAGACGACGATTTACTGGCCCACGGCCAAAGCGTTTCATCTGGAAAAGGTGTTTGACGGGGTTGCCGATGGCGGGTACTACTACACCACCAACAACTTTAGCGCCTCGGAGCACGGCGGCACCCACATCGACGCCCCGAGCCATTTTTCCAAAAGTGGTACCACGGTGGACGCCATTCCCTTGACGCGGTTGATTGGAGAAGGTGTGGTCGTCGACGTGTCAGACAAATGTGCGGCTGACCGCGATTACCGTGTGCAAGTCGACGACTTCCTCCATTGGGAAAAGCAGCACGGCCGTACCATCGATGACGCCATCGTCTTGCTGCGCACCGGCTTCGGCAAGCACTGGCCGGACAAAATCAAATACCTTGGCACCGACGAACGCGGGCCGGAAGCCGTGGCCAAGCTGCACTTTCCCGGCCTTCATCCGGACGCCGCCCGGTGGCTGGTGAAAAACCGTTCCATCAAAGCCCTCGGTCTGGACACCGCGAGCATCGACTACGGCCAGTCGACCCTGTTTGAATGTCACGTAATCTTGTACGGCAGCAACATTCCGGGATTTGAGAACCTGGCCAACCTGGATCAGCTTCCCGCGGCAGGGTTTACCGTGATTGCTTTGCCCATGAAGGTCGAGGGCGGTAGCGGCGGACCGTTGCGGATTGTGGCAGTTGTCAACCCATAACCATTGAGCGGAAAAATCGAAATGGAAAAAAGGTTGGAGCTGCCGGATTTTAGCGAGCAGGCCTTGCAAGCTGTGCCACTGGAACGCGCGGAGACCATTCCCTCGAGTTGGTATGTGCATCCGCGCTTTCATGAATTTGAAAAAGCATCTGTCCTTGCGCGAACCTGGCAATATGTGGGCAACGTCGGCCAGGTGCAACAGGAGGACATTGAGATTTGCGAGCACGTGCAAAAGGGCCTGACGCCTGCGACCGCGGCCGCTTCTCCGTCAAGTGTGAACAGGGGGTCTACCACTTTCACTGTCTGCTCAAGGAGGCGTTTCGGAATGGTCCTAAATGATGAAGATGGGTAGCCTTCTTTGTAATTCGCCTACGCCTGCTTCGAAAATCCATTCACACAGCCGCGATTTCATCGCTGCAACTTTCCCGCTGAACCGCCACAACCAGATCCACTCATATTCCCCTTGAAACGGTTTCTCATTTTTTGTACCTTAGACTCCCAACAAATCGGAGGCAATTTTGCTCAAGAAACTCAAGTTCGACATCATCGACGCCCACACCCATTTCTTTTCTTACGGTTGGTTTTACCAGTTTTACGAGTTAGCCCAAAACCAATTTCCATCCGGGGGCGGCGTTGAGGCCCTGGCGCAGAAGCTCGGTTGGGAGGCCCCGACCAGGGAACCGCATGATTTGGGGAAACGCTGGGTCGAAGAGCAGGAAAAATACGGGTTAAAAGGGCAGGTGCTATTTGCCAGCAAATTAGGCGACGCGGAATTCCTGTCCGCGGCGCTCGAGGTAAATCCAGAACGGCTCATCGGTTACGTCTTGCTCGATCCTAAGCTACCCAAAGCGCGGGAACAGACGCATTATTCCTTGCACATTTTAGGCATGAAAGGCGTGCTGCTGTTTCCGGCCATGCATCATTTTCATGCCTACGAGGAGGCGGTCTACCCGATTTTTGAGGAGGCGGCGGCTGCCGAAGTACCGGTGTTTATCCATTTTGGTTTGTTCAAGCTGCCAGTGTTTCAAAAACTGGGATTGCCGGACAACGTCGATTTAGCGTACGCCAATCCACGGGATCTGCAGAAGTCCGCCAGCGATTTCCCGGAAGTGAATTTTATCATTCCCCATTTTGGCTGTGGGCGTTTCCAGGAGGCGCTGGAAGTTGCCGCGCAATGCAAAAATGTCTACTTCGACACCTCGAGCTCCAACTCATGGATCCAGCCGCCTCTAACGCTCAAACAAGTCTTCGAACAATCGTTAGAGGTGCTGGGACCCGGGCGCCTCTTGTTCGGCACGGACTCATCCTACTTCCCGCGCGGCTGGCGCAAGGACATCTTCGACCAGCAGCTTGCCATTCTTCAAGAGCTTCAGATTCCGGACAAGGAGCAAAAAGCCATTTTGGGGGACAATGTTGCCCGGCTTCTTTCTTTGAAATAATGCTATGCCTGAACTTCCCGACTTGGTTTACCTTGAAAAGCAGCTCAACAGTTTCTCGCCAGGCAAGAAAATTGCCGGACTAAAAATAAAAGAGCCTATTGTGTTTCGCATCCTGGTTCCCGACGGCGTAGAAGCCGCCCTGACCGGCAGTCGTTTCGAGGCCATTCGTCGGCACGGCCCGTTTCTGTGTTTCACCTTCGATGCAAAAATCGAATTGATTTGCCATTTCATGTTGGCTGGTAGGCTGCAGTTCATTTCTCAAGACCACAAACCGGCGCGTGGATTGTGCTGCACTTTCGAGTTAGACGATGCGCATGCGCTCCACTATCTGGACGACAAGAAAATGGGCAAACTCTACGTGGTCCAGGCTGGCGATTATGAGCGTATCCCAAAATTTCTGCAACAAGGCCTCGACATTTTGAGCGACGACTTTACCCTAAAAGCCTTTGCTCAGCGCATCCACAAGCGCCGGCACCAGGTTCGGGTGTTCCTGATGGATCAGACAGTGCTCAGTGCCATCGGCAACGCCTACGCCGACGAGATTCTCTTTCACGCCCGTATTCATCCCAAAACCACGTGCAACCAGCTTAACACGACTGAAATTGAGCGGCTGTTTAGCAGCACCCGGCAGGTCATGCAATGGGGAATTCAGGAGGTGGAGAAGGCACAGCAGCCCATTGAGGTCAAAGTGCGAGGCCATCTCAAAGTGCGCAACCGCGCCAATCAGCCGTGTCCCGAGTGTGGCACCACCATTCGCAGAACCGGTGTTCTGGGACACGATTCCTTTTTCTGTCCTGCCTGCCAACCAGCCAGGCGCAGGCAATTCATCGATTGGACTTGAGGCGACGCACCGAAAATGGGTCATGGCGCAAACAGACGAATCGGCATTAGCCAGGCGCTCAAAACCTGGGCGCGCCCGGCTATTTTGTTGTCGGCGGGCTTCCTGTTTTTCCTCATCACGCATCTTCCCACGCCGGAGGGTCTGACGCCACAAGGTCAAAAGTCGCTGGCAATCTTCGTCGTTTGCATCCTGCTGTGGGTTACCCATGCCATGCCTTTGATGATCACCAGCCTCATGGCTGTCATTTTGTTTCCCCTCACCGGAGTTTTGACAGCTTCGGAGTCCTACGCCCTTTTCGGCAACGAAGCGATCTTTTTCATCTTAGGGGCTTTCATTTTAGCTTCGGGGATCCTGCGGTCTGGTTTGAGTACCCGCCTGGCATTGCTGTCTTTGCAGAATTTCGGCAAGTCGCCTCGATCATTGTTGTTGGGATTTTTGTGTTTGTCAGCGTTTCTTTCCTTCTGGATGTCGGCCCACGCGGTGGCCGCCATGATGTTCCCCATCGTTTTCGAAGTGGTTGACGCGCTAAGATTGCCTCCGCTGCAAAGCCGGTACGGCAAGGGCCTGTTTCTGGCCATGGCCTGGGGGGCCATCGTCGGCGGCATTGCGACCTTTTTAGGCGGGGCGCGGGCGCCGCTGGCTGTTGGCATTTTGCACCAAAACACCCAAATGAGCATCGACTTTTTCCATTGGATGCTGGCGGCTTTGCCAACCGTGGTGATCATGATCCTGGTCGTCTATTTTTTGCTGATGAAGATGTTCCCACCTGAAGTTCAGAACATTGAGGAGGCCTTGATCGCCCTCAAGAGAAAGCAGTTGCGCATGGGTCGCATGACTCCGAGGGAACGTGCCGTCGGCGTGCTGATGTTGGTGACGATCGTTTTGTGGATCGTGGCCGGCAAATCTTTGGGCCTGGCCAACATTGCCATCGCCTCTGTGGTCGTGGCCTTTGCTTTCAAACTGTTAGATTGGAAAGAAGTCGAAGAGGATGTGAACTGGGGCATTTTTTTGATGTACGGCGGCGCCATCTGCTTAGGATTCGCCATGGCAAAAACCGGGGCCGCTCAGTGGCTGGCCGCACAGACCCTGGGACATTTCGTGCACTCAACCTGGGGGCTGGTCCTGTCGATCTCCTTCCTCGCTCTGTTCTTAACCGAAGCCATCAGCAACACCGCAGTTGTCGCTTTGATGATGCCCTTGGCCCTGGGGTTTGCTGCAGATTCTAATTTAGACCCAAGGGTCATGACGCTGGTGTTGACCATTCCGTCTGGCCTGGCATTTCAACTGCCCATGGGCACGCCGGCAACCGCCATCGCCTTTTCCTCGGGCTACTTAAGAATCCGCGACACGCTGCTGGGGGGAATGTATTTGAAAGTCATTGCCTGGCTTGTTTTCGGTTTGTCGATTTACTTTTATTGGCCGCTCATTGGTCTTAAATTTTAGGAAGCGTTATGAAAAAAATCTTGCTCATTCTCTCTTTTCTGAGAAGCTCTCCCAAAACGATTGCAACAGCCATCGGCCTGGCCAAAAAGATGAAGGCGGAATTGCTGGTTTTTTTCGTTTTGGACATCGAATACGCCGAAAAGATCGTCCACAAATTGACCGATGAAGGCTGGATCGGCGGCAAACCTTCGGACCAGCTTTATGATTCGCTGCTGAAAGAATACAAATTGCAGGCAGAGGAGACAACCTTAGAAATCGAGAAGATGGCAAAGGAACAGCACGTACCAGTGCGGTCGATTATCAGAAGCGGCTCCCTTGCAACCCAGTCCTTGCGTCTGGCGCATTTGGAAAAGCCGGATTTGATTCTCATCACACGGCGCAAGCGTTCCAATCTCTCGCGTTTGATCTTTGGTTCGGCCGTCAAGACCATTCAGGAACAGGCGCCTTGTGACGTAAAAATAATCGATGCCGAATAGAATTGTCTTGCATGACAACCCCAAAACCTATATATTGGTTATTCTAAAATCGTAACTATTCAGCCTGTCGTCATTCCTGCATATTTTAAGCAGGAATCCACGCTTTGCTGACGTTCAGAATAGGTTGGAGGTCGCATGACTTATGATTCCCGATAAAAGCACTCGGGAATGACAGGCTGAATAGTTACCTAAAATCTAATAATTCGTTAAGGTTGTTGTTTGCCTTGAAAAGCTTCGCACGGGTCTAAGAGTAAGGAGGTTTTGATGCCGGTAGAAAGAGTAGGTGGTACAACGTTCAAAGGAAATCCGTTAACCCTTATTGGGCCTGAATTAACAGTGGGTGACAAAGCCCCCAATTTTACAGTACTAGACAACAATTTGTCTGAAGTGAACCTGGAGACCGACAAGGGCAAAGTTCGCTTGTTTTTGTCTGTGCCTTCTTTAGACACACCGGTTTGCGATGCGGAGACGAGACGCTTTAACACCGAGTCGATAACTTTTCCTGACCAGGTGATCGTGTACACCATCAGTTGCGACCTTCCCTTCGCACAGCAGAGGTGGTGCGGCGTGGCGGATGTGCACAACGTCAAAATCTTGTCTGACCACCGCGATATGAGTTTTGGCACAGCTTACGGCACCTGGATCAAGGAGCTGCGCTTGCTAAGCCGCGCCGTGTTTTTGGTGGATGACAACGACACTTTGAAATACGTGGAATACGTCCCTGAAGTTGGCGAGCACCCCAACTACGATGCGGTGGTAGACACGGTGCGCCATGTGACCACTTAAGGCACACGGACATTTCTTTGAGACGATCACAAAAAGGCTCTCTTGTGGGAGCCTTTTTTGCAAGCTTAAACACACGCCTCCTTGAATTCTGGAGTGACCCTTTTTCCCGTGGGAAAACACCCTATTCCACATCGTGCCACAAAGTAGCCGCGTCTTCACAAGGTTGCAAAGTCGAATTGCTTTATTGATGAAATTCTTAATTGCGGCAATCATCCTTCTCGCCCTGTTTGCTTTCGTCATTCGCTTCACTGAGAGCAAATTCATATACTTTCCGTTAAAATATCCGCAGGGTTACTGGCACCCGGAAACCTTCGGCCTGCAGCCTGAAGACTGTTATTTCACCACACCAGATGGCGAAAGGCTGCACGGGTGGTATTTTGCCAAGGACCAGGCTATGGCAACGCTCCTCTGGTGTCACGGTAATGCCGGCAACATCAGCGACCGTTTGGACAATTTGGACAAGCTGCACCAGCTACCCGTCAACATCTTCATCTTCGATTATCGCGGTTACGGCAAGAGCACAGGCAGGCCCGACGAGCATGGGCTTTATCTCGATGCGGAAGCCGCGTTTGACTACCTGGTTTCTCGACCCGATATGGATGCAAAAACCATTGTGGTTTTCGGTCGCTCTTTGGGTGGAGCTGTGGCCGTGGACCTGGCTACCAGGAGAGCCTGCGCCGCCATGATTTTGGAATCCACATTTACTTCCGCAAAAGACATGGCCAGGTCTGCTTTCGGCCTCCTGCCTGTGTCATGGATTATCAAAACCAAATTGAATGCGATCGACAAGATCTCTTCAGTCCGCGTGCCTCTCCTGGTGCTGCACGGCATCAAAGACCAAACGGTACCGTTTCGCCTGGGACGGCGCCTCTTCGACGCGGCCAATGAACCCAAAGAGTTTTATCCCATTCCAGGCGCCGACCACAACAACACCTACGCGGTGGGTGGGCAACCTTATTTCGACAAGTTGCTGACATTCATCCGTGACTCAGTCCAACAAGGTAACCCTAAATTCGACGACTGAACGCTGAAGAACCCAGCGCGGCGAAGCCGCAACCCAAGTGTTGAGCCACGGATTAACACCGATGAGCGCCTTTAGTAACTTTTAGCACATTGAACCTCATCTGTGAATTCGTTGCAGAGTACTGTCTTGATCTGTTTGTTAACCAGTAAACGGCGAGTCATCCCGAGTAGATGCTGTTGTTCAAGGTACCGTACCGAGGGGTGACGGGCGTCGCCCTTCGATATGTCCCGACCCAAAAGCGGTCGGGACTACTCAGGACGACTACCATGGTTGTCCCTGACGCCAACCGTCATTCCGAATCCGGCGGCTGCCGGATCGAAATGACGAGGCGCAGTTGGTTTTTTCCACTCCTGAGGCCCGTTGCTTAGGACCCTGTGCACGGTCTGCGTGCTTTTATTTGAAGAAATCAGGCATCAGTCTGAAACGCAATCGTGACGATTGCGTTACGTTCAAAAGAGCGCTTCCTAAAAGTACCTGCCGGGAAGCCTGTTGCGAGCTGATGTCAGCCCAGTCTAACGAAATCTTCTTCTAAGATTTTGGCCAGCGTTTGCACGAAGAAATCGGCATTGCTTTGGTTGAAGACCAGGGGGGGCTTGATTTTCAGCACATTGTGCAGCGGACCATCGGTGCTAATCAGGATGCCGTGGTCCTTCATTCTTTCTACAATATAAGTCGCTTGTTCCGGGGCCGGTTCTAAGGTGTCTCGATTGAGAACGAGTTCGATGCCGAGGAAAAGCCCCAGACCTCTGACATCCCCGACCAGAGGGAAGTTGGCTTGCAGTTGTGCCAGTCGTGATTTCAGATAATTGCCTACTGTTAGTGCATTTTCCTGCAGTCGTTTTTCGGCGATCACATCCAGAACCGCCATGCCCACGGCACAGGAAACCGGGTTGCCGCCAAAGGTGTTGAAATACTCCATGCCAGTGGCAAAAGACGCGGCGATTTCCGCGGTCGTGACCACTGCCGCCAGCGGGTGACCGTTGCCGATGGGTTTGCCAAGCGTCACGATGTCGGGAACCACGCCCTGGGTCTCAAAGCCCCAGAAGTGGGAACCGACGCGACCAAAGCCGACCTGTACTTCATCGGCAATGCACACGCCACCTGCGGTGCGTACGTGAGCAAAAGCATTTTTGAGGTAGTTTGCCGGCAGGACGATCTGCCCGCCACACCCCAGCAAAGACTCGCAAATGAACGCGGCCACGTTTTTCCCGGCTTTCTGAATTTGCTCAATTTTTTCCCTCACCTCGTTGGCGTAATTTCCCCCGGCTACGGCATCGGAAGATTTGAATTTGCCGCGGTACCCATCGGGCATGGCGACTTTGTGAACGTACGGTGGCGCGCCGCTGCCACCCGGTCCGTCGAACTTGTAGGGACTGATTTCGATTAGGGCCTGGGTGTTGCCGTGATAGGCGCCGTCCACTACAATCACGTCGCGTGCTTGAGTGTGTGTGCGGGCCAGCCGCAACGCCAGCTCGTTGGCTTCGCTGCCGCTGCAAACCAGGAAACAGACATTTAACGGCTCCGGCAACATTGCGCAAAGGCGCCGGGCGTACCGCACCAGCTTTTCATGCAAGTAGCGCGTGTTGGTGTTGAGCACCGCCACCTGCCGCTGCAAGGCTTCGACCACCCGCGGATGGCAGTGCCCCACGTGGGCCACATTGTTCACCGCGTCCAGATAGGCCCGGCCAGTTTCGTCGTAGAGATATTGTAGGAAGCCGCGTACGATCTGCAGCGGCCTCTGGTAGGAAAGACTCAGGGACGGCCCGATGCTCTGCTTTCTGGCCTGGAGAATTTTTGCTTTTTCCATTTCGGGTTGTGGAAAAGCCTGCGCAGGAATGCCCAAAAGCAGATTGGGATCGGGACAGAGGCTCAGCCAGATTTCGCGTTCGCCGGGCAAGGCCACGCCGGGGAAGTCGCCTTCGTTTCCAAGCAAATCGATGATCAGTTGAAAATGCAGATGGGGTGGCCAGCCGCCGTTCTCCGAAGCCTCGCCAATTCGGCCGATGGCGCCGCCCTTTTTCACAGGCATTCCCGGCTGCCACCCTTCCAGAGAGTCTGCGCTCAGGTGGCCGTACAAAGTGAAGAACTGCAACCGGCTGTCTGGTATTTGGTGCTCAACAATGACGGTCGGACCGTAGTCCTGAGGCGCAGCGTTGTTTTGCAAGCTGTGAATCTTGCCGGCCAATGGGGCGCACACGGGCGTCCCCGCTTCCATGAACAAATCGAGACCCAGGTGAATGGTACGCCGTTCTTGGGTCTCATTGCCCGCCGATTTGAATTGTGGCCCGCGGTACAGCAGCCGCGCTTCATCGTAGCGGCCAATACCTACCATTGCCCCGGCCGCCTGAACCTTGGCAAAGATTAGCTTGCTGAAAGTCTCCGTGTCAGAAGGGTCGACCCAGGTGCCCCATTCATTGCTGCCGACGCTCAAGTCGAAGACCACCAACGGGTCGGCTTTCAGCTCTACGGGAACCACGCCTGCGAGCTTGTGCTGGTTGTTCTTCAGCCAATTTACCACAGTCTTGCTTTGGGGACACGGAGGTAGGTCGCAGGCGTGCCGGAAAGTGTAGTGCGCCAGCCTGGGGTGGACGTCTTTGAGCCGGTGCAAAAGCGACCATGCCGCGGCCTCGGTTATTTTGAGATATTCGTTGCCGGGCTCATTCTGTTTCTGCTGGGCCGCGATGGTCACGCTCATACACGCCCGGGCGCAAATCAAGGTGAACAGGACCTCCAGTTCCTGTTCGTCGAGTGGATTGACTGAATGGTACCCTTGTACAACCGGGGCAGCCGCCGCAAGGGGGTCGGGCTTGCCCAGCATGACGTAGACCAACGCAACCGCAAGCTCGAACACGGTGCAGGTGTGTACCATGTCGCCAAAATCGATGATGCCAAGACTCTTTGGCTTCCAGGAACCGCTGCCATTGACGATGATGTTGTAATCGTTGCCATCGTTGTGAATGACACTGGTGCGCAAAGAGGGTAGTTGTGGCCACACGTATCGGTTGAATTGGTCTAAAAAATGGTCCACCAGGGCCCGTTGCCGGGCTGGCTGGATGCGCCCCTTGTAACGGTTGATGATCGCAGGAGCATTTTTCAAATCCCAGTAAAATGCTCTGTGGACGGCCGGGTGGGAAAAGTTCGCCAGCGCCAGGTCCATTCTGCCCAAAAAACAGCCCAGCTCTTGCAGAAGCTCCTGAGCGTGCGGATTGACCCGGGCCAGTGGTACGCCTGGCAGGTAAGTCAAGAGGCGCACCAAGTGAACCGCGTCTTGCTCTCCCTGAACCGTGGCGATGAGCTTTCCGGATTGGGTCGGGCAAACTTTGGGACAGCGAATGGCAGGCTCGCTGGTGGCCAAATGCCGCATTGCTTGATTCTGGAAATCAAGCACTTCTAATTTTTCGGTGGCGCCAGCGATTTTTAGCACGAATTCTGCGTCGGACTCAGACTGCAAGTAGAAGTTCTGATCGCGCTCGCTTGGAAGTTGCCGTGCAGCCCCTTTGAGGCCGTACAATTGCTCAGCAAATGCTTCAGCCTGCTTGGCCGAAAATTTGGGTCTGATATGTTTTTCGATTACCAAGAAATCCGCTCACGGAATATTCTTTTGCAGCCTACGCCTGATTTAAACGCAGAGTTGGCGGACCTGAGCAAGAGAAATTAGCTTTGTTCCGCCTCCACCGCATAGTCGTCACCGTAATATTTGCTGGTAATGCGGGTGTGGAATTTTATCGCGGAAATGGGTTCGTATTTTGGTTCTCCAAGGCCCGGCAGCACCTCCAGAATTTCGTCTTCCCAAACATACACCGCCATGGGAATGGAGATTCTCGGTTTGCTGAACAGCGCCTTATTCATAGGCTTGCCGACGCGATGGGTGGTCGACGGCAGCCGGTCGTTGGTAATGCGCTGCATGTAGTCGCCGGTGTTGAGAATAATGCTGCCCTCAGGCGGACTCAGGCGAATCCATTTCATATTCTGGCGGTTGAGAACCTGCAAACCGTCCACGGACTGAGATGGCAGGATGGTGAACAGGTCCACATCCTCGTGCCCCAGCATGCGGCCGGCCCCTGAGGCCTCATCCTCTTTGCTCATCGGAGGATAATAGTTCAAACGAAAGCCAAAATTAGTGCCGGTGAGTTTCTGGTCGTACAGATGGGGATCGCAGCCCAGGTAGCGCAAAATGCTCTGCATGATCGGCAGAATCAGCTTTTCGTGCTCCAGGCAGATTTGCCTGAAAAAGGGTTCAAACCCGGGTTTTGGCCAGAAGTCCTCTTCCTTGTACGCCGCATTGCCGTCCATATCAAACGCCCGGCGGCAAAAGACCCATCCTTCAACCAGGTCGGGATGAATGATGGTGGTCTCTTTCATGGGAAAGTATCCTTGATTCACCGAACCTTGCCGTTGCGCTTTGTATTTCAGGCGTTGCTCGCGGGTGGTGGTCTCGAAAAGTTCACAAACTTTGTTTTCAGCCTCCTGGTAGAGTTTCGGGTCGACCCCATGGCCGGTGAGAATCACAAAGCCGATGCCTGCCATAGCGTCCCCAAGCTCTTGAGCAAATTTTTGTTTGCCTGCTTCGCCGCCGTGAAAGAATTGGCTCATGTCACAGGTGTGGATTTCCGTTGCGTGGTCGAACACATCTTCACTGTCAGCACTTTCAGCCAAATGATAAGATTGGTCTTTGTTGACCTGGTCGTAGCGGCTGAATTCCTGATTAAAAGCTTGAACCCCTTTTTCTTTGGTTGATTCCATGATTGAGTTCCTTTGTTTTTTAAAGGTTAAAGCAGATTAAAAGCCGGGAAGGCACATACTTAATGGTCCTCGCGTCTGAGATTGGCACGCACCAACTAACTCCGCAGCAATTTGAGCTCGCAGGTCCTGCGTTCCCGGTGCTCAGCCGCTATTGCGGTCGTAGGGGATGATTTTGTCCCATTCGTCGGCGCTGGAACGAGCGACAAAAGCTACTACCGGCTCGGTGTCGCTCATGTTGAACACCTCATGGGGTACGCCGGGTTGGATGAATAGGAAGTCGCCTGCCTGGTTTTCCAGAGACTTTGACAAACTTGGGCCATATTCGTGCCGCACACGACCTTGCACGATGTAGAGCATGACCTCGAAATCGACGTGGATGTGGGCCTTGGCAACCCCACCGGGCGGAATGGTGGCCACATTAATGGACAGCTCTTTTGATTCAACGTTCTTGGATGACATCCCCGTCTTGTAGTGGATGCCGTTCCACTGGCGCGAATTGCCGCCGCCGCGAATGACTGTGATGCCATCGCAGTCTTCAACGTGCTGCTGGAGTTCCTGGTCTTCGTTTGACATGATTGCAATCCTCCTTATCGAGTCGCTTTTATGGTCCAGAGTTTGAGGTTTTCGTCCGTTTGATGGGCATTCACTAAGAAAGTAACACCAGGTGGTATCCGTTTAATTCCTCACCGTCGCACACAGACTAATATGTAAAATAAATGCCAAACAGTCAAGAGCAAATCCTGCAAGAAAGACTCAAAAGAAACCGACTGAGTGGTTCATTTAGCAGAGTTCAGCCAACGCTGCTTCGACCAGACTTAAACCGGCCGCCAGGTATTGTTTTTCTGCACCGATCCCAATGCGCACATACCGATCCATGCCAAAGCAATCGCCTGCGATGATGAAAACGCTTTTTTCTCGCCTCAGCCTTGTTGCCAACTCCGTCGAATTGATTGGCATGGCGTAGCGCAAGAAGGCCATGCCGCCGGCCTGAGGTGGAATAAACTCGAAGCGGTCTTCTTGTTTTTCAACCCATTTGGTTAGCCAGGCTAAGTTTTCGCGCAGAATGCTTCGGTTGCGGCCCAGGACCCGCTGGCGCAGGTGCGGCTGCAAAACCGCGGCAGCCACCTGATTGCTCAGAATTCCAGCGGTGATGCTCGTGTAATCGTGATAAGCCCAGCCTTTTTCGATGGTCTTGCTCGGCCCAACCAGCCAGCCGATGCGCAGACCCGGCAGGGCATAAGCTTTCGACAGCCCGCAACAGACCATGACTTTGTCGTAGAGGCCCCAAAATGTCGCCGTTTCTTCACCCTGCAATTCGGCGCCACGGTAAATTTCGTCGACGTAAAGCCAGGCGCCGACCTTGCTGGCCAGACGTACTATTGCCTGCATGGCCTCGGCACTCAGGACAGCTCCGGTGGGATTGTTCGGGTTGCAGACGGCTATCATTTTTGTGCGCAGCGAGATTTGGTCCTCGAGCTCCTCCAGGTCTGGCTGCCAGTTCAATTCTTCTTTCAAATGAAAAGGCTTGACCGCCACGCCAAAAGAACGGGCCAGTCCCCAGATCTGCATGTAGTTGGGCAGCATGAGCACCAGCTCGTCGCCAGGCTCCAGATTACTCCACATGGCCACAAAATTGGCTTCTGCTGAGCCGTTGGTCACCAGAACGTTGGCAGGGTCTGCGCCCGGATAAAGGCGGGCAATGGCCTCTCGCAGCGCCACAGAACCGTTGGTCTGGCCGTAGCCAAGACGCAGAGTGAGCAGTTTTTCAATTTCTGCTTCTGCCAACAACTCCCGGAGCGTGTACGGGTGAATGCCGGTTTCGGTGAGGTTAAATTCTACCGTATTTTCCCAAAGAGATTGGGTTCTCTCTAATTCAAAGGTCTCTATTCTCATTTTTTAGCAATCCTTGATTTTAGACAGGATAAACGAGATTGAAGACCCCTTGTTCATCTTGTCTAAATTCTTATGTCATCGCAATTGTGAAATGAGGTACTAAGATTTCGTACACAGCCTTGCAGATTGCGATATCCTGCACGGCAACGCCGGTCAAATCCGCAACGGTGAGCTGCCTCTCAGAGGTTCTCCGTAGCGACTTGTCGGAGATGACATGGCCGAGTTCGACCAAATCCGCCTGGTCCAGCAGACCAGCTTTCACAGCGTGGAATATTTCTCCACGTACCAGACACTAATTGAGGCTGTCGGCCACCACTATGTCTGCTTGCCCCAGAATTCTCGGGTCTAACTCGATTTTCTCCGCGGTGTCCGCTCCGGTACAAATCGGCTACTTCCACCGAATTTGCTGAATGTGTTGGCCGTCGATCGTGAGAATGACGGCAGCATCCCGGTCGGTGCGCAGGATTTTGGCATGGTTTTGACTGAGACGTGCCAGAACCTCAGCACTGGGATGACCGAATTTGTTCATTTCGCCCACAGAAATGATCGCCAACCGGGGCTGAATTTGTTTGAGCAATTCCGGACTGCTGGAAGTCTTGCTGCCGTGGTGGGCCACTTTTACCACCTCACTTGCCAGCAGGTCTCCGTATTTGGCGATCTGATGTTCCGCGTCCATCTCGACGTCGCCCAGGAAGAGCAGGTCCTCCTCACCGTAACTAACCTTCAAAACCAACGAAGCATCGTTAATCGGTACATTCTTGTCACGCAGAAAATTCTCACAAGGGTGCAGGACTAAGATTTGTACCGGCTCGAAATCCGCAACCACGTCGCCTGCACTGAGAATGCGCCTTCTGATGTGGAGACTGTCGACCAAGCCCAAGTAGTCGCGATAAATTCTCGAGTGCTTGCCCAGACCGTTGTCCCAAACTTGATTCACTTGAAAATGCCTCAAAATGTACGGAAAGCCGCCCAGGTGGTCGGTGTCGGCATGGGACAGCACCAGGGCGTCGATTTTTTCGATGCCCTCCCGCTTCAAATAAGGGGCAATCACCCATTTGCCGGCATCGTAATTCCTCCCACGTGGACCACCGTCGACCATCAGGTGGCGGCCGTCAGGCAACGTGAGCAGGGCCGCGTCTCCCTGTCCTACATCAAAAAAGATAACCTGCAAATCGTGCGCGTTGCCAGCCGCTGAGTTCCAGACCAGGAGATTTGCCAGCAGCAACGCGGAACAGAGCAACAAAAACTTGGTTTTTCTATGCTGAATATTGGATATTAGAATTAAGGCAATAAAATAACCAAAAGCAAGGGTCCAGGGCAATCTGTAGATTTGCCAGGATGCCCCGGGCAGGGCGCTGGCCCATTCCACAAACTCGAGCATCGTGTGGATAAAAAACCAGGCCGCCGCCAAATAGATTTGCGCCAACCCAGGCAACAGCAAATGGACCGTGGCCGCCACTGCGGTACTGGCCAGCCCACAAAAAGCAAGCGGCACGACTACGAGATTGGCCAGCAAGGAAAAGTTGGGCAGACGATTGAAGTACAAAACGGTAAAGGGCAGCGTCCCCAGAAAAGCCGCGGCAGACACCAGCAGCAGTTCCAACAGGTAGCGCACCATCGGGTGACGTCCGCATTGTTTGAAAATTCCCTGAACCGTACCGAACGCCTTGAGCCTGGGGTAGAGATAAACGATGGACGCCACGGCCGCAAACGACAATTGAAAGCCGGACTGGAAAAGCTCCAACGGATTGAAAATCAGGATCACCAGGGCCGCCAGGGACAACGTGTTGAAGACGTCGGTTTTCCGTTCCAGAGCCGTGCCCAGCAGCAACAATCCACCCATGACGGAAGCGCGCACCACCGGCGGTTTGAGATTGGTCAAATAAGCATAAAAAAGCAAACAGAGAAGCGTGCCAAGCACGCGGGCCGGGTAGGGCAACCGCACGATACCGAAGAACGCCATGAAGATCAGCATCACAAACCCTACGTGCAAACCCGACACCGCCAGAATGTGAATGACCCCCAATTTCGCAAAGGCCTCTTTCAATGGCGGCGGGATCTCACCGCGCTCGCCTATCATGAGGCCGCGAAGCAGCGCAGCCTCCCTGGGCGGTAAACGCTCCACGAAGGTGTCCAGATACGATTTGACCGGCAAGACCCATTGGCGCACAAACCAACTTCCGTGTCCAGAAGAAAGCACTTTGATCTGATGCACCCGACTCAGGTTTATGACGGCAAAGACTCCTTGTGACTGAAGGTAAGCGCGGTAATCGAATTCGCCGGGATTGCGTCGATCTCGTGGCAGTCGGAGCAGCCCGCGGATGAGAACTTCGTCGCCGTATTGGATGGAAGTCGTGTCGAAGGGCAGACTCACCAGAATTCTTCCAGCAGTGGAAAAAACGCGCTGCCTGGCAAAGATCTCCTGGCTCGCCACCGTTAAATTGGTCTTGTTCAGGCGCCTTTCGGGGTATTTCACAACGAGCCCGGAAACGGCAACGGGCTGCTGCAAATGGGTGAACTTAGAAATATGATTTGCCGGGAAATAGCCAGCAGTCAGCTCGTACCTTACGATTCCGAGTCCCACCAGTCCTGCCGCCAAACAAAGCTCAATGAGAAGAGCGTGTCCTTTGTCGGAGTACCAGAGAATGAAGGCAACCAGCAAGGGGAAAAAAGTGAGGAGAATGAGCAAAGGGACCGGAAAATCAAAATAGCGGCCGGCCAGGAAACCGGCGACTAAAAGCAGCAATACTTTTAGGGCGGGCTTGGAGCGCATTCTACAATATTGGGTTCTATTGCATTACGTCTCATTTCTTGCATCGGTCAGGCCAGGCGTCCGGCGGCTGCCGGACGGCCCTGGACGGGCCACTCAGAGGTCCGGCCCTGGACAGACCGCCCGACTGAGAAAAGTGCAAAAAGAATTGGAACGCGGATTGCACGGATTTAACTGATCCGAACGGATTAGCCGGACTAAATCTGTTTGAGGCAGTAACTCTGAACGTTATGGCTCATGAACCGTTTGATTTTCACAAGAAACAAATCCGTAAAATCCGTGTTCCATTTATTTGCGGCTGGGCCGCGCTAAGTTTTGTGTTTTTGCAGCCATTCCAGCAAAGGCTGGGTTTTAGCCTTCAGATCGGAGAGTGAGCCGTCGTTTTCAACCACATAATCGGCGC
>JBHHYI010000055.1:0-23491 GCA_046757525.1 bacterium | reverse complement strand
TTCGACCGGCACGGAAAGGAAGTCTGGCGCAGTTACGCCATTCCCTTGAATGGCAAAAAAGTTGTGAAAATAATACAGAAGCTTTAAATATCTGAAATAAAAATACTGCTCATGTAGTTCAAGATTATAAAAACATTGAAGTTGTATGTTTCATAGCTGAAATGGATCGTGAAACCCGCTTCGATGCGTTTTGAGAATCCATCCCACTGAACTTTTCACAGCAAACTGTGCATGGTTGAACAAATCAAAAATATTCTGTCTGATATTCAAGATTTCTATTACATGAGCTTTGCGGCGTTCATAGGATTGCCGGGCACTTACAAATACCGGCGGGAAACTCTTGACCAGATGAATTTCATCGGCATTGGGGCACTGGTCTTGGTTCTGATCGCTTCCCTTTCGGTGGGGCTGGTTTTGGCTTTGGAGTGGGGCACGCGGTTGGAAAGATTCGGTGCAAAAAACCTCATGGGACGCATCGTCTCCATTTCGGTCATTCGGGAAATTGGCCCGATTATCACCGGACTCATGGTCGCCGGCCGCACCGGTTCAAAAGTCGCTGCGGAGTTGGGCTCCATGAAAGTCACCGAGCAAATTGACGCTTTAAAAGCCTTCGGCACCGATCCCATAAAAAAGCTCGTTGTGCCCCGTCAGGTGGCGACTGTCACCATGATTCTGCCGTTAGCCATCATGGCGGACACCATTGCCATCATTGGTGGCTATTTCATGGCTATCCTGTTCCTGCATACAGACTCGACCATTTTTTGGATCTCAGCGATTAACAATCTGGAAATGAAAGATTTGACCATCGGATTGGTCAAGCCGCTTTTCTTCGGGTATATCATTTCGACCATTGCATGCTATTTTGGCATCTACACCCACGGCGGTGCAGAAGGCGTGGGGCGTTCAGCCACGCGGGCCGTGATGTACGCTTCCTTGTCTGTGTTGATTTGGGATTTTCTGATTTCAAAATTCATAATTGCGCTTTTTTGATGCATGTCATCGAGCTGGAAAATGTAAGTTACGCTTACAACGATGTTCCAATCCTAAAGAACATAAGCCTAAAAGTTAGGAAGCGTGAGAATCTGGTTATCCTGGGTGCCAGCGGTGCGGGCAAAAGCACCATCTTGAAAATCATCCTTGGCTTGCTGAAACCGGATTCTGGTTCTGTCCGAATATTCCGGCAGGATATTACGCCCCTCAAGGAAAAGGAAATTCACCCCATTCGCCATCGCATGGGCATGGTTTTTCAGGGAGGCGCGCTTTTTGACTCCCTGCCCGTTTGGGGAAACGTGGGATATTGTATGTCGGAAAATCATGAGGTTCCTTTGGAAATGATTCACACCCGAGTACGGCAGCAACTGGAGTTCGTGGAATTGCAGCACACCTTCGGATATATGCCGTCGGAACTGAGTGGCGGCATGCGCAAGCGGGTGGCCATTGCGCGCGCGATCGTCTGTGATCCGGAGATCGTCTTGTTCGATGAGCCCACAGCCGGCCTGGATCCCATTGCTTCCAAAAACATCAACAGACTCATCGTTAAGCTCCGAGACGAAAAATGGGTGAGTTCGGTGGTCGTGACCCACATCCTCAACGACGTCTACGCGGTCGCCGACCGCATCGCCATGTTAAAAAGTGGCGAAATCATTTTTGAAGGGGACCGCGAGCACTTGCTTCGTTGCAAAGATCCTTATGTCCAGGAGTTTGTACAATAAACGAGGTACAAAATGTCTCGGTCGAAATTTCAGTGGTCCGATTTAAGAGTAGGCATCTTGACTACCGTGGCGGTTCTCGTCCTGGTCGGGATTGTGCTCAAGGTTGGTACCAATGAAAAGCTTTTTGCCAGCAAATACACTTTACGGACTTTTGTTGCCAATGTCCAAAATCTGAGCGAGGGGGCTCTGGTCTCGCTTTCCGGCTTGAAAGTAGGCGCTGTCAGCCGGTTAGAACTGGCCACTTTCCAGGGACAGAATGGCGTCATGATCTGGTTAGAAGTCGATTCCGCCTTTCGCGACAAAATCACCAGCAGTTCTGAAGCCCACATTCTTACTTTGGGCATACTGGGAGACAAATATGTTGACATTACCCAGGGAGAGGCCGGAGAAAAGCCGCTCGAAGACGGGGATTTTTTGAAAGGAGTCATGCCTGTGGGTTTTGGCGAGCTGGCGGACCAGGCCACGGCCACGCTGGAAAACCTCAATGCCATCCTGGTGAGCGGAAAATCCATTACCAGAAAAATCGACCAGGGAGAAGGCTTCTTAGGAGCCTTGTTGAACGACCCCAAATTCTCTAATGAAATGACCCATCTGGTGTCGTCATTGTCGAATTTGCTGACCGCCGTTGAATCCAACCAGGGCAGCCTGGGTCTGCTGTTGAACGACTCCACGGTGTACGAGAACCTGGTCTCCTTCACCGGCGATTTGAGTGAGCTTGCCGGAATGATGAGAGCAGGTGAAGGCTCCATCGGAAAAATGATCGCCAATCCCGATTTGTACACAAATCTGCAATCCCTCACCGCCCGGGCCGACTCTTTGGTCTACAAAATGGCCAACGACGGCACAACAGGCCGCTTTTTCAGCGATGATCAAATCTATGAGGACATGAGCGAACTGTTAAATGCAATGCAATCTCTCCTGAACGATGTGAAAACCCATCCACGCAAATATATTAATGTCAAGGTGTTCTAAGCGGCGTCTTTAGTTTTGCAATGGCTTTGGCAAAACGCAGGATTGCTGGTAAATATTACAAGGTGTTGTTCGAAAGGTTTGCCGTGGTCTTGTCGATATTTTCACCAATAGCATCTATCGGAGAATTGAGTTTATGAGTAGATTTCCAGGCCCCTTTTTCTTGCGGATTTTTTCATGCCCAGCTTATTGTGGTAATGGGATTCTTGCAGCGATCATTCCTGTTTTACTTTGGGTCCACCCTGTGTTTCTTTACAGTCAAAATAATGGCAGCAGCTCTGACCACGCGAGCTTCGTGCAAACCTTTGGTAAACCGCTGTTCATTTACAACACCTTTAATTTTGCCTCAAGCAGGGCAGGGAAGTCTCGCCTGGACCTCCACATTGCCTTTGTCAATGATATCCTTCAGTTTGTCAAGGTCGATGACAAAGCCTACCGGGCAAAGTACGAACTGATCGTGGAAATGTTGGATTCCCAGGGAAGTCGGCAAGATGGGGCGATCATAAAGAAAGCCATCGTGGTGAATAGCTTTGACGAAACCAACTCCCGCACTAAAGTCAATAGAAACAAAATCTCCTTCGATCTGGCTCCCGGTTCTTATAAGCTCACCTTAGAATTAATAGATCAGGACACAAAGCGACATTTGGTTCGAAATGAAAATCTTGTGCTGCAGGATTTTGAGCAGAATGACCTGTCAATGAGCGATCTCGTTTTTGTCGACAGCGTGGAAATCGATCAGGCTGGTGTGAAGAATTTGGTCCCCAATATGAGAAAGACTCTGGATGAACCCGATTCAAACTTTGGGGCCTATTTCGAACTGTACGCGCATGTCCAGGATTCCACCGAGCTGCACACCCGCGTTTTTGATCTTGAAAACAATCCTTTGCTGCACGAGTTTGAAGTATTGGCTCCAGGCCAGCAGCCTGTGCGCAAATTCATTCCGCTCAAGAATCTCGTTAAGCTGCCCGGGAAATACATCCTGGTGGTGGAAGCGCGCTCTGGAGAAAAAAAGGTTTCGGCCAGGGCGGGTTTTTTTGTGCAATACACCACCGAACCGTTGTCCCTGGAATCGTTTGCCACCGCCTCGGCCTTTTACGGTTCCTTAAAATACGTTGCCAAGTCTAGCGACTTCTCAAAGCTGGAGAAGCTGGCTAAAACAGAGCAGGCTGCCTGGGTTTCCCGCTTTTGGAAAGAGCGCGACCCCACGCCAGGAACTGAAAGCAATGAGCTCAAGGAGGAGTTCTACCGCCGCGTGGAGTTTACTTTACGCAATTTTTCAACCACCGCCAACGACAAACCTGGCTGGGAAACCGATCGAGGCAAGATTTACATCATCTATGGCCCGCCGTCAGAAGTGCAAAGACGCAGCATCGACCTTCACACCAATCCCTACGAAGTTTGGTACTACAAGAACATCGACAAGAGGTTCATCTTTTTAGACAAGTCCGGGCTGGGGGATTACCGTTTGGTGCATAAGGACTGAGGGCTCGTTCCGCCAGAAAAAGATGAAACCCCGGAGGGCACGGTAGAAAACTTCTGAGCAGATTTGGTCTTTTTCGGTGCTTTCGGTGGCCTTCGGTGTTCAATTATGCTTTTGAAATGCAACGCGGAAGCACACTGAATGAAGTTGCCGCAAAGACCTAAGCAGGAACGCCTTCGACGCCTACATCGTCAGCAGGTGTCACTGGGGCCGTTTGGACTGCGGCAGATAAGCCCTGGTACAGGTGCAACTCGCTTGCAAACAAAGTCAAACGCAGCATCATGCGGAAGAACAGGTAGAGCTGCTGCACCAGGAACAGGAGCAAAATCACCAGGGCGTTGGGCGCAGCCAGACTGTTGGCGACGGGATTGTAAATAGCCAGTACCACCGCACCAACTACAAACAAAATAAATGCCAGGCCAAAAGTTCGGGTGAGTTTGCCAAAAGCGAAGGTGAGGCCGCGCCAGAGTGAACGGCGCGTCTTGCGTTCATCGGTGAGCACCAGGTGAATGCGGGCATAATCCAGCACCAGGCCAAACAGCAGGATGCTGAGTGTACGCAAGCCAACTTTGATCCAGCCGCCCCAGTAGGTGATATTCTGGTAAGGATCGCTGCCAAAAAACAGGCGCTGCACACCGGTTTCGACAAACTGCAAGCAAAATAAGAGAGCTAAAACCGGAATGCTCCAGAGTGCCAGGCGGAAGAAGCGGCCTGCGAACCTGGCCGTGCTGCCCCAGAACACACCGGGGGAATATTTTTCACCGCTCAAAAATACGGCAAAGGCCCCGCCCGAGAGAAACAAAGAGACCAGCCAATAGAGGGCCGGAAAAATCAAAACCAGGTTAAAAAAGATGGAGCTGACGTTCTTGTTGTAGGTGAGGAATTCGAAAAGGAAGTCCATGTCCAGCCGGCCTGCGAGATCTTGCCCTACCAGACTGTGGCCTACAAACCGAGTTACAATGGCGCGAAAGGGCAGCATTAGAATCACACCAAAAAGCAGGTTGGCCAGGTAAAATACCAACACCATGCGTTTGTTTGCCCACATCTGGACAAATCCGGATTTCAGGCTTCGTAGAATCATGATTTGAACCTCGAGGTTAGATTAGAACAGATTTGGAAAAGTCAACTTAAACACCGAAGAGTCCCGAATCTGCGTTTATGCTTCGGTGTGACTCGGCATTCAACTCCAGGGTTGTTTTTTTAGAACAGGTCACTAAAGATTCCCGCAAAGTTAAGAAACTCGGGCTGATCCAGCAAGAACTGCATCCAGAACAACCAGCGCGTCGACAGTTTGTTTGCGCCCAACCGTTCTCTCTTCACCGTGCGACTGTTGTTGGTGAAATTGACATCTAAAGGTATTTTGCCCTCGGGATCCACGATTGCCGAGACCAGTTTTGCCGGTTTGGTGTAACGAAACTTTTTCCACAAGGCCTGGCCATCCCATTTCTCACGAATGGTGTCGCCGTTGGCAAAAACCACCTCCACATCCACAGGGAATTTAAAATCCCCCAACCGTCGCACATAGACACCGCTGGAGTACAGGGTGGGTGCTTTGGTCTGGGTTACGCTGTCGCTCCGCCCGTTAGAGGTGGGCTCAGAGGCCGGAGGGGCCGCCGCTTTTTCCTGGTCGGAAACTTCCCCGTCGCTGGCCAGCGAGTCCTCTTCGGTAACCGAGCGCGTGTAATCGTAACCACGATCCTTCTTGACCTTTTTGCTGAACACGCGATCTACGCTGTAATCCAGCACGGCGTTGGAAAAGAACGCCTGGTCGAAGAACCAGCTCAAATCCTCTCCGGCGACCTCGTTGGCCACGTCTATGAAATCCCGGGTCCTGGGGTGCTTGAAACGCCAGCGGGCTACGTAGGCCCGCATGACTTTCTGCATCGTTTCTTTACCCAGATAGTTTTGCAAGGTGGTGAGCACGACGCCGGGTTTGGAGTAGGAGTTGGTACCGTAGCTGCCGCCGGAATAGTACTCCCAGGACCGTCGCACCATGGGGTCCAGATTGGCGCTGCCCATATAGCGCCACCGCTGAAACTGCAGGTCATTGATTTTAATGCCGAGCAAATCAATGGTGTCGCCCACGGGACCGTAAGCGTCGTGTATGATCTGAATCTCGGTGTAGGTATTAATGCCTTCGTCCATCCAGCTTTCTTCAAACTCATTGGAAGCCAACAGATGGTACCAGTAGTTGTGGCCAAACTCGTGGATGATGACGTTCTCAACCATGCGCAAGCCTTCCGGTAGGCCGTAAAAGGTGCCGGCCGTAATCAGCGTTGGGTATTCCATGCCAGCGCTTCCCATGGCGCCGCGACGAGGATCGACAACGGTTAAATTCGGGAACGGATAATCGCCGTACCAATTCTGAAAATGCTCGATGGCCACCTTTGCAGCGGCCACGTGGCGCGGCCCCTGGTCGGCGTGGTCGGGCTGCATGAGCACGCGAATGTCCACATCCTGGGCCGTGCCGTTGAATTCGACAAATACTGGACTGGTGGTCCAGGCGAAATCGTGCACGTCTTCGGCGTGGTAGAAATGGGTGGCCGTGCCGTCGCCGTTGCTTTTGACCTCGACCTCCAGACCGGTTGCGCCGAGAACGTTCTCCTCCGGAACCGTCATGTGCACGTTGTAGACGCCAAAGTCCGCAAAAAACTCGGAATTAGCATGAAACTGGTGGCAGTTCCACTGGCCATCGACGTAGACGCCAATCTTCGGAAACCACTGACCCACGAAAAAGTATTCTTTTTTGGCGCCGGTGCGCGCAAACGGCGGCGTGGGCAGCTTGGCCGTAAAATCGATGTCGACGACCACCGATTCACCTGGCCGCAGGAGCCTGGGCAGCGGCACGCGAAAGACGGTCTTGTCATTTTCGTTGTCATCGTCGGGCTGAATGAATTCCAGACGGTCGGTCAAATCCGCAGCCCTGGCAAGGGGCTCCGACGCGTTGCCAGGGAAGATATTTCCAATATCGCCTTTGAGGTCCTTGCTGTAGGAGACCGTGAAGCGATCCACCTGGGAAAAGCCCCAGCCGTTCTTGTGGATTTTAAGGCCGCGAAGTTGGCCGCCGGACTCCTTCATGAAAGTCGATTCGTTGTTGCGGAAAGCGTTCAGGTAAAGGTGAAATTGCAGCTCTTCGATGGTGTGGGACGTTTTGTTGTGCCAAACGAGGATCTCCTGACCGTGCAACATTCTTTCTTGCGGCTCCAGCGTTACGTCGATGTTGTAATTGGCGATGCGCGGGCTCAGAGGTTTGGGAAATAGGACGGGAATCTGTTGGGCGGTTAGCGAATGGGTAAACATAAGGATCACACCCAAACAGAGCAACTGGCGGTGCAGTCTAAGCATGGGACGGCCCTCCGATTTGTTAGAGAGTTTGGAATGGTTTGTTGGATTGTGCCATCATATTCGA
This sequence comes from bacterium, assembly GCA_046757525.1. Classification (GTDB taxonomy): domain Bacteria; phylum Zhuqueibacterota; class Zhuqueibacteria; order Oceanimicrobiales; family Oceanimicrobiaceae; genus JBHHYI01. Next base: position 15,921 of record JBHHYI010000055.1, on the reverse strand, counting down.
CGATTTCAAACCGTTAATGTTACACAAATTAAACAAAAAAGTCAAGGGCTCGTATGCCGCCTATTTTCTTAGATTCTGGAATTATGGCGCCTTTAGGGAACCTAAACCGGTTTAAAACATATTTATAAGGTAAAGAAATCACTTTAAAGGGATCATCAAAAATGAAAAAAAGTATCTATCTTACCTGCCTCTTCACAACCGCGCTTCTGGTCGCCGGCTGTATTCTCGGTTCCGACGATTCCTCCACTGTAAATGCCAGGGGCAAGATTGCACTTGTGCAGGTAGAAGGGGGGTTCTTCGGCATCGTGGGCGACGATGGGAACAATTACGATCCCATCAATCTTGACGAAAAATTTCAGCAAGAAGGCCTGCGGATAAGATTTGAGGGCCGGAAAAGAAAAGACTTGAATAGTGTGCACCAATGGGGTATATTGGTGGAGATTATTGAAATTGAGAAGTTGTAGAAACATGAACTTAACGTGCTTGAAGTTTGTCAAGCGGCGGCGAAAGAACTTGCATCCTCTGATCAAAGAAAGTCGCGGAAGGGATTATCCCCAAGCCCAAAGGCCCAAAAGGCTCAGAATAGAAGGAGAAAACTTCCATGCCATATCCAAATTACACGCCTGACGAGGTTTCTTCAAAAGGAGAAGCAATTTATGAGAAACAGATTCGCAACAAACTTGAGTCCAGGCATAAAGGCGAGTTTTTGGTCATTGACGTCAAAACGGGCAAATACGAGATCGACCCGGACGACTTAGTCGCAACAAAACGTATGCTTGCTAAGTATCCTGATGCAGTTCTGTATGGCTTGCGAATCGGATTTCCAACCGCCTACCGAATCGGGCACTTGTCGACGGAACCCCAATGATAACTGGATACGTCTCAGGGAATAAAGAACCCATGTCCATAAAAGTAGCCATCCTCACCATCTCCACCCGCGGCAGTCAGGGTAAGCAAGCCGACACCAGCGGCGCCACCATCAGAGAACTCATCAAAACCATCGACGGCGAGGTGGTGGATTATCGCGTCATTCGGGACAACAAAGACCAGATCGTCTGGCATCTGAAACGTCTGGCCGAGGTCGTAAAAGCCGACCTGATTCTGACCACCGGCGGCACCGGCCTCTCCCCTACCGACGTCACTCCGGAGGCCACCCTGGAAGTCATCGAACGTCGGGTTGCCGGATTCGAAGAAGCCATGCGCATGACCGGCTTTCAGCGCACGCCGCACGCGTTGTTGTCACGGGCCGTGGTCGGGACGCGTGAGAAATCGTTGATCGTGAATTTGCCCGGCAGTCCCAAAGGGGTGCGAGAGAACTTGGAGACCATTCTGCCCGCCATTCCCCACGGCATCAAAATCATGCGCGGCGGATTGGTTAGCGATTCTGACCACAAACTCGAAGCCAGTGAATAAATCCGCTTCTGGCAACTGAACGTTGAGCGACATGTTTGGATTCCGTAGCGAATGCGGAATGTCATTCAAGAGCCGCATTAGACTGGTTAGATGCCCACGCAATTCCACGCTCAAACAGATTTAAGAAGCAAATCCAGAAATTACACTTGACAAAATAGTAATTGTTTTTTAGATTGTTTCGGATGTAATTTCTTCTTAGAGGAAAAGGGTGTCCAGGTAATCTACTCAATTCCATAAACACGTAACAACTCAATCCATGAAACGTCGGCCTTTTCGATCAGTTGCTACTTTCTTTTTGATGAACCTGCTCCTGAGCTCTGGGCTGTTTGCGCAAGAGCAAGCGGCAAATCTAAGCAAAGTGTTCATCGACGACAACGGCAAGTTCACCAACATCGGCAACATTGAGCTTACCATAACCAACTTTGGCACCATCGGTCACGGCTTCAACATCGCCGGCCAGCCCTCCTGTGAATTTCCAAAGGGTTCTGGAATAGAACACCTGTTCGACGGCGGCCTGTGGGTCGGTGGGATTAAGGCTGGAGAGAAGTTGGTGTCCACTGCGGCGGTGGATGTTTCTTCGGTGGCCAACGTGCTGCAAGGATTTGAATTTACCAACACCGCCGATCCCACCGATGTGGTGATCCAGCGCTCGACGCTTTTGGATTCCAAATTCTTTTCTTTAGACGCTGTTTCGCATCAGGACTTCATCTCCAATTATACCGACCGCAATACCGTAGTGCCGGAAACCGGCGATTTCATTCCTGAGCACAAACCTCTGGGCATCGACGTGCACCAGGAAAGCTATGCCTGGGCTCTCTCTTTTGCCAATGCGTTTGTGATTTTGAATTACACCATCACCAACGTCAGTGATGACCCCATCGAACAAATGTACGTGGGGCTGTGGACGGACACGATGGTAGGCAATACCAAGCTAACGCCCAACATGGGACCCAATCGAACCTGGAACTTCCGCGACGACGCCAATGGCTATGTGGATTCTCTGCGCCTCTCCTATGAATTCGATTTTGACGGGGAGGACGGTTTTGCGGAGAGCTACATCGGAGTCCGACTGCTGGGGAGCATCCCGTTCCCGGCCGCAGATTCAGTGCGCGCCATCTTCAACGAGTGGCAATTTCGCAACAATACCGACCCGTTCTTCTTCTCGCCAACCACCGACGACCAGCGCTACGACAAGCTCAGCCGCGGATTCAACACCCGGCCCGATTTGAGCGATCCCAACAGCCCAAACTACTGGCGCACGCTGCCGGTGGCGATTGGGCCCAACAACCGCACCATGCTGCTCTCCACCGGACCCTTCGAGGTGGTCAACCCGGGGGAGTCGATCGACGTCGTCTTCGCCATCGTTACAGCCAAAAAATTTGGGCCAGACCCCATGGAAGAAGATACTCAACGCAGCAAAAAGAATCTGTTTCTCAATGCGTTTTGGGCGCAGACAGCCTTCAACGGCGAAGATCGAAATCAAAACAACCTGTTGGACGAAGACGAGGACTTGAATCGGAACGGCAAATTGGATCGTTACATTTTACCGGCTTCGCCGCCCCCGCCCAGGTTCAAGGTGATTCCTGAGAACAGCAAAGTCACCTTGCTGTGGGATGATTCGCCCGAAGAATTTGTGGACCCGCTCAGCGGCGAAATGGACTTCGAAGGCTATCGTCTCTACCGCACCCAATTAGGGGCCGACTTAGGCATTGGTGATTTGTTGAGCACCTTAAGCCTGATCGCCGATTTTGATCGCAGTGACGATGCCATTGGGCTGAACACAGGCTTCGATTTTGTGCGCATGCCCAAACCCATCTTTTTTGAGGACGAAATTCGGACACGTACCGATCCCTTAACGGGCGCCTCCTTTCAGGACACCACCTTTTATGTTTACAAATTCGAAATTGAGAATCTCCACAACGGCTGGCAGTACGCCTTTGCCATCACCTCGTTCGACGCTGGCGATCCGGTCAACAATCTGGAGAGTCTGGAGAGCGATCCCTTGTTGACAGCAGCCCGGGTTTTTCCGGGAACGCCACCGGTGCCGCTGGATGGCCGCAAAAAGGAAAAACGTCTGAAGGTAGGCGTTTTTCCCAATCCCTATCGGGCCGGTGCGGTTTGGGACGGCGGTCTGGAACGCGAACGCAAACTCTATTTTTTCAATCTGCCAAGCGACTGTCGCATCCGAATTTTTTCACTGGCGGGCAACGAAGTGGACGCCATCGAGCATCATGCCGACACCAACCAGGGCGACGACATTCAATGGTTCAACAAATTTGCTCCTGGCAAACGCATATTTGCTGGCGGCCTGCACGCCTGGGACACCGTGACCAAAGACGACCAGGCCCTGGCCACCGGGCTGTACGTTTTTCATGTGGAAGACCTAAATACGGGTAAAGAAGAAATCGGCAAGTTTGTAGTCATTAAATAGGAGTGTGACCGGCCCGGTTAGCCGAAAGACTTTTTAGTCAGAAAGGAGGTGATCGTGCCCATTCTGAGCGGGTTAATAAACAGGGTAAAAGAACCAAAAGACAATGGAGGGCGACATGAGTACTTGGTATTCTGGTTTGAAAAGAAGCAGTGTGTTCGTAATGGTATTGGTAGGGTTCTTCGTGTTGAGTTCCCAGCGTAACAATGTCTTCGCACAAAATGTGACAGCGTCCAGGGAATTCAGCAACATCAACCACTTAACTTATCTTTATTCCGCCAAGGCGATTGTGCCGTTAACCAAGTTAAGTGCCGCAAGTGACACTCTGTTTGACAACACCAATTCGTCTGGCAGTTTTTTTGCACCAGGGCTTGCCGGCTTTCCACCGCCCCAGGAAGTCCTGGATTGGGGCATTTTTCCCGGGGGTACGGTGACCCATTTTCAAATCGGTTACAGCACGGACCTTACCGGCACTGTCGACATAGACGTCATCTTTTACGAAGGTACCAACGACAGCAGCGATGGCACCCAGGTGGCCCAGTTCTCGTTACCCGGATTGCCGGGTTCTTCTTCGGGTAATCCGGAAGGTTTTCTTATCGACGTCGATGTCTCTTCCGCGTCGTTCTTCCTGCCCTCCGGCGACTTTGGCTATGGGTATAGGATCATGGACAGCAATTCCGGGCCAATCATTTCCGATGGCGGTGTGGGCATTACCGATCTCTTCCGGCTGCCGCCTGCAACCGACAATTTCAACTTTACCGGCGGCTTGTTTGCACAATTCCACATGCAAGTGACAGGCCATGCCGGCGCCTTTCCAGAGGTCACCATTCAAGAAATTCAGATGGTGGATCCTGAATCGTTGGCAGTGGCCATCGATGCTTCGCCTCTTTTAGGAGACACCGTGAGCACCGTTGGGGTGGTCTATGCGCCGCCAGGGCTTTCCAGCAGCGTGCCCGTGGGCGACGCCAAGATGTTCATCATGGATGTGGCGGGCGGCGTGGAATACAGCGGGATCAATGTGATAACGCTTGGGGCCAATGGAAACCTCCTGGCGGGGTTTCAGGTCGGTGACAGTGTCAAGGTCACTGGTACGGTTGGTGAATTCGGCACCCAAACCCAGCTCGTGCCCATCGACGCTCCGGAGCTGCTGGGTTTCACCAATCCTCCGCAGCCGGTGCTCATCGACCCGGCGGATTTGGGGGGAACCACGCAGGACACCGTCGATTTTGCCACCGCTGAAAAGTGGGAAACCGTCCTGGTAAGAGTTGAGAACGTTACGGTGGTGAACGATGCCTTTGACAGTTTCAGCAGTTGGGTAGTTGAGGACCAGAACGGCAACCAGATTCTCATCTCAGCCGATTCAGATTCCTTGCGCACCATCAACGACTCACGCGGCACCGGCAATGTCGATCCCTCTGCCGCCTTTGTGATTCCTCCGGTGGGCACGCCCCTGGACGCAATTGTCGGTTATGTCGATTCCAGGTTTGGCACCAATAGCATCAATCCTCGCTTTCCCGCCTCGGACGTCGTTGTTGGTGTGGGAGCCCCACCGCTGGCCAGCGACCACAACCGCGATCCCGTTGGGCCGACTTCCACGCAAAGCGTCGACGTTTTTGTAGAAATCACGGACAGCGACGGCACCGTTTCGGGCGCCACCCTGTCCTATGAAGTCGACAGCGGCGGTCTGGTTGAAATGGCGATGACCCCGACCACTGGCGATAGCTTCATGGCCACCATTCCGGCGCAAGCCAATGGCTCCCTGGTGACCTATTTCATCAAAGCTACCGACAACGACAACAACTCGACTCTGTTGCCGACCGACGCACCGGACAACGATCGCTTCCTCTATTACGTGCGGGATGAAGGGATTCGAATCAGCGATCTGCAGATGAACCCGTTTGGCGACGCCACCGGCTACTTTGGCTTGACCGTAACCGTCAACGGTATTGCGGTATCTGATTCCGGAGATTTTGGCAATAATTTCATCTTGCAGCAAGGCTCCGGAGCCTGGAACGGCATCAAAGTGTTCACCGGTTCCGGGAATGTGAACGTCGGCCGCGGCGACTCCGTCTCTGTCACCGGCAAAGCAACCGAATTCAGGGGTGACACGGAAATCGGCAACATCCAATCGCTAACGGTCATCAGCACCGGCCATCCGGTTCCCGATGCCACCGATGTCAGCACTGGCGACGTTAACACCGGTGGTTCCATGTCCGAAAGCTTTGAAAGCGTGCTGATTAGATTGTCGAATGTTGAAATAACCGACGCTAATCCCGATGCCCCGAGCAACTTCGGCGAATGGGTGGTCGACGATGGCAGCGGCCCCCTGCGGGTTGACGATAGTGGTCAGTACACCTTCACCACGACGGATGCAACGTCGGCGGACTTTCTGCCTCTGGGCACCACCATCGCCAGCTTTACCGGTGTGCTCGATTTTACTTTCAGCAATTTCAAGCTGCAACCCCGCAACAACGACGACTTTGAGGGGATCGTCACCGATGTTGAGGAATTTGGGCCAGATGGTGTTCCCAGCACTTTTGCCTTGCAGCAGAATTACCCGAATCCTTTCAATCCGGAAACCACCATTCTTTACCAGTTGGCCTCGACGCAGAAGGTGCAGTTGAGAATCTACAACGTGCTGGGGCAACTGGTGCGTTCGTTGGTGGACAAGCAAGAGCCGGCCGGCGAACACCGGGTGATCTGGAACGGCAAAAATGAAAAGGGAATTTCTGTGCCTTCAGGTCTGTATATTTACGAGTTGAAAGCAGGCGATTTTGTGGGCACGAAGAAGATGATTTTTCTCAAATAGGATCAAACGAAAGCCCAGGTGTTCAAGCTTTAACTTGTTTAAGCGGCCTGAAGGCTGAACACCGGATGGGTCATGTGACCTGATTGGAAATAATTAGCCGCCAAGGCCTGGAACGCAGATGTTACGGATCGGTCGAGTCGGCACAATCTGCGTTCCAGGCTCCTTTGAACCTTTGTGCAAGCAATGGGAGGTAAAACTGCATAGGGGCTAGCGCGGCAGAGCTGCAACCTAAGATATGCCACGGATTCACTTCCGGAAGCTTCCGGAGGCACAGATCAAATGAGCTTGGGCGCTTAAGGCCAAACATCGACAAAACTTTGTCGATATGAAACGACTAAGTTCAAAACAAATAAAGTCAAAGTAATTTTGGTTCTACTTTTAAAATTTTTTTCAGCAAATGATCTCTGCTAGAAATTGTTAGTTGGCAGAATAATTTTAAATCCATTACAAATCAAAAATGATCATTATTTTGCCGTTCAATTATTCTGCCATATCAGTGTTTCCAGCAGTTGCCTTTTGGCGTCAACTTAAGGGGCGTCTAACCACCCTACTGTCACCCCGAGCGGAGTCCGGCAGTTTTGCCGGACGTAGTCGAGGGGTCTGATTTAGGCACAAACCAGATTTCTCCCCGGCGGCTGCCGGGTCGAAATGACAGTTTGGGGGCTTGACGCCCATGGGCAGTTGCCGGATGTGAATCCGTGGCTAAAACTTTCTTCAAATTTTGGTAACGCTTTAGCCTGTCGTCATTCCTGCATGTTTTAAGCAGGAATCCATGTTTTGCTCACGTGCAGAATAGTCTGGAGGTCGCATGACTTGTGGATTCCCGATAAAAGCAGTCGGGAATGAGAGTCTGAATGGATACAAGCTTTGTAAAAAAACAAGGTCTTACAAGCTTGTAGTACTGCCCTCTGGGTTAAAAAACTTTTAATCAATGTCGTGACAAATGAACCTTAAAGTGGCCAGTCTGATAATCCCGTTAGCGTTGCTGCTCATCCTTACGGCTTTCAACTGCAGCAACGACATCACCGGCACCTCGGCCAACCAGCCTCCGAATACGCACCTGAGCGTGTTCCTGGCCGATTCCACAGCGGCCGTGGACACCTCGTCCAGTCAATTGGTTCTGCACTGGTGGGGCGATGACCCGGACGGCCTGGTGATCGGATTTGTCTACTCGTTTTTGGGCAAGCCCTCTTTGTCGGATACGGTGGACTCCAACGGTTTGAAAGGCTTTACCACAGCCCTCACCGACACGTTTAATGTCCCCGTTGGGTCTAACGACACCACCTTCACTTTTTACATTTCAGCGGTGGATGACGACCAGGCCATCGATCCCACACCGGCGTCGCAGGCCTTCCCGGTGCGCAACAGTGCACCGGAAATTAAGTTCCGCCTCAACTCGCTGCCTTCGGACACCACCTTCCCCGTGGTCACCTTTTCCTGGCAAGGCACCGATATCGACGGGCCGGAGGACCTGGCCTTCTTCGAATACGCACTCAATCCTCCGGTGGGCGTCGACACCGTCTGGCACAGACTGCCGGCGTCGCAGGATTTCATCACCTTGACCCCCGACAGCGGGCTGCTTCTGAACAGCGACAACAAGTTCCTGGTGCGAACCGCCGACCGCGGTCAGGCTTTTAGCAACATCGCGGAACATCCCGCAGAGAACGGCATCTGGTACGTCAGGGATGTGGTGGGAGATTTGCTTTTTGTAGACGATTCCGATACGGACAACAACAGAGAAATTCGGGCGTTTTTTTCAGATTTGTTTGCTGCTGCTGGCGAAGCCTTTTCCGTCTTCGACATAGCCAGAGACGGGCTGCCTTCCTCCCTGCTGGATTTTACCGAAACTTTAAAGCTTTTTGACAAAGTGGTCTGGTGGGCCGACGGAACTCCCACCCTGGGAGCCAGTCAGCAAGGGATTATCGGTTACTTAGGCGCTGGCGGCAAGATTCTTTTCACCGGTTTTGAAGGTTCGGCCCTGCAAGACCGCATGCGCTGGCTGTTCAACTTTACCGACAGCCAGGACAGCCTGTTGACTTTTTTGCCTATTGCAGCGGTGAGCGACACCCTGGGCCGCGAAATAACCAGAATCCTTCAGGGCACTGCCTTGCAAACCCTGGAAGCGGGCTACCCGGATCTCAAAATCGCCAGGGCCTCTGGCTCTTTGAACATCATTGGCAAAATCTTTGGCCTTTACCCTAAACCGGGCGCTGTGGCCTTGTACCGGCTGCCGCCAGCCTCTCAGGTGCAGGGCAACGTCTATTCCGGACAACCCATTGTTGCCGTCAAAAGTGCCAACAGTTCGGTGGTGCTGATCAATTTTCCGTTGAACAAAATAGAAAAACAGCAGGCGTCAGATTTGATCAACCAAGTTTTTCAGGATTTTTCGCAGTGAGCCGGCTTCACAACCGGACGCAGCGAAGCGGCAAGAGAACAGAAAATGAATATGTAACATTTCTAACTTCGACAAGATGATGAAGCTATCACATAAACAATACCTTACCTGTCATTCTGATAGAATCTTTTTAGTTTTAAGAGATGAGTCTCGAAGCAGCATCTTTGCTGAAAATCAAAAAGATTCCTGCTGAATGACATTTGTGGTAGACTCTTTTTGACCGCCGGTCAAGTGAAAAATGTTAGTGTGTTTTAAATCCTAATGCGGCGCGGCCGCTAATGAATGGAACACGGTCTTTACGGATTGGGCGGGTTTACGCGGATTTGTTTCTTGTGACAATCAGACGGTTCATGAGCCATTCGGTTCAGAGTCAATTGCCGCAAACAGATTTAGTCGGGCTAATCCGTTCGGATCCGTTAAATCCGGGCAATCCGCGTTCCAATTCTTTTTGCACTTTTGTCAGTCGGGCGTCCGTCAAGGGCCGGACCTCTGAGTGGCCCGTCAAGGGCCGCCCGGCAGCCGCCGGATGCCTGGCCTGACCGATGCGAGAAATGAGATGTAATACTACAGATGACACGGATCTTTTAATTCAATAGCAGCAGGTGGTGTAAAGATGTTTCGAAAAATTTTGTTCCACACGACGCTTGGTTGGCTGTTGGCAGCCTCGGTGTTTGCACAAACCAAAGGGACCATCCAGGGCCGCATTACGGACGGGGATACCGGGGAAGGCTTGCCGGGCGTGAATGTCCTGGTCCTCGGAACTTACCACGGTGCCGCCACAGATTTGCAGGGATACTACGAAATCACCAACATGAGTCCGGGCGTGTACAATCTCAAGATATCGTTCATCGGTTACACAATTGTGCAAAAGACCGGCGTGAAAGTCAATGCCTCTGAGGTCACCACGGTCGACATTGCACTGCAACCAACCATCCTGGCTTTTGGTCAGGAGGTTACGGTGATCGGTGAGAAGCCTTTATTGGACGTGGAGGACACCGCCTCGCGCAAGCGCATCACTTCTGAAGACATCGGGTTTGCGGTGGTCAAAGACGTCAAGGATATTGTGTCGAACCAGAGCGGCGTGGTGGAAATGGATGATGAAATTCACATTCGTGGCGGGCGTGCGAACGAAAATGCCTACTTGCTGGACGGGCTGTCGGTGCAGGACCCGCTCTCCGGGACCGGCTTCGGCCTACGCCTGAGTGCCAACGCCATCGAGGAGGTGGAGGTGATCACCGGTGGCTTCGACGCGGAATATGGTCAGGCCATGTCAGGCGTGGTCCAGGTGAAAACAAAAGAAGGCTCCTCCAAATATCACGGTTCCCTGTCTTACAAATTGGACCATTTTGGGCCCGATTGGCAGGCCAATTTTCATACCGATGCGGTGGATTTTAGCCTCTCTGGCCCGGAACTCATCAGCCATTTGCTTCTGAAACCGTTAGGGATTAAAATCCCTGGCGAACTCGATTTCTTTGCCAGCGGTTCGTTCTACATCAGCGACAGCTACCTGAACAAGGCAACGGAATTAAAGCCGACCATCGTCTCGGACGTCTTCGCACCGCGTCAAAACAACGAATGGTCGGGCCTGGCAAATTTTATTTGGAAGATTACACCGCAGCATCGGCTGAAGTTCTCCTTCAACCGATCGGTTACCACCAGTCAGAACACCCGCGCGCTGCAGACCACGCTGGAATTCGAGAGAGCCGGCCCCGGCTATCCCTTCAGATTTCAGAAGATATTGGACAACTTCAACACGTTCGCCCACGACATCAATCAGCAGTCTTTGACCTGGACCCAAACCCTGGGCAGCAAATCGTTTTATCAGTTGCGTTTTAGCCGGTTTTTCACCAATCTGAGAAGCCAGGTGGGCAATCTGCACTGGACGCAGTATGTTCGAGCCGAGGACATCGTGACCGTGCCGCCAGGAGGGATTCCGGACGACCAGTACTTTCGCGACCCGCGCGGAGATTTCGTCACCATCAAGCCCGACGGCTTTTTTGACGTTGGCAACGGCGATACCTGGCACGACCATTACGTGGAAGAATTCACCCTTCGAGGCGATATTAGCATCATCCCCAACCAAATTCACCAGATCAAAGCCGGCTTCGAGACCGGATTTCAGGAAATGCAGATGGTGGAGATCATCAAGCCCTGGTTTGGTGGCCTGGGCCTGAACAACGACATCTACCGCGTCAACCCCAGGGTGGGCGCTGTGTATTTGCAGGATCGCATCACCCGGCAAGGGCTGATCATAAATATCGGCTTGCGCTACGACTACTGGGTGCCGGGGCAATTTGTCGTCGACGCGCTGGACAGATTTAGCAAGGATCCCACGTTGTCCGAAGACGACCGGCAAATCTGGCAGCGGCGCCGCGACCTTTATTTCGACGACACCTTTGGCTTCCTGGGCCAACGCGTCAAAGGGCGGCTCATGCCACGCCTGGGGATTTCGCACCCCATTTCGGACCACCAGGTATTTTTCTTCTCCTACGGCCACTTTTCCAAGCGCCCCAAACCGCAATTCGTCTACACACAACTGGGGGCTTCCAGCGCCCGTTCCACCTTTCAAGTAAAGGGCAACCCCAATCTGAATCCTGAAACCACGGTTAGCTACGAGTTGGGCTTGAAACACCAGTTTACTGCCAACGACGTGCTGACGGTTACTCTGTACAACCGGGATATTTTCGATTATGTCACCACCAAAAACGTGCGGGGCCGGGGCCGCCAGTCTGACTTTCTCACCTACATCAATCTCGACTTTGCCCGCGTGCGCGGCATCGAAATAGAGTACAAAAAACGCTCCGGTGGCTTTATCTCTGGTTCCATCAGTGGCAATTTCTCGGTCGCAACAGGGAAGAATTCCTCCCCGCAGGACAACCTGCTGGTGTTTGCCGGCGAATTACAAGAGGAGCCAATCAAGGAAAACTTTCTGCGCTGGGACCGTCCCATCCAATTGAACGCCATCGTTAATTTTTTTCTCAAGAAAGGCGAAGGTCCCAGGTTCTTAGGCGTGAAAATCCCGGATAACTGGAATCTGAATATGCACTGGTTTCTGGAGTCGGGTCGGAGATACACGCCATTCATCCTGAGCCCGTCAGGAAATTTCGTGTTGGACAACCAGGACCCCTTCAGCAAAGTTTCCCGTTTCTGGTCGGTTGTCGACCTGAATTTTGAGAAATATTTTGATATTTTTGGGGTAAACATGACCTTTTTCACGGAAGTGACCAATCTGTTCAACCGTAATAACGATACCATCATCAACAGTCTCACGGGACGTGCTTACCGAACCGGGGACTTTATCATTATCGATGGGGTGCCAACTGACCCAATCACATTCAACGACACGGAGCCTGGACGGCCGATCATCGATCCATTTAATCCGGCTCGATTTCGAGCGCCCCGTCAGGTTCTCATCGGAGCTTCCGTGGATTGGTAGTCGCGTGTCGGTTGCGACTAAATTCAAATATATTCGCAAATGAAATTCAACATGAGAATGAAAACCATCGTACTTCTTAGCCTGTTGTTTTCAGTGCAAGGGGTGCACGCCCAACTCATTCCAGGCCTCGGCGGCGAACGGGCCGGAACGACCTCAGCTTCTTTCTTGAAGATTGGCGTGGGGGCGCGGGCAACTTCAATGGGAGAGGCGTTTGTGGCCCTTGCCAACGACGTTTCTGCGCTCTACTGGAACCCGGCGGGCATCACACAGCTCAAGAATAACAATATTCATTTTTCTCACATCGAATATTTGGCCGACATCGGTCACGAATTCGTTGGCTATGTGCGCAAAGTGGGGCAATACAACGCCGTGGGTGTCAGCGTGATTGCGTTGCATACGGACGATATGGACGTCACCACAGAGGTGCAGCCTTTCGGCACCGGCGAGACCTTTGGCTTCAGCGATGTGATGGTGGGCCTATCTTTCGCACGCCAGCTCACCGACAAGTTTAGCGCCGGCGCAACTCTGAAATACGTGCGCGAAGGCCTGGCCGACGTGCACGTTTCTGGCGTGCTCATCGATGTGGGTACGATTTATGATATCGGTTTTCACGGCGCCCGGTTTGCCGTGAGCATCAGCAATTTTGGCCCAGAGCTGCAAGCCAGCGGCACCGTGACCGATTTTCTGGGGCAACCCCGGAATGATGTGGACTTCGAATCGTTTCCGGCCCCACTGTTGTTGCGCGTTGGCTTCGCCATTGACTTGCTCCATCGAGAAAACAACACGGCTGTCCTGGCCTTTCAGCTAGACCACCCCAACGACGATTCCGAGAACTTCAATTACGGCGGCGAGTACTGGTTTCACAATAAGTTAGCGCTGCGGGTCGGATACAAGAAAGTCGGCGATATTGGCGGCGTCAGTTTGGGCTTCGGAGTACAACTGCCCCTGGAGTCCTTAAACGTGCAGTTAGACTACAGCCACTCGCAATTTGGCATCCTGGGCAACCTGGACCGCTTTACTTTTAATCTGGGGTTTTAGCTCATGAGCACGCAGGATCCTGTAGTAAAAAAACCATTTTGCACGAAGGTACCATGAAGATACAGATTAGATATCCTATTCTCTTCTTACTCTTAGCAGTATTTTTTTGGGGGTGTGGCAATAAAATCGACTTGCCCATGGCTTCTGACCAGTCGTCTACGACGCAGGAGCAGTTTCTGCCCTTTGCCTGGGGCGCCGACGCCTTGCAAATCGATTTAAACGGCCCGGAGGATATTTTAACAGGTCTGGACCGCCTGCTCTATGTTGCGGACACCGGCAACGACCGCGTCATCATGTTGGACAAGGCCGGGCGCGTCAATGGCATTTCGCAAACAATCCAACATCCCATGGCTTTGGGGCAGGACAGCCATCTCAACTTGCTGATTGTAAATGGCAGCAACGCGGTTTTTCGCATCGATCTCGTTGCGGTGAACCAGCTCATTGCTCAGGCTCCCATCGACACGGTTGCCGTGGGCGCCAAGTCGTCTTCGTTTACTGCCGTGGCAGCCTTTGGTTCGCAGAAAGAATTCTACGTCACCGATGTCAGCAACAACAGAATCCTGCGATTCGATACGACCGATGAGACCTTGAAGCCAGTGGTTTTTCAAGGCACCGGGGTCGGCACAGCCAATGCGCCGACCGGCATTACTTCGTTTCTCATTCCCACCGGCAACCTCAGTTCCATTCTAAATGAAGAGGGCTTCGTGTTCTCGCAGGTGGGAGAGGTTTTCAGGTTGCAATGGCTGCGAGGCGGGAATGTGCTTCCGCCCTTCAGTCCGGTGATTTCGCCATCCGACAACGTGGATTTTTTTAACCATTTCAAAGACGATTCCAGAGACGGCATTGTTGATTACATGCCCGAGGACATCGCTGTGGACAATTCCCAGCGAATTTACGTCATCGATTCCCAGGCCGACAGCGTTTTTGTTTTCAATCGCAACGGCGAGTTTTTGAAGGACCGCAACCAAATCGCCATCCTCTCCTTTGGCGGCACTGGCAGCGGTGACCGCGAGTTCCGCAATCCCAAAGGCATCGCCTTTTTGGATGTAGACGACGACCAGATTCTCTACGTCGCCGATACGGGCAACAGCCGCATCGTGCGCTTTAAGCTTTCCAGCGAATTTAACCGGGGATTTTAGTGCAGTTGAACAAGGCCAGAATTTTCGCGGCCCTCTCATTGGTCTTGATCGGCAGCTCTGCCCTGGCTCAGACCGACACCCTCCGCGTTGCTACCTACAATCTGCTCAAATTCTCAAATCTGTCTGCCAATCGCATTCCTTTCTTTAGAACGGTTTTGCGTGCCATCGATCCTGACATTTTGGTGGTGCAGGAATTGGACTCGCAAGGGGCGCAAATGACCTTTCTCAACGAAGTTTTGAATTTCGAGCATGCCGATGTTTACCAGCGTTCTCCTTTTGTAAATGGGCCAGATACGGACAACAGTTTGTACTACAAGAAGGAGCGGGTCACGTTGGTTGGCAACAGTCAAATCAAGACCGATCTGCGGGATTTTTCCGAGTATACCTTGAGCGCAGGCACGCTCGAGTTCAAGATCGTCTCGGTGCACCTGAAGGCGGGGCAGGAGCTCGACAACGAAAATCAAAGGTTCAATGAAGCGACCATCCTCAGAAAGCATCTGGATCGACTGCCAGCCAACAGCAATTTCATCGTGGCCGGAGATTTCAACCTGAGCAGTTCCTCCGAGCTGGCCTTCCAGGAGTTGACGGGGAGTGAGATGGACAACGACGGACGTTTGTGGGATCCCCTCGACGCCATTGGTACCTGGCACAATAACCCCCTGTTTGCGACTTTACACACCCAGTCCACACGCGACTCAGTATTTGACGATGGTTCCAGCGGCGGGCTGGACGACCGCTACGATCTGCTGCTCATTTCCAAAAGCCTTTCCGTACAGGAAAGCATGTTTCTGCTGCCTGAGACGTACACGGCTTTTGGCAACGATGGCCGCCACTTTAACCTGGCCATCATCGACCGCATCAACACCGCCGTTCCTGACAGTGTCGCCCGGGCCCTCTATTTTGCCTCGGATCACTTGCCGGTTTACGCCGATTTCGTTGTGGATCGCGTCACCACCGTGGCCACCTTTGACGGTCAGCAACCACCCTCGGGTTTCGTGCTGAACCAAAACTATCCGAACCCGTTCAACGCCGCAACCCGGATAACCTACTCCGTTGCCGTTCCTTCCCACGTTGTGCTAAGAATCTACGACGTAAAAGGTCGAACGATTAGAAAACTGGTGGACGAAGACACCTTGCCGGGCGACTACGGGATTGTGTGGGACGGTAAAAACGAGGCCGACGAGGACGTTGCCTCGGGCGTGTATTTCTACAAGCTGAAAACCGAGGGTGCCGCCACTGTCATGCAAATGGTGCTTCTGCGGT
>JBHHYI010000054.1:0-23622 GCA_046757525.1 bacterium | reverse complement strand
TAAACATTGGGGAAATCAAGGCAGGCCTGGGTTCCAGAGATAGTCTGCGCAAGGCCTTGGAATTGCAGGAAAAGAGTCTTACCCCGGAAGAGGCCCGGTTAGCTTCCGCCCTGGACAACTACATCAAACTCTTTCCGGACGAACCTGAAACCGCCAAGATATTGGCTAAAGGCGGCGCTTTGTACTACGAAAGGAATCGGTTCAAAGAATCGGTCAAATACTTCAAAACCCTGGTTAAACATTTTCCAGATAGCCCGGAGGTCGACTACGCCCGTTATATTACCTTGGAGAGCTATTTTGGTAAGGCCGACTACAGAAGCGCTGAGATTGTAGCCAAGACTTTGCGGGACATCAGTCCGGAATATGCAGAAAAAGCGAACCGAAGATTGGCGGAGTCGATTTTTCTACAAGCCAAGAACCTGGCCGATTCATTGGAGTATCTAAAAGCGGCCGAAGAGTATCGTAGAATGGTCGCAGAGTCCCCGGATGTGGAGTTTGCAGACTTGGCCTTGTACAATTCTGCGCTGGAATATGAAAATGCAAAGGAATATCGGCGCGCAGTGGAAAGTTACACGCAATTGCTCAACGGTTATCCCCAATCCGAGCATTTCATGAATGCCTTGAACAACCTGGCGTTCGATTACCGGGAATTAGACGATTATATGAACGCTGCGATAAATTACGAGAAGCTTGCCAAGCTGGAGCCGGATTCAGCCAAGGCCCAGGCGGCGCTTTACAATGCCAGCGTTTCCTATGTGCAGATTGAGGAGTGGGAACGTGCTATCCGGGTCAACAATACCTACGTGGAGAGATTTCCCACTGCGGAGGACGCGGACAATCTGCTGTTCAACAACGCTAACTATTATCTCAAGCTCAATGATATTAGCAATGCAAACGAGATCTATGCTGAGTTTGCCAATAAATTCCCCAATTCACCGCGCGTGGTGGAGGCTTATTACCGGCGAGGTGAATATTTTAGAGCCAACAACCTGTACGACGAAGCTAAAGCAGAATTTGAGAAAGCTGTATTGCGCAACGACGAGTTGAAAAAACTCGGCAGCGATACCAACGACTTTTACGCGGCTGAAGCGCTGTTTTTGGCAACACAATTGAAGTATAATGAGTTTGACGCCATCGAATTCAAGCTGCCGCCAGCGGCCATGGCCGAAAACAAGACAAAAAAGAAGAAGCTGCTGTTGGATATTGTGGACAGCTACACGAAAGTAGCTGGCTACGGGACGGTGCGCCTCTACGAGGCCTCGTACAAAATTGGGCTGGCCTATGAAGAATTCGCAAGGACCTGGGCCCGTCAGGATATTCCACCCATGGATGATACCAAACGGGTGGTGGCGCAAAAAGAAATCAATCAAACTGCAGCCGAACTCTACGAAAGAGCGCACACCGCCTACAAAAATAGCGAAAAAATACTCACACAATTGGCAGATAAATATCGGGAATCCGTCCAACCAGATACGCTGGCTTCCGTATCCGATAAGATTGTTGTGGAAGACACCACTCTAATGGTGGCGGACAAGTGGATAAAACGATGCAGAGAGAAAATTTCGCAGACGCTTTATGACATAGCAGAAATAAACTATGCTTCTGTGGAGAAACTGTTAAACGCGGCGCCACCAGCCGGCATCCAAAACCTGGAAGCCCTGGTCTACCGAAACCAAGTATTGATCAAAGTGATCAATCCCCTTATCGAAGACATCGTGGCTGCTCACACGCGCAACATTGAGGAAGGCGCAGCTTTAGGGCTTGACAACCAGTGGATTGAATCTTCCAAAGGCAAAATCATTTCGACCAGCAACATTACCCCCAACGAATTTACCAGGCTGGCGCATGAAGCGGCCTCACAGTATGGTGAGTTTGTGAAGACCTACGAAAAACTAATAGAAGCAGGCGACGAAACGGCCTTTGATGTGGCCGACCAAATGTCCAACGTTCTGGAATTCGGGAAGTCCTATGCGCTGGCAGCCGCCAAAGGCTTCAGGCAAACGATTGAAAAAGCGAGGTCTCTTGACATCAACAAACCGGAGGTGGCTGCTACCGAAGAGAATCTGTTCAAATCCATATCCGATTACAGCCGTCTGTCCGAGTCCCTGGCCGACGAGTCCCAATCCAAGTTACAATACTATCAAAAACTCTATGAGGAATCGGATCGCATCGATTACCAGGACGCTTCGTTTACCTTTGATGAGAATCATAACATATTAGTAGATGGCACGCAGGAAATCTTGCAATACGGCTACCAGACGAGTCAGGATCTGAGTATTCAGAATTCCTGGGTCGGTAAAGTCACCTTGGCCCTGGTGCGTCTGAATCCTGAAGAAAACGCAGGCATTTTGGATTTAACCATAGCCACCGAACACATCACCACAAATGCCACCTGGCTGGCAGCCAGCAATTATTCTGCAGATTGGACTGCCCCTGGCTTCGTCGATTCTCTGTGGAGCCAGCCCGAGGAAGAAGGCTCGTATGAAAAACTGAGTGAGAGCGATTCTAAAAGAATCTGGCTGGTGTTCCAAACCGCCAACGGCACTACGGCCGACTCGATTCGCACGGCCGCAACAGATAGCTTGTCCTCGAAAGCTAACCGGGTTGCCAAGGCTTATTTCAGAAAGTCGTTTGAGGTGGCCGGGCTTCCGGTGTCAGGAATAGTGCAATTGTTTGTGGATGATTCCTACAAACTTTACCTCAATGGGGAATATGTGGAGCAGTTCAATGCGGACTCAACCCAGGAGGTCTCGGTTCGGGCACACGATGTCAGCGCCTTTCTGAGGTCAGGGCGCAACGTGTTGGCCATCGAAGTGACCGATCGCGACAAATCGTCCGGAGGGCTTGAAGCAGACTTAGAAATCAAGAGCTTGCCCGATTGGTTTGACGTGCAAAAAAAATATGATGCGTCTTTTGAAAAGGCAAATCCAGACACCACGGAATTTCAAGAAAAGGGGTCAGATAACAACAAGGAGTAAGCGGTGAACAATCATCTGGTGACAATCTCCGTCGTGGGCGCGGCCCTGGTCTTGCTTATGTTTAGCGGTCTTTCAGCCCAGGACAGCACAGCCACGGCGAAACCTGATACGGTGAAAAAAGGTAAGCTGCAAGAAATGGTTTTGGAAGAGATCTTTATAGAGGCCGTGATTGAAAAACCCAATGTCTCTATATTGCCTGCGCGTGAAAAGCCGGATTTTGAAGAAATCGAGTTTGTGAACCGATCGTTTGAACAGGAGTTAAAAGCGGGTCCGGAAAAACTCATCCTGTTAGAAAGCGAACTCTCGTCGGTTAAGAAGATCGAAAAACTCAAAAAAATTCTTGCCAAAAACAAGAAATAGCTTTATATTTTGACTAATGTCCCATGATGGAACATGGTCACAAACCCTTAAATAACAATACTTCTAAGGACATACTCTAAAAAGGAGGATACCAGGCATGGCAGAATTATTTGATCAATTCAGACCAGGGGTTGCAGGATGGATGTTTATGTGGGCGTTGTTGATCACCGCTGCCTTTATGGTAGCCATTGTGGTCGAACGCGGCTATTATATTTGGGTGAAATCCAATATTAATTCCCACAAATTCATGGCTGAAATTCGCAAACTGGTCAAAGCGGGGGAATATAGCAAGGCGTTAGAACTCTGCGAAGCCGCCAAAGATAAAGCCCTGGCGCGCGTGGTAAGTGCGGGCTTGCGCAAGGTTGCTGAACGCGAAGAGGTGGATTTCCGGGCTATTCAAAACTCCGTCGACGAAGGCACTCTGGAAGTCATTCCGAAACTGCAGGAACGAACGGGTTTCTTAGCGATGATCGGCAACGTATCGACTTTAATCGGTCTCATGGGTACCATCTACGGTCTGATTTTGGCGTTTAATGCTGTTTCGGAACCGGGCTACGACGCGGCTCAAAAATCTGCCTTCCTGGCAGCCGGCATTTCCACGGCCATGAACACCACCCTGTTGGGTCTGATGGTGGCCGTGCCAGCGATTTTGTTTTACACCTTCATTCACAATAAGACCGTTCAGATCATCGATGAGATCGATGAACACACCGTTAAATTGATTAACCTCATAACCGGGGACAGATAGTCATGGCTTACCGACCATCTTTTCGCAGAACGCACAAACTGGAGAGCGTTGAGCCTAATCTGACCCCCGTCATGAATCTCATGGTGGTGATCATCCCTCTGTTGCTTTCATCGGCCCAATATATTAAGCTCAGCGTCATCGAACTGAATTTGCCGCCGGCAGTGGGGGCAAAATCTGAAAGTATTGAAAAGCCAAAAGAATCTGAACTAAAACTGGATTTGGCCATAACCATTACCGACCACGGTTTTATTCTGTCGAGTGCGGCCGGCATTCTGAAGTCCGATGCCGGACCATCCATCCCAAAGGTCAACGGCGAATACGACTACAGTTTGCTTACCGAAAGGCTTTATGAAATCAAGAGAAAAGCTGCGGGTCGATTTCAAGATACAGACACGATTATTATTCAGGCCGAACCTCAGGTCAATTACCAGGAATTAGTCAGCACCATGGACGCTTCCCGTTCGATTACCATCGACGGCACCGAGTTAAGCTTGTTTCCAATCGTGTCCGTTAGTGCTGGTGTGCTTTAAATCAATGAGATATTGAACCGTTTTTCTTGGAGCATCTATGGCGTTCATACCTTCACGCATCAAGAAGCATGATACCACGTCGAGAACGGCAAGGTTGAATTTGACATCCATGATGGACATGTTCACCATAATTTTAGTGTTTCTATTGAAAACCTATTCGACACAAGGGCAACTCATACAGCCGTCAGAGTATCTCACATTACCGAAGTCTACCATCGATTCGCCACCAGAAACCGCTTTAGATTTGATTGTGTCCAAAGAAATCGTCATGGTGAACCACAAACCTGTCGTGCCCCTAAAAGAGGTCGTCGAGCAGAAAGGCTACATCATCCCTGCATTGCAGAAAGAACTCTTGCGCCATGCCAAGGAAGCGAAGCGTATGAAAGAGGAGTATGGTGTGCCGTTTTCGGCCAAGGTCACCATTCAGGGTGACAAGAACCTTGCCTATAAAGAGTTGGTGAAGGTCATGGCAACCTGCGGGGCTTCAGAGTATCCGAACATGCGTTTGGTGGTATATAAAAAAGAAAAAGTAGGCTCAAACTAATAATAGGTAAGCTGTTCATTTTTAATCTCTATCAATTGGTTAAGCACGCTTAGGACAAAGGTGTAAATATGAACCATACCGAGAAAACATCGAATTCTGCCTACGACGATAAAGTGCCGCGTGGTGAAAATGATTCTTACGGGGATGTGTTTGTCTTGACCGAAATGGAGTTTCCCAAAGAATTCCGAAAATCTTTTGTAGAGCGGTTTGACAAGAACTATCTTTCGGTATTGGCCGTCTCGATTGTTTTACACGTGGCAATTGCGATTTATTTTATTATCAATCCAATTTCAAAAGAAGGGACGATCAGGAGTATCGCAAAGATTCAGCAAAGGATGGCAAAAAAAGTACTGGAGAAAGAAGTTCATTTGAAAGAACCCATAGCCCAGTTAGAGCTGCTGAAAAAGAAGCCTGAAGAGGAAAAAGAAGTTCTCAAAGCCGAAGGCGCCGCAAAAACCGGAGGGGCCAGGCCGTCCTCGCGGGAGAGTAGCCCGGCCGAGGGTGCCAAAAAGGAAGGCCCGAACGTGGCCCGTCGCGGTCGAGGAAGTGGTAGGCCGCGTGGCAAATCGCGGGAAGAGATCGCTGCTGCTGTGAGTTCAAAAGGGATCCTCGCTCTGTTGACCAGTTCCAGCGGTTCAGCCAGCGGTGAGGGGGTCGAGGATATCCTGGGACAGACCGGTGAGTCCGGCCAGGATCTGGACCAGGCCTTGTCGAAATTGTCCGGCATAAAAACCGGTGGAGCTCCAGGAAGAAGAAAGGGAGGTGCAGGGCACGGCGATGGTGGCGTGAAAGGGGCTAGAACCGCTGCGGGTGGTGGCGGAATTGATGATTTGTTAACCGGGCTGGGAACAACCAAATCGAACTCGTTTTCAAGGTCCGGGGATTTGGTTGTCGTTAACGAATCGCCTTTAATCGAAGGCGGGTCTGAGAAGGGCATCGTGGGACGGAACCAGGATGACATTCAGGGTGTCATCATGAAGCACAACAATTCCATGCAATACTGTTACGAACGCCAACTAAAAAGGAATCCGAACCTAAAGGGGAAGATGGTTTTGCGAATCACCATAACCCCGCAAGGCACGGTCAAAAAGGTCGAGATTATTTCATCGACTCTAAAGAATAGAAAAGTAGAGCAGTGCGTGGTGAGTAGAATTCGCCGTTGGTCTGATTTTGGCGTCATCAAACAGTCGTACGGCGACACCACCATTCGGCAAACTTACGCATTCGGGTATTGAACATAGGCGACAGACAGAGCCGGAAACGCGATTTTTGGCATGGACAGTTAGGGTTTTCGGTCGCGTCTCGAGGAAACGGTTAATAAGCTCCCATCATTTGAATTTCTAAGATACTTAACCGCCAGACCTTCCAAAGTCTAAGGCGGTTTTTTTGTGTTTCAATTCTTTTCGAAGGAGGTTTTAGAAGTGGACGGTTTGGAGGGTTGGAAGAGAACTGCTACTTGTGGCGACCTGGGTCGGCAAGACTCCGGCAAAGAAGTCATCTTAATGGGTTGGGTGCATCGAAGGCGGGATCACGGCGGCTTGATTTTCGTCGACCTGAGGGATCGTTACGGGATAACCCAGATCGTTTTTGACCCGCAACATGCCAACGATACCTACGTGCGGGCTAAGGAGCTCCGCGGCGAGTACGTCGTTGCCGTTAAGGGGCAGGTCCAGCTTAGACCGGAGGGAATGATCAATCCCAATCTGTCCACCGGGGAAATCGAGGTTTCGGTTCGAGAACTCAAGATACTCAACCCCGCGAAGACGCCTCCCATTGGCGTGGCCGAGAATGTGGAAGTTTCAGAAGAACTGCGACTGAAATACCGCTATCTCGATCTAAGAAGTCCTCAAATGCAGAAATCTTTGATTATTCGCCACAAAACCTATCAGGCGGTGCGCTCTTTTTTTGACGCCCACAATTTCATCGAAGTGGAGACGCCGTATTTGATGCGCAGTACGCCGGAAGGGGCGCGGGACTACCTGGTACCAAGCCGTATCCACAAGGGCAAATTCTATGCCCTGCCGCAAAGTCCCCAAACCTACAAACAAGTGCTCATGATCGCTGGCCTGGATCGTTACTATCAGATCGTGCGCTGTTTTCGCGATGAAGACCTGCGCGCGGATCGACAGCCAGAGTTTACTCAGATCGACGTGGAAATGTCCTTTGTCGAGCTAAACGACGTGTTGCAGTTGAACGAAGAACTCATGGTGCAAATATTCAAAAAAGTCCTAAACCTGGACATTGACACGCCGTTCCCCCGTCTCACTTACGCCGAAGCCATGGCCAGGTTTGGCAGCGACAAACCCGACCTGCGATTTGACCTGGAAATCACCGAGATCACCGATTGCGTGAAGGAATGCGAATTCAAAGTTTTTACGGAAACCGTGAAAGCCGGTGGCATCGTGTGCGGCGTGCTACTCAAAAACGGTGCGGGCCTGAGCAGGAAACGAATCGACACCTTGACGCATTCCATGCTGGAACTCGGGGCCAAAGGTCTGATTGCCATTAAAGTTTCTGAGGATGGCTGGGAATCGTCCCTGACAAAGTTCTTCACTCCGGCGGCCATTCAGCAAATCAATACGGCTTTCGACGCAAAACCCGGAGACCTGCTGTTGCTCATTGCCGACGAAAGGAACAAGGCCTTAACTCTCGCGGGCACCTTGCGCCAGAAACTGGCAGAAGAAGAGAAGCTCATACCGCAGGGAATCTACAAGCACGTTTGGATTGTCGATTTCCCTCTGCTGGAATTCGACCGGGAGGAAAACCGGTACGTGGCCAGGCATCATCCCTTTACTTCCCCTTTAGATGAAGACCTCCAATTGCTCGAGCAGGAACCGCAAAGGGCGAGGGCGAAAGCCTACGACTTGGTCTTGAACGGTTACGAAATTGCCGGCGGTAGCATCAGGATTCATACTCGAGAGTTGCAAGACAAGATATTTCGGTTGCTCGGTCTGTCTAAAGCCGAAGCTGAGGACAAGTTCGGTTTCTTGTTGAACGCATTCGAATTTGGGGCGCCACCACACGGAGGCATTGCCTTCGGATTTGATCGCCTGGTCATGATCCTGGCCAACAAGAAATCGCTGAGAGAAGTCATTGCCTTTCCAAAGACCAATAGTGCCCTTTCCCTGATGGATGGTGCGCCTTCAGAGGTCACCGAAGAGCAACTTCAGGAATTAAATTTGAAAACGGTGTAAATTATTTTTTTCTTGACAATTAACATTTTTTTTGTTATTATGGCTGAGGTAATTTTAAGCAAGTTGTAAAACCAAGGCATTCAAGTCACTAAGTTAGAAATTAACGAGTTAAACCAATTCTACGGAAGGAGGTGACGGGATCGATGAAAGTCATTTCGAAAGTGTTTCTGTTTGCCGTGTGTGTGACATTTGTTTTTTCTTCTTTCTCCTTAGTGGGGTGTGCAAAACATCCAAGTGCCGAACAATTACAAGCTTTGGAACAGCAGAAAAATGCTGCTCTTTCGGCTGAAAAGACCTTAGAGGAGAGGCGACGGGAAAAAAGCCGACTTGAAAGTGAATTAAATAAGAAAAAAAATGACTTGCAAGAGGCTCAGAATGAGCTTGAAACAGTCAAAAAAAGACTCGGACAGTAAGAAAATATTTCCTCAGGAATTCGAAATAAGGAGGGTGAACATGAAAAGAGTTTCTAAAACTCTCTTTGTATTCTCCGTTTTGATCCTATTTGTTTTGAGCGTTGGGCCGACCCTGGTGTATTCGCAAGAAAAGATGTCTATGGATGAATACAACGCGCAATTGCAAGAATGGCAAAAACGTGAGAGTGATGCAAAGGCCGAAATCGCTAAGTTGGATGCCGACATGGAATCTCTGAAGTCCCAGATCTCCGATACAGAGTCTCAAACCCATGATGTGTGGTCGGATATCTACAACGTCATTGGTACCGATGAGGCCGGCGTCAATGCGTATCGGCAGCAGCTTGACGATTTAGACGGTGAGATAAATGCCTTAGCTGCATTGTCGCCGGAAGAGTTGTTCAAAAAACGCAAAGAAATCGACTCTATCGAAGAGCAACTGAACGAACTAAAAAAGAGTCGCATTTCATCTTTGACTGAAATGCAAAATAAAATTGCGGGCCTCGAAGGCAAAATTGCCCAACTCAGGTCAAAGATGCCTAAGAGTATTTATGACGAATACACGGTGGTCCGGGGCGACTATCTGTGGAGAATCTCCAAGAAACCCGACATTTATAACGATCCATTCCAATGGGTGCGAATCTATTCCTACAATCGAGATCAAATCAAAGACCCCGATCTGATTTATCCTGAACAAATCTTTAAAATTCAGAGAGAAGTGGGACCCAATGAGTACTTGGTCAGCAGGGGGGATAATTTGGCAAAGATCGCAGGCAGTATGGATATCTTAGGCGACCCCACTAAATGGAAGGAATTGTATGAAGCCAATAAGAACACCGTCGGCGAGGATCCAGGCATGATTTATCCTTATCAGGTGTTGGTGGTTCCCCAGCAATGATTTAATCGTTCGTGTAATAAGATCTTAAAGCTCTCGGCTCCAGTGACTTTTTAGTCCAGGGAGTCGAGGGCTTTTTTTGTTAATCGTTGAATCTTTCATGTGAGATTGTTATCTTAGATTGAATAATAAGACGGCCAACAACACAAAAAAAGTGTTATTGCAGGGTGTAGACCAGATTAAACTTTTTGGCCTACACGACAAAAACTTGAAAATCATTCAGAAGCGTTTTGACGCTACGGTCGTTGCCCGCGGCAATGAAATTATTTTGAAAGGCGACCCGGTCGTTGTACAGAAGCTGCAAAAGTTGTTTGATGAACTCATTGTCATGGTCACCAAGGGCCATGTCATACGAGAGCAGGAGTTAGAAACCATTTTTGACCTGGTTGAAAATAAGGTGGTGGCTAAAGCCGGGGATTCTGATGGTGCTGGCGCTGTAATTCTGTACACCAAAGAGGGCGTCATAAGGCCGAAGAGTGCCGGCCAGAACGCCTTGTTCGAGTCGTCTAAGAAAAACGATATCAACTTTGTGATCGGGCCCGCTGGAACGGGCAAGACGTTTCTGGCAGTAGCCCTGGCGGTGGCCTCCCTGCGTGACCGCGAGATCGATCGCATCGTTCTTACCAGACCGGCCGTGGAAGCCGGGGAAACTCTGGGATTTTTGCCGGGCGACTACAAGGAAAAGGTCGATCCGTACCTCAGGCCGCTTTACGATGCGCTTTACGATATGATTCCGGTTGACAAGCTGAAGAGGTATTTGGAAACTCGGGTGATTGAAATTGTACCTCTGGCCTATATGCGGGGACGTACTCTGAATAACGCGTTTGTTATTCTGGACGAGGCGCAGAATACGTCTTTTAATCAAATGAAGATGTTTTTGACCAGAATTGGCGTCAACTCCAAAGCCATGATCACTGGCGACATCACTCAAATCGATCTGCAGGATCCCAAACAATCCGGCCTGGTTCAAGTGCGTATGGTCTTGAATGGCATTGACGGGATCGCGTTCGTATACTTGACCGAACGCGATGTTGTGAGGCATAAACTGGTGCGGGACATCATCAAAGCGTATGACAGCTACGAAAGCCAAAACGACAAGCCTCAGCAGTAGTTTGGAGGTCATTGAACGTGTCCGTTAATCTTGCAATCATTAAAAAGCTGAACCACATCATTCGCAAGAAGAAGAAAGTATTTGCCAAAAGCAAATTCTGGAAATATGCTCCCCACGCCTTCTTAGGCGTCATCATCATCGTCATCTCTACGCTGATTTTCCCTTATGAGCCCTCCATCCAATTTGCAAATCTGAAAGAAGGAGAAATCTACGTAGGCGATGAAGTGATTGCGCCTTTCACTTTTTTGGTGAACAAGAGTGAAGAGGAATACAATCAGGACAAAAAGAATGCCGCTGAGAAGGTCAACCTGGTGTTCGTGCGCTCCGATAGCATAGAAAAAAAATGTTTCAGCGATTTAGATCAGTTCTTTAAGCAAATTGAAAAAGTGCGTGAGTCCAGTACATCGGATTCCATTAAAGTGAGGAATCTACAGAGCATTCTCAATGATTATGCAATCATTGTCGAACAGAAGAACCTCCCTATTCTGCTGAGCGGTAACACAGGCAGCAAAGCAAAGAAGCCGTCCAAGGCCCGTAACAAGGACTTCCCTGGTGTGAATTCGAAGCAGGCGAGCTTTGACTACAAGTTTTTTAAGACCAACATCGAGAGAATATTGAAGGATATGTACTCCTTTGGAATACTCAACGTCCACCGGGAGGAGATTCCTGATTACGTCACCAAGATCTCCGTTAACTCCTTCGACACAGAAATTCTGGAAGATGTGGATAATCACTTCAATTTGGACAACGTTGAATTGAAATACTTGGACAAATTGCGCAGGACGTTTCCCAAGCAACAGGATATGGTAAAAATTGGGTATGAGATCATCGGAGCATTCTTGAAACCCAATTTGATCTATGACCAAGTGGAAACCGAGGAGCGCATTCGAGAGGCGGAATCCAAGGTGCCACTGGCTAAAGGAACGGTGCTGGCGAAAGAAAGAATCATCGATACCCATGAACGCATCTCCGGGGAGGCGTTGGAAAAGTTGAGATCCCTTTCGCAGGCTATTTCTGAAAGGGAAAAGCAAAATGGCGGCATCAAGCTAATTTTGCCTTTTGTTGCCAGAATCCTGCTCATCGTCCTCGCTGTGTCGTTTACTGTTCTATTTTTGTTTACTTCTCGAAGAGACATCTTTGACAATGTAAAAAAACTGTCTTTGATTTTCATTGTTTTTGTTTTGATTCTTTTCACGACCTATTTGGTCAACAAGTTGAGTTTGTCGGCCTATCTGATTCCAATCGCAATTGCCTCCATGCTGCTGACGATTTTTTTTGATACGCGCACCGCTTTTATTGGCACGGTTTCGCTCAGCATTCTCATTGGTGCTTTGAAGGGCAATGATTTCGGCGTGATGATCGTGTCGCTTTTTGTCGGCACCATATCGACTTTCTCGGTGCGCGAAATACAAGCACGCTCGTGGATTTTTAAGGGATTCTTAGCCATTTGTGGCGCCTATGTTTTTTCAATCGGAACGGTGGAATTTGTAAAACATACCACCTTTATGAACATCCTGCCTTATTGGTATGATGGCATCATCAACGGTTTCTTATCTCCTATTTTGGCCTACGGATTGATGATTATCATTGAATATGTCTTTAGAATACCAACTGATTCTACCCTTTTAGAATTGTCCGATTTAAACAAACCATTGCTCAGGCAGTTGGCCATCCGGGCGCCTGGCACCTACCATCACAGCCTGTTGGTGGGCAATTTGGCAGAAGCTGCTGCCGAAGCCATCAATGCTAACGCACTGCTGACCCGGGTTGGCGCTTACTACCACGACATTGGCAAAATGGAGAAGCCGGAATATTTTGTGGAAAACCAGAAGGGTGGCAGGAATCCCCATGAGAAATTGACCCCAAACATGAGTTGCCTGATTCTGATTAATCATGTTAAGCGGGGTCTGGAGATCGCCGAACAAAATTCACTGCCCCAGGAAATCGTCGATTTTATTCCGCGGCATCACGGCACGAACCTGATCCGGTTTTTTTACGAAAAAGCTCTGAGTGAGAACCAGGGCACCGAAATCAATGAAGCGGATTTCCGTTACCCGGGGCCCAAACCCGATACCAAGGAAACCGGCATTGTCATGTTAGCCGATGCGGTCGAAGCGGCTTCCCGTACGCTCAAGGATCCCACGGTCAGCAGAATTCGCGGCATGATCAACAATATTTGTCAGGAGCGGCTGGCAGATTCAGAACTGGACGAATGTCCTTTGACTTTGAGAGATATGAATGAGGTCAAGAAAAGCTTTCTGAACATTTTGACCGGGATATTTCATGGCCGGATCACTTATCCCGACCAGAACAGTCGATTCTTCAAGAAAGGTGACAAACCCGTGCGGGAGAAATCCGTTGAGCCTGCAAATTGAGGTGTTTAACTGCCAGGGGAAGATTCACGATCCCCGAGCGATTGCCCGGATGGCAAAAAGGGTGTGGTCGCAAGAATCCAAAAGGGCCGCAAAGCTGGCGATCATTTTTGTAGATGAGGCCTATATCACGCAACTCAACCAACGTTTCTTGAACCGGAACACCGTCACGGACGTCATCGCATTTCCATTATCGGAGCAGAGGGAGGCGATTTTTGAAGGTGAAATCTACGTTTGCACTGCGCAAGTGGAAAGACAGGCAAGGCAATTGCAGGTTGGTTTCAACGACGAGTTGTTGCGCATGGTGATACATGGCATGCTGCATTTTGTGGGCTACGGTGACCATTCCGAGAAGGAAAAGCAAGCGATGACAGCCCGAGAGGACCACTATTTGGAGATGCTCCAAATGAGGGACTCGGAAGTAATATTGAGCAATTAAGTTTTTTAGAGTTAAACTCGATAAGATTAATTTGGACTTAGATTCTGATATTTTAGAAATCATTGTTCTGTTAATACTTTTCATCGTTTCTGGTAGCATCGCGGGTTCACAACAGGCCTTTTTTGCCTTTTCGGATAAGGACGTAAAGCAGCTCCGGAAAAAAGCTTCCAAACAATCCAAACGAACCATAGAGCTGCTGAGCCAGAAAAAGCGTCTGTTTCTTACCCTAAAAATCGGGGAGGGGATTCATCATGTCGCTACCATTTTTTTGTCTCTACTGTTGAGCAAATCTCTGGTCAGTTCTACAAAACTAAGTTCGCTATTTTTTTTCGTCGTTGCCTTTATTCTCATACTTTCTGCTCTTACAGTGATTAGAGCGTTGGGCCTGAGACTCTTGTTCTTCAGGAACCCTAAGAAGGCCGCTCAACTCCTTTCCCTGCCGGTATACGTCTTCTCTGCCCTGATGGGGCCGTTCTTAAGGCCCATCGGGGCTATCAGCAAGCTCATATTGCTCCCCAACGAAATAAAGAGAAATGAAGCCTATCTGAGGCAACAACAGATAATCGCTTTGGTGAATGAAAACGAAAAGAAGAGAAACCTGGATGAAAACGAACGGGAAATGATTCATTCGATTTTCGAATTAGGAGAGACTGAGGTACATGAAATCATGGTACCGAGGACGGATATGGTGTGTGTTGAGGAAAATACCAGTCTGCAAGAAATTACCAAATTGGTCGCCACCAAAGGGCACACACGGATCCCGCTTTACAGTGAAAGTGTGGACAACATCCTGGGGATTATTCACGCCAAAGACCTCTTGGCCCATTTAACTCGGAAATCAAACAAGCCGCTAAAACTGAGGAGCATCGCCAGACCCGCCTATTTTATTCCGGAAAGCAAAAAATTGCACCATCTGCTAAAAGACATGCAACAGGAAAAATATCACATGACCATTGTGGTGGACGAGTATGGCGGCACTGCTGGACTTGTGACCCTGGAAGACGTCATCGAAGAGATCATCGGTGACATCCAGGATGAGTACGACCAGGAGGTGCCGCTCTATCGCAAGATCAACGAAAATACTTTTCTGGTGGATGCCAAGATCGATATTCAGGAGCTAAATGAGTTGCTTGATATCGAATTGCCCACCGAAGGGGAGTACGAAAGCTTAGGGGGGTTTATTCTGAATCTGACCAGTTATGTGCCTGAGGAGAAAGAAGTGGTAAAATATGACGGTCTTACTTTCGTTGTTGAAAAAGTGCTTCGCAATCGCATTATTCGGATCATGCTGTGTAAGACTCCGGCCAGGGTGGATTCTGAGAACAATAGCAAAACCGAGAAGCACTCGAAACTGTGATCCAACAAGGTGCTGACCAGGTTAGCTTGTTTCTTAACACTTGTAATGGGAGAGGAACATTGAAGTTGCAGTTTGATTTCAGAGATTTGTTCAAGTCGCTGCGCATCGCTTTTAGTGTCCAGCGAATTTGGATTGAATTCACTGGACTGCTTCTTGGCTATGCAGGGTACTTCGTCTTTTCGGTGGTGAGTTTGCTGCTGTCCGGGTTTCATCTGCAACAAATACTTGCCAGGTTTGGCTTATTTCCGTGGTTGATTGGGGCTAACGTGCAAGTCTCTGTAACTTCTAAGATCGTCTTTGCTTTGGGTTTGTTTTTTCTTCTGGCGGTGCATTTGGTGACAAGCACGGCAGTGGCGCGTGCTTCGTTTATGGTGCTGAAGGGCAACCACTATTTCACCTGGCGCGAAGCCTTTTCATTCGCTTTCAAGAAGTGTGGCTCCACGCTTCTGACGCCTGTGGCTGTGGGGATTTTCATACTGGGTGGTCTCGTGGGCATTTCGTTTCTTGGGTTCCTGGGCCGCATTCCCTTTCTTGGGGAACTGAGCATCTCGATGATCACCACCTTGTGGATGCTCGCATCGTTTCTGCTGATGTTCTTAATACTCGTTTCCGTCGTGGCAGTAGTGCTGGCTCCGGCGATCATTGCGACCACCAATGAGGACGCCTTTGAAGCGGTTTTCCAAAGCTTTTCAACGGCCTGGAGTCAGCCGGTGCGATTGGTTGTTTATGAGGGGCTGGCAACAGCAATCGCCGTTTTCGGTTTCGGGGTTTTAGCCGTTTTTGCCAAGACCACTTTTGTTTTTATCAGCCGGGTGTTTTCTTTTGCCATGGGGGATAACTTTATTAATCTGGCCAGTCATGCACAATACCTACTGCAAAGCTGGACGATTACCCTGGACAAAGGGTTGCATATAGTTTTAGGAAAAGCCACTTCCTGGTTCTTTTTTTCGAGAGATTTTATTCCATTACAACTGCCGCCAACTTTGCAGGTTTCATCCTACATTTTTGCACTCAACATGATGGTGATTGGCGCTTTGGTTTTGTCGTACTTGTTCGCCACTTATGACACCGGCAATATGATGACTTACTTAATATTGAGAAAACTCAAGGACGATGAAAATCTGCTCGACCGCAGCGACAGGGATGAATCCGTAGATGAAGAGGGGGAGGCAACTAATTCTAATTCCCAAAGTGGCTAACTACAAAACTATGGAGTAAATCAAAACGGGAGTGTTATGACTTCAAATCAATTTCGTCGTGACCCCATTACTGGCCGATGGACCATCATCGTCCAATATGAGAACTACCTGAATGATGTTATACTGAAGCGGCAACAGCCAAAGGACGCACGGGGAAAAAACAAGAAGACCACGTGCAGTTATTGCGAGGGTTTCGAAGCAGAGACGCCCAGCGAAATATATGCCATCCGCAACAACAGCTCTCAGAAAAATGAGCCTGGTTGGAAAGTGAGAGTGGTGCCGGAGCAAACCCCGATGCTGCAGATCTACGGTGACTTAAACAACCGTGCAGTCGGTATGTACGACGTGTTGGATGGCATCGGTGCGCACGAACTCATCATCGAGTCGCCGAAGCACAACGACCGAATGGCAAGCATGGACATCGATCAAATAAGCGATATTCTGACTACGATTCGGGGACGCATTCTGGATCTGAAGCGAGACGAGCGTTTTCGGTATGTGCTGTTCCACAAAAACTACGGCGAGGAAAGCGGAGCCGTGGTTGGCCATTCTTATTCCCACATCATTGCAACGCCTATTACGCCCACCCTGGTGAAATCAGAACTCATGAATGCCATGGAATATTTCCAGTACAAAGAGCGCTGCGTTTTTTGTGACGTCATCAATCAGGAATTGTCGGACAGCGAACGGGTGGTAATGGAAACCGAAAAGTATCTGGCCTTTGCGCCCTTTGCCTCCCGCACCCCTTTTGAAACCTGGATTTTGCCAAAAGATCATGAAACTTTTTTCGAATGGAATGTAGAAAACAGACCACTGGCCGAAATATTGAGAGAAATCCTGCGAAGGCTAACCAAGAAGTTGGCGAACCCCAATTATATCATGGTCTTACACTCTGGTCCTAACATCGCTGCCGGCAAATTACGGGGTTACTGGAAGACGTTGGAAAGAGACTACCACTGGCATATAAAGATTGCGCCGAAATTCCGGGGTTACAAGAGTTTTGAAATCGGTTCTGGTTTTCAAGTCAATATGGTGCCCCCTGAAGTGGCGGCTAAGACGCTTCGATCAGATTGATCAGCTTAACAGGAGAATTTTATGAGCAAGGATAGATCCGAGAAACTTATGCACAAAATCGTCTCCCTGTGCAAACGGCGAGGCTTCATATTTCAGTCGAGCGAAATATACGGAGGTCTGGACAGTTGCTACGATTACGGCCCTTTGGGCGTTGAGATGAAAAACAATATCAAGAAGTTCTGGTGGAAGAGTCTGGTGCAATGTCGCGAGGACATCGTCGGCCTGGATGCAGCGATCCTGATGCACCCCAAAATTTGGGAGGCTTCCGGGCACGTCGCCGGCTTCACCGATCCAATGGTCGACTGCAAGAACTGTCGGCGGCGCTTCCGCAGCGACGACATCGAGGTGGAGAAGTGCCCGGTTTGTGGCGGCGAACTCACCGAAGCGCGGCAGTTCAACCTGATGTTCAAAACGCACATGGGGCCGGTGGAGCAGGAGGCGTCTGCCGTTTATTTGAGACCTGAAACGGCCCAGGGAATCTACGTTAATTTTCTCAACGTGCTGCAGTCCTCGCGCCGGAAAATTCCGTTTGGTATCGCTCAGATCGGAAAGGCCTTCCGCAACGAAATTACACCGCGCAACTTTACCTTCAGAACGCGAGAATTCGAACAGATGGAAATGCAGTTCTTTGTGGAACCGGGAACCGATGCGGAATGGTTTGAATACTGGAAACAGCAGCGGATTGAGTGGTACGACGCCCTGGGAATTCGCCGGGATAATTTGAGATTTCACCAGCATGGCGCGGACGAATTAGCCCATTACGCAGCGGCGGCCTTCGACATTCAGTACCGCTTTCCGTTCGGCTGGAAAGAGCTGGAAGGCATTCACAATCGCACGGATTTCGATCTCAGTCGCCATCGCGAATTCTCCAGCAAAGACCTGAGCTATTTCGACGATGCCAGCAGAAAGCGCTTCGTTCCTTACATCATTGAAACCTCCGCCGGCTGTGACCGGACCTTCCTGACTGCGCTGGTTGACGCCTACGAGGAAGAAGAAATCAACGGGGAAAGCAGAGTGGTCCTGCACCTTTCACCCCAAATCGCTCCGATCAAAGCCGGGGTGTTCCCGCTGGTGAAGCGCGATGGCATGCCTGAAGTCGCCCACAAGATCGTCGACGAGCTCAAGCAGAGATTCATGGTGTTTTACGATGAAAGCGGCGCAATCGGACGGCGCTACCGACGCCAGGACGAAGCTGGCACACCTTACTGCATTACGGTGGATTCAGAAACCAGCAAAGACCAGACGGTAACGATTAGAGAACGGGATTCCATGCAGCAGGAGCGGGTCAAGATATCTGATTTGTTGGCGTGGCTGGTCGAGAAAATCGGGGACTGAACGCTCAGTTGGGCTTTTTCTCTGTCACGTTTTTGCTTTCTTCTGTCTGCGATTCCTCTGATAGGTCGGCGTCCTCGCCCATATCCAAAATCTTCTTCAGGCGAGCAATGATCGATTCCATGCGCTTCCTTTCCTCGCGAATCTTTTCCAGCTCTGCTTCTGCGTTTTCGGTTTCAAGCCTCTCTTTACTCAGGTCGTATTTTTCGGTCACCTTTTCTGCCACCTTTTCTTTCTTCTTGTTGAATTTCTTGTTTTTCTTTTTCACCTTTGCTAATTCGATGGTTGATGGAATTTGCGGGGCAGGTTTGCGCAGATGGAATTGAACGCCGGTTCGCAAGCGCCAGAACGGGTAGTTAGCCAACTCCGGGTTCACTCGTGGAAGCGCGGTCCCCTGGGCCTGGTAAAGCGTGGTATCTTTGAAGTCGGACAGTCTCAGGTCCAGGCCGGCGGTCAAGCTAATCCATTGCGTTGGGCGGTATTTGATTCCGGGGGTCAAGAGAATGAAATCTTCTCTTCCGTAGGCAGTCACCGGTGGACTTTGCAAGAAGGCCTGACCTGTGAATTCCAGGGAGAAGTCGAAATGCTTGGCTGGATAGGCGAAACCGATACCATAGAGAAAAGTCGTGGTGGGGTCGATGACGGTGATCAAGTCGTTGGCCTTGCCGCCTGCTGGAAATTGTCCCGTATCGTTATAGTACCAAAAGCCCAGATTGACATGCAAATTAAACGCGCTTTCAGGAATGAGGGGATCCGGAGAATAGGAGAACAAGGAGGTAAAACCCGCGCCTAATTTGTTGGCGGTGTAAGATTCCAAAATGAGGTTGTGTTTAGAGGCTAAGGGAATGCGCGTACCTAAGGTCAATCCGAATCTAAATCGGCTTATTTTGCTACCAATAGAGCCAATCTTGAGCTTCAGCAGCAGATCGTCCGGAGCGTTAAAAGCGTCGCTGTCGGTTCCCTTGTGGTTGTCCTGGTAAACAATTTGAGTGAGGATCCATTCCGTGTGTTTGCCACTGGCGAAATGCAAGGAAAGAGCGCCCTGTACGTCCCAGTAGGTAATGGCTGAAGAGGCCCCGGCGGTACTCACCACCGAAGCGTTTTGAAAATAGGACGAGGAGGCGCCTTCGACTGTGAGGCCGCCCTTCTCTAAGTTCCACGCAGAGGCGAGATGTATTAGGCCTCTGCCTCCCGGCAGGGTTAAACCCTGAGCGCGGCCAGTACTTGCAATGAAACACAAGGCGAGAATGGGCAAGAGCAAACGTTGTAAGTTCTTCATGATGACCACTTACACTAATAAATAATTGTGGTTATTAATTGATTTTTCATAAATTGCAAACCGTATGCCACAATAATGTTGAGGCTATTTCCTTCTAATTATTAAAGACTTAACTGCGCCAGGGAGAAGAAATCTTCGGTGGAAGTGTTGCACCGTGAGACACATCCAGGTTGTTTTTGTCTCATGCTGAATAAATTAATGTAAATTTGGTACTTGGGAAGGAGTTTGCCGGCCAGGGTGGGCAGAAGGACTTACTTGAATTGTTGCATGACGCGCCGGCTCATTTTTTTACTCATGGACAGAATCAGGTCGTTAACCAGCTCCGGTACCGGTCTTGGGTCGCGCGGGGCGTCGAGATATTTTTGTTTGTTCCTGGGCAGATCGTAGATGCTTCCCTGGTAAGCAATCCAGACGGCCCGGTCGGTTTTTTCGTCAAAGTAGCTTTGTCTAACCAAAGGCGCCGAGGTGTGGGCATCCAGGATCTGCAGGTCGGCCCGCATTTTCACCACACGTGACTTGGTATATTGCCGATAATAAATTGGCTCTTGCTGTTCCACTTCCTTGCCGGTGCTGTCTACCGCGGTGGTGGTAATAGCACCTTCATATTCTTTGAAGGAGGCCGGTTTGTCGATGACTTGGACTTCCCGGATTTTGCCCCAGACGATGGCGTCCAGTCCGTAGTTGTCGGCTATTTGCGCTAAATGCTCCGCCGTCACGCCTCTGCTCAATGAGATTCTATTCTTGTTCAACAGATTCATCACGTCTGCATCCAGGAGAAAGTGCACAAAGGGTAAGTCTCTTTCCTGGCAGCGGCTGGTTATTTCGCTGGCCAACAAATACCCATCGGCGGCGTAGTTCCGGCTCAGGTTTAAAAAGGGAATGACCGCCACCTTTAGCGTCGCCTTGTCCAGAGCGCGCTCTCGCCATTTGCGCGAATCTTTGTAACCGGGCACAAAAGCTTCAATGCGCTCGAAGTCCTTCAAAGCTTCTCGATATTGTGCTTCTTGGAAATATTGCCTGCCGCGGCGGTAATAGGTTTCGGCTGCCGCTTGTTTTGCTCTCCGATGATTTGGAGCGATTTCCAACACCCGTTGGTAATTCTTCAGGGCTCTTGAATATTTTCGGCTTTCTAACAAACGGTCGCCGGCTATGAGCAAGGCGTGAATGGCCTTGTCCAAGGCGTTGTTGTAGTTTTCAACGAAGCTGTCTGCTTTCAGGAATGCGTTGGCAGCTCTTTGCCACTGGTTGTTTTTCTCAAAAGCCTCTCCTTCAGCGTAATGGGTTTGGGCGGCTTTTTGCCGTGCGGCCTTCAACTGCGCACCTACATTTTCGGTCTCGAAAACGACCCCGTGGCGATGAAACTGATCGAGCAAATCATGCAATTGACCGTACTCGACGACGGCCTGGTCCCAGTCCGCCGCGGACTCGAGATTCTTGCCCCGGTCCAGGAGTTCCGCGTAGGCTTTCGGCGCAACGCTCTTCAAATGCACCAGAGCTTCTTTGAAGTGAGGATCCTTGCGCAGGGCTTTCAAATCTTGTCTGGCGGCTTCCACGTAAAGCCCGGCTTGCTCAAACTCTCTGGCTTGCTTCAGGGCTTTTTTGGACGCAGAACAGGCGCTAAGAATTGTGAAGCCGGCCAGGCCTACGATGATGGCTAACTTTAGTCTGAGCATCTTTCGAAAAAAGTTCTTGAGATTGCTGTTTGCGTCTCGAGCCAAGCGTGGTCATCGAATTTCCGGCACAAAGGGCAAAATGGCCATCATTTGGCCAGCGCGTACCTGCTGCACAATGGCTATTTCCTTCAACAGCGATTTCATCTCCCGGGGCAGAGAATCTAACAGCGACCATTTTCGGGCTTTGGGCATGAATACGCTGGCCACGCGCACGCTCAACTCTCTGAGCAGCGTCTCGAGAAAACCTTTGGGTTGCGGGTAAACCACCCATTGCACCGGCGCGTTTTCGTCGATTTTTGCCTTTCGTTTGGCTATGGTCAAAGCCAGGTCCAGGGAACCCAACGAATCGACCAGGCCGAATTGTTTGGCGCGAACTCCGGTCCAGACCCGTCCCTGGGCAATCTTGTGGATCTCGTCCCAGGTTTTGTTTCTGCCCTCGGCGGCCTTCTGCACAAAGGTCTGGTAAAAGTCATAGGTCATTTCCTTGAATAGTTTCC
This sequence comes from bacterium, assembly GCA_046757525.1. Classification (GTDB taxonomy): domain Bacteria; phylum Zhuqueibacterota; class Zhuqueibacteria; order Oceanimicrobiales; family Oceanimicrobiaceae; genus JBHHYI01. Next base: position 1,630 of record JBHHYI010000054.1, on the reverse strand, counting down.
GTTCCTCAGCCGTGAGCGGTCTTTTGTCGGTGAGCATATCTGCATGATCACCCTTTTTTACGGTTTCCCAAACCACTCCAAGCTTTTTGTAGGTGCCGGACAGATCGAACAGGGTGCTGACCACGCCGATGGAGCCGGTAATGGTCAACGGCTGGGCGACGATGGCGTCGCTGTTCATCGCGATCCAATATCCACCTGAAGCGGCAAGGTCGGACATGGAAATGATCACCGGCTTGCTTTTGCGCACTTTTTCGATTTCAGCCCAGATCCTGTCGGAGGCCACGCCGCTGCCACCAGGACTGTCAACTCTGACAATAATGGCCTTAATGCTCTTGTTCTTGTTGGCCGATTCCAGGGTTTTAATCATGGCTTCCGAGCCCATGTTCCTGCCGAAAATCGGGTCGTAACCATTGCCTCCGGGCATGATGGTGCCAATGGCGTAGACGAGAGCGATTTTCTGTCCCTTGCCCAACCCGACTTCCTTCGGGGGGATTTTACTGTACCGGCTGGCGGAAATGAGTCTTAGCCTTTTGGCAGCGATATCTTTCGTGCTGTCGCCAAGCACTTTTCGTTTAAGCAGGTCGCGAACGGTGGTCTCGTAAATCAGGCTGTCCACCAAACCAAGTTTCAAGGCCTCATCGCTGCGGAAAATGCCGGCGTTCAAGGCGTCTGCAAAGGTAGAGCTGTCGATATCCCTTTCTGAATGGACGCGGTCTAAGAATTCGTCGTAAATGTCCGTCAGCAGTGCGTCGGTTGCCTCGCGCTGCGCAGCACTCATGGAGTCGCGCTTGAAGACATCCCCTGCGCTCTTGTACTTACCAATATTCTCTACCTCCGGTTGAATGCCCAGCTTGTTCAAGGAGCGTTTGAGAAAGGGAACTTCAGCAGCAAAACCGTTCAATGCAACGCTTGCATGAGGCTGGAGATAAATTTCGTCGGCAGGTAAGGCGAGGTAATACGAAAGTTCATTGCACGACTGCAGGAAAGCCACCACAAATTTGCCACTGTTTTTGAAGGTCTCGATATAGTTTCTGATCTCCTGCGCCTTGGCCCAGCCAATTCTCGGCGAATCTATTTTGAGGTAAAGACCTCGAATTCTGTCGTCGCGCTTCGCCATCGCCAGGGCCTGGTACAGGTCGAACATTTGCAAATGGGCCCCTTCGAATCCACGCACCACAGCGTCCTGCGCAAAGTGCTCCGTCATCAAGCCGCTCAGGGTTATTTTCAAAACAGAATCCTTGTGTACCACCGGTTTATTATTGAATGCTGCTCTTATTCCCAGGATTACAAATAACCCGGAAACGACAAAAAATCCCAATATTATGAGCAAAATAATGGTGGATTTTTTCAATGCCATACTTGCCTCCAGAGTTTCCAATTTGCGTAAAAATATTTCCTGCCCCAGGATAATATTAAAGTAAAAATTTCAAATGTCAAGGAAAATTCTCATCTCACCATGAGCTTAGCGTGTAGCACAGCATTCCTTTTGCGCCGACTGGAACCTCGCGCTCCAAAGCCCAGGCTTTCCAGAGCAATTGCATTTTGGCGTCAACTTAACGGGTGTCTAACCACCAGATTGTCACCCCGAGCGGAGTCCGGCTTTGCCGGACGTAGTCGAGGGGTCTGATTT